>NZ_JBHTRI010000008.1:0-249495 GCF_042796085.1 Streptomyces sp. NPDC056452
CGTTCGCTCTGATCCCCATATCCGCCAAGACCCCCGAAGCGCTCCGCGCCCAGGCACGACGCCTCGCCGACACGCTCAAGACCACGACCGCGTCCCTCACCGACACCGGACTCTCCCTCGCCGTCCACCGCGCCGCACTGGACCACCGAGCCGTCATCCTCGCCACCGACGACGAAGAGGTCCTCGACGACTTGAGCGTGCTGGCCGCAGGCGGAACCTCACCCCGACTGATCAAGGGTGAACCCGTCACCGGAGACGTCGCCTTCCTCTTCACCGGCCAGGGCAGCCAGTACCCCGGCATGGGCAAAGAGCTCTACGACACCCACCCCGTCTTCGCCGAAGCCCTCAACGAGGTGTGCACCCACCTCGACCCCCACCTCGGACGCTCCCTCCGCGACATCATGTTCACCGACGACGAGGGGCTTCTCGACCAGACGTTCTATACGCAGGCCTCGTTGTTCGCTTTGGAAGTTGCGCTGTTCCGGCTGACGGAGCACTTCGGCCTGCGACCGAAGTACCTCGCAGGACACTCGATCGGTGAGGTCGCCGCCGCCCACGCCGCCGGCGTCCTCTCACTCGCCGACGCCTGCACCCTCGTCGCCACCCGAGGCCGCCTCATGCAGGCACTCCCCGCCAACGGCACCATGCTCTCCGCCCTCGCAGCCGAAGACCACATCACCCCCCACCTCACCGAACACGAACACCACATCTCCATCGCCGCCGTCAACGGACCCACCTCCACCGTCCTCTCCGGCGACCGCACCACCCTCGAGAGCCTCGAAACCACCCTCACCGAACAAGGCATCAAAACCCGCCGCCTACGCGTCAGCCACGCCTTCCACTCCCCCCACATGAACCCCATGCTCGACGAGTTCAGGGCCACCATCGAGAACCTGGACTTCCAACCGCCCCGGATACCGGTCATCTCCAACGTCACCGGCACGATCGCGACCACCGAACAGCTCACCTCCCCCGACTACTGGGTACGCCACGTCCGCGAGACCGTCCGCTTCCACGACGGCATCACCACCCTCGCCCAGGCAGGCGTCACCACCTACCTCGAACTCGGACCCGACGCCGTCCTCACCGCCATGGGCCGCGCCTGCATCCCCGACACCACCACCGGCACCGAACCCGCCTTCCTCACCACACTCCGCAAGGACCGCCCCGAACCCGCCACCCTCAACACCGCCCTCGCACACCTCTGGACACGCGGAACCACCCCCGACTGGAAAGCCGTCCACGGCACCCACCACACACCCCAGGTCCTCGACCTCCCCACCTACCCCTTCCAGCGCAAGCGCTACTGGCTGAGTCACGATGCCTCGCGCAGCGCCGACGCCTCGGCAACCGGACTGGGCCTCCGCCCAGCCGGACACCCGTTGCTCGGTGCGGCCGTGTACCTGGCGGACGCCGACGGTCTGGTACTCACCTCCCGGCTGTCCCTGGACGAGCACCCGTGGCTGGCGGACCATGCCGTGCTGGACACAGTCCTCTTCCCGGGCACGGCCCTGGTGGAGCTGGCGATCCGCGCGGGAGACCTCGTCGGCTGCCAGGCCGTGGATGAACTGACGTTGGAATCACCGCTGGTGCTCCCCTCGTCCGGTGGCGTGCAGGTACAGGTCTCGGTGAGTGAACCGGACGGGTCGGGACACTGCTCGTTCAGCGTTCACTCGCGTGCAGAGGACGATGCGGCCGATCAGCAGTGGGTACGGCACGCCACGGGCGTACTCGTCCCGGACGCGCAGTCCGTCCTCGACGCCCGGTCCGGCAACCAGGACGCGCTCGACGTCTGGCCGCCGACGGACGCGGAGCCGGTGGACCTCACCGGCTGGTACGGAACGCTGGCCGCGAAGGGCTTCGACTACGGCCCCGCATTCCAGGGGCTGCGGTCGGTCTGGCAGCGCGGTGCCGAGGTATTCGCGGAGATCGTGCTGCCGGACGATCAGTCGGAGTCGGCGGGCGCGTTCGGTCTGCATCCGGCTCTCCTGGACTCGGCCCTGCACGCCATCGAACTCGGCGTGCTGCCGGCGTCCGACGATCTGCGGCTGCCGTTCGCGTGGAGCGGTGTCCGGCTCTACGCCCAGGGTGCCGCCGCCGCACGCGTGCGGCTGGCCAAGGCAGGTCCGGACGCGGTCTCGTTGCTCCTGGCCGACGCCACCGGGCAGCCGCTCGCCCAGGTCGACTCACTTACTCTGCGTGCCGCCTCCTCCGAGCAGCTCAAGGGCGTCGCCCGGTCGGCCCAGCACGATGCTCTGTTCCGGGTGGAGTGGGTGCCGGCCACAACCGCAACCGGTCCGACGACCGAGGACATCGCCGGTGCCACCGTCGTTCAGCTCCCCACCGGAGAACCCGTCCACGACACAGTCCACACCGCACTGGCACACGCCCAGCAGTGGCTGGCCGAAGACCGCCCCGACCACGAACGACTCGTCGTCGTCACCCACAACGCCATGGCCACCACCCCCGACGAAGACACCCACAACCTGGCAGGAGCCGCCGCCTGGGGACTCCTGCGCACCGCACAAACCGAAAACCCCGACCGCATCATCCTCCTCGACCTCGACCACCCCACCAACCTCGAAACCATCCTGCCCACCGCCCTCACCACCACCGAACCCCAACTCGCCCTCCGCAACGGGAAGCTCCTCACCCCACGACTCACCCGCCTCACCACACCGGAAGCAACCGAAGCAACCGAGACACCCTTCGATCCCGAGGGCACGGTTCTGATCACAGGCGCCACCGGAGCACTCGGCGGACTCCTCGCCCGCCACCTCATCACCCACCACGGCACGCGCCACCTCCTCCTCGTCAGCCGCCGAGGCAACAACGCCCCCGGAGCCCAACAACTCCACGACCAACTCACAAACCTCGGCGCCCACATCACCCTCGCCGCCTGCGACGTCACCGACCCAACCGCACTCGACAACCTCCTCGACACCATCCCCACCGCACACCCCCTCACCGCCGTCATCCACGCCGCAGGCATCCTCGACGACGGCATCTTCACCACCCTCACCCCCCAACGCGTCTCCACCGTCCTCAGCCCCAAAACCGACGCCGCCTGGAACCTCCACCAAGCAACCCGCCACCACAACCTCACCACCTTCGCCCTCTTCTCATCGGTGGCCGGCACCTACGGCACCGCGGGGCAGGGGAGTTACGCTGCCGCCAACTCCTACCTGGACGCGCTGGCCCACCACCGCAGGAGCCTCGGGCTGCCCGCCGTGTCCCTGGCCTGGGGGCCCTGGTCCGACGGAGGCATGGCCGCGGCACTCAGCGAGGCCGATCTGGCCCGTCTGTCCCGCACGGGCATCGGGGCGCTGGAGCCGGCACACGGTCTGGAGCTGTTCGACACCTCGCTGACATCGGGGCTGCCCGATGTGGTGCCGATGGTGCTCGACGCCACGGGACTCCGGTCCCAGGGCGGTGAGATTCCGTACGTCCTGCGCGGGCTGATCCGGACGACCGCGCGCCGAGCAGCGCAGTCGGGCGGCGTTGCGTCCGCCGGCTCGCTGACGCAACGGCTGGCCGGCCTCACCCCGGAGAAGCGGGACGACTTCCTGCTGGATCTGGTGAGGACCGAGGTCGCGGCAGCGCTGAGCTACTCCGGTTCGGAGGCGGTCGACGGGCGCCGGGGCTTCAAGGAACTCGGCATCGACTCACTCACCGCCGTCGAACTACGCAACCGCCTCAACAAGACCACCGGACTACGCCTCCCGGCCACCCTCGTCTTCGACTACCCCAGCCCCCTCGCCGTCGCCCAACTCCTGCGCACCGAAATCGACAACACGGGATCCGGGACGGTGGCCGACTCAGCGGTCCGCGCGACCGACGCGACCGTCGTCGATGACGACCCGATCGTGATCGTCGGAATGAGCAGCCGCTTCCCCGGGGGCATCAACTCGCCCGACGACCTGTGGGAGTTGGTGGCCTCCGGCGGAGACGCGATCTCGGGGTTCCCGGAGAACCGCGGCTGGGATCTGGAGTCGCTGTACGATCCCGACCCTGAGGCCCCCGGCACGACGTACGTTCGCAGGGGCGGGTTCCTGCATGATGCCGCCGACTTCGATGCCGAGTTCTTCGGGATCTCGCCCCGTGAGGCACTCGCGATGGATCCGCAGCAGCGGCTGCTGCTCGAAGCCTCCTGGGAGGCCTTCGAGGACGCCGGCATCGACCCCACCACCCTCCGCGGCACCAGCACCGGCGTCTACGCAGGTGTCATGTACCACGACTACGCGACTCGCCTGCCCGTCGTGCCGGAGGACCTGGAGGGATATGTCGGCACCGGAAACACGGGCAGTGTGAACACCGGAAGGATCTCTTACACCTTCGGTCTGGAGGGTCCGGCAGTCACCGTCGACACCGCCTGCTCCTCCTCCCTCGTCGCACTCCACATGGCCACCCAGTCACTGCGCCAGGGCGAGACCTCACTCGCCCTCGCCGGCGGCGTCACCATCATGTCCACACCCAGCACCTTCATCGAATTCAGCCGCCAACGCGGACTCGCACCCGACGGACGCTGCAAACCCTTCTCCGCAACAGCAGACGGCACCGGCTGGTCCGAAGGCGTAGGCGTCCTCGTCCTCGAACGGCTCTCCGACGCCCAACGCAACAACCACACCATCCTCGCCACCATCCGCGGCACCGCCATCAACCAGGACGGCGCAAGCAACGGCCTCACCGCACCCAACGGCCCCTCCCAACAACGCGTCATCCACACCGCACTCACCAACGCCAACCTCACCCCCGCCGACATCGACGCCATCGAAGCCCACGGCACCGGCACCCGACTCGGCGACCCCATCGAAGCCCAAGCACTCATCAACACCTACGGCCAACACCACACCCCCCAACAACCCCTCTGGCTCGGCTCCCTCAAATCCAACATCGGCCACACCCAAGCCGCAGCCGGCGTCGCAGGCATCATCAAAATGGTCAAAGCCATCCAACACGCAACACTCCCCCCCACCCTCCACGCCCACGAACCCTCCCCCTACATCGACTGGGACGCCCAAACAGTCCAACTCCTCACCCACACACAACCCTGGCCCACCACCGGCAAACCCCGCCGCGCCGCCATCTCCTCCTTCGGCATCAGCGGCACCAACGCCCACGTCATCCTCGAACAACCCCCCACCACACCCACCAACACACCCACACCCACCCACACCAAACCCTCCACCACACTCCTCCCCATATCCGCCAAAACCCCCGAAGCCCTCACCCAGCAGGGCGCCCAGCTCTCGGCATACATGACGGCACACCCAGACACCACCGCCCACGACCTCGGCCTCGCCCTCGCAACCACCCGCGCCGCCCACGACCACCGAGCCGTCATCCTCGCCACCGACGACGAGTCGCTGATGTCGGGCCTGGTGGCTCTCGCCACCGGCGGCTCCGCCCCCGGCCTGGTGCGGAGCCCGGAAGGTGAGGGAGTCGTCGACGGCGGCAAGCTCGCCTTCCTGTTCACCGGGCAGGGCAGTCAACGCCCGGGTATGGGGGCGGAGTTGTACGACGCCTACCCCGTCTTCGCCGAGGCGATGGATGCCATCTGTGCGGCGTTCGACGGGCAGTTGGACCGCCCCTTGATGGACATCATCTTCTCGACGGAAGGGTCGGAAGAGGCTGAGCTGCTCGACGAGACGGCCTACACCCAGGCAGCGCTGTTCGCTCTCGAGGTGGCGCTCTTCCGACTGGCCACGTCCTGGGGGCTGCGACCCGACCATCTGATGGGCCATTCGATCGGTGAGGTCGCCGCCGCCCACGCCGCCGGCGTCCTCTCACTCGCCGACGCCTGCACCCTCGTCGCCACCCGAGGCCGCCTCATGCAGGCACTCCCCGCCAACGGCACCATGCTCTCCGCCCTCGCAGCCGAAGACGACATCACCCCCCACCTCACCGGACACGAACACCACGTATCCATCGCCGCCGTCAACGGACCCACCTCCACCGTCCTCTCCGGCGACCGCACCACCCTCGAGAACCTCGAAACCACCCTCACCGAACAAGGCATCAAAACCCGCCGCCTACGCGTCAGCCACGCCTTCCACTCCCCCCACATGAACCCCATGCTCGACGAATTCCGGGCCACCATCGAGAACCTCAACTTCCAGGCTCCACAGATCCCCGTCATCTCCAACGTCACCGGCACCACCGCAACCACCGAACAGCTCACCTCCCCCGACTACTGGGTACGCCACGTCCGCGAAACCGTCCGCTTCCACGACGGCATCACCACCCTCGCCCAGGCAGGCGTCACCACCTACCTCGAACTCGGACCCGACGCCGTCCTCACCGCGCTGGCGCAGGACTCGCTGACCGGCCCGGCCGGACCCGATCCGGTTCTCGTACCGACGCTGCGCCGTGGACATCCGCAGGTGGAGACGTTCGCGGCCGCCGTCGCCGAGGCCCACGTACGTGGTGTCGCCGAGGTCGACTGGAGTGCGGTGTACGCCGGTTCGGCGGCGCAGCCGCTGGTGGGCCTTCCCGGCTACCCGTTCCAGCGCCGGCGCTACTGGATGGAGGCTCCCGACACGGTGGCGCCCACCGGTTCCGTCGAAGCCGGATTCTGGGAAGCCGTCGAGCGTGAGGACCTCGAATCCCTGGCGGCCACGGTGGGCGCGGAGGACGCCTCGGTCCTGGGTGAGGCGCTGTCCGTGCTGTCGGCCTGGCGGCGACGGCTCTCAGAGCCGTCGCGGTCACGTGCCGACGCGGTGACGGCGACCTCGGAGCCGGCTGCCGAACCAGCGGCCGACGAGAGCCTGGCCGTGACCCTCGGCTCGCTGTCCGGCCAGGAGCGTGAGCGCCGGGTACTCGACCTGGTGCGTACCGAGATCGCTGCCGCCCTGAAGCACTCCGGCAAGGAGGCTGTGGAACCGCGGCGCTCGCTGAAGGAGCTCGGCTTCGACTCACTGGCTGCCGTGACCCTGCGGAACAAGCTGAACGCGGCCACCGGCCTGAAGCTGTCGGCGACGCTGGCGTTCGACCACCCCACGCCGGCGGACCTGGCGGCACACATCGGTGCGGCGCTCGCCCCGGACATCCCGGTGGCCTCCCTCGACGAGGAGGTGGACCGGCTGGGGGACGCCTGGTCGGCGGCCGACGGAAGCGTGCGGGACCGGGCCGCGGCCCGGCTCAGGACCCTGTTGTCCGGCCTGGAAGCCACCGCGGTCCCGGTGACGGGATCGACCGACGAGCTTGCGGACCGACTCCGGGAGGCGGAGGACGACGACGACCTCTTCGACCTCATCGACTCCGAACTCGGCACGCCCTGACCCGATGTCCGCCGAGCACCACGGCATTGAACCAGCGAGGAACACGATGTCTGACGAAAAGAAGCTGCGGGACTATCTGAAGCGGGTCACGGTCGAGCTGCGCGACGCCCGGCTGAAGCTCCAGGAGGCCGAGGACTCCGCCTCCGAACCGATCGCGATCGTCGGGATGAGCTGCCGTCTCCCCGGCGGCGTCCGGTCGCCGGAGGATCTGTGGGATCTGGTCGAGTCCGGTACGGACGCGATTTCGGAGTTCCCCGCCGACCGCGGCTGGGACGTGGACGGGCTCTACGACCCCGAGCCGGACCGGCCGGGCAAGTCGTACACCAGGAGCGGTGGATTCCTGTACGACGCCGGTGAGTTCGACTCCGAGTTCTTCGGGATCTCGCCGCGCGAGGCTCTGGCCATGGACCCCCAGCAGCGGCTGTTCCTGGAGGCGTCCTGGGAAGCCTTCGAACGGGCGGGCATCGACGCGGCCACGCTGCGTGGCAGCAGCACGGGTGTCTACGCGGGCTGTGTCACCTCCGACTACCAGGTGTTGCTCACCTCGGCACCGGAGGAGATCGAGGCGTACCGGATGACGGGGTCGGCGGCCAGTGTGCTGTCGGGGAGGGTCTCCTACCTCTTCGGGCTGGAGGGTCCGGCCGTCACCGTCGACTCCGCCTGTTCGTCCTCACTGGTGGCACTCCATCTGGCCGCGCAGGCGCTGCGCCGGGGCGAGTGCTCACTGGCACTGGCCGGAGGTGTCACGGTGATGGCCACTCCCACCGGTTTCGTGGACTTCAGCCGCCAGCGGGGCTTCTCACCCGACGGGCGCTGCAAGGCGTTCGGTGCGGGCGCGGACGGTACGGGCTTCGCCGAGGGCGTGGGCGTGCTGGTGGTGGAGCGGTTGTCGGACGCACTCCGCAACGGCCACAACGTCCTGGCGGTGCTGCGGGGCAGCGCCGTCAATCAGGACGGGGCCAGCAACGGGCTGACCGCCCCCAACGGGCCGTCCCAGCAGCGTGTCATCCGATCGGCGCTCGCCTCGGCAGGTCTCGCCCCCGCCGACGTCGACGCGGTGGAGGCCCATGGCACCGGTACGAGGCTCGGTGACCCGATCGAGGCGCAGGCCCTGCTCGCCACGTACGGGGAGGGCCGGGACTCCGGACAGCCTTTGTGGCTGGGGTCGGTGAAGTCGAACGTCGGGCACACGCTGGCAGCCGCCGGAGTCGTCGGCGTCATCAAGATGGTCAAGGCGATGCAGCACGGTTTTCTGCCCCGCACGCTGCACGCGGACGAGGCGTCGCCCTTCGTCGACTGGGACTCGGGGGCGGTCGAGCTCCTGACCGAGCGGCAGGCGTGGCCGGAGACGGGCCGGGTACGCCGCGCAGGAGTCTCGGCGTTCGGCATGAGCGGCACCAACGCCCATGTGGTCCTGGAACAGGGCCCGCGCGCGGAGGACGAGCGGGCGGGTGCCGGTGACGAGCCGGCGGAGCCCGCGGTGCTTCCGGTGGTCCCCTATCTGCTGTCGGCGCGCGGTGATGCGGCGCTGCGGACACAAGCGACCCGGTTGCGTGCTCACCTGCACGCCCGCCCCGAGCTGTCGCCGGCAGATGTGGGCCACTCGCTCGTGGCGACCCGGTCGGCTCTGGACCACCGGGCTGTCGTCCTGGGCGGCGACGCGACCGAGCTGGCCGCGGGGCTGGAGGCGCTGTCCCGTGGCGAGTCGTCGGTACGTCTGGTCGCCGGCGTTGCCAGGGAGCGCGGGAAGACGGTCTTCGTCTTTCCGGGACAGGGCTCGCAGTGGACGGGCATGGCGGTGGACCTGATCGACGGTGCGCCGGTGTTCGCGGAAAGCTTGCGCGCGTGCGACGCCGCTGTCGGGGCCCATGTCGACTGGTCGGTCGAGGATGTGCTGCGCGAGCGTGAAGGCGCGCCGTCGATGGACCGCATCGAGGTCGTCCAGCCGGTTCTGTTCTCGGTGATGGTGTCGCTGGCCGCGCTGTGGCGCCACCACGGAGTCGAGCCGGACGCCGTCGTCGGGCACTCGCAGGGAGAGATAGCGGCGGCTTGTGTCGCGGGTGCGCTCACCCTCGAGGACGCCGCGCGCATCGTCGTCCTGCGGTCGCAGCTGTTCGCCGACGAGCTGATGGGACACGGGGCCGTGGCATCGGTCGGGCTGTCCCGAAAGGAGATGGACGGCTGGCTGGAGCCGTACGGGGACCGGCTGGCCGTCGCCGGCGTGAACAGCCCGCGGCTGGTGACGGTGGCCGGTGAGCCCGAGGCTCTCCAGGACCTGGTGGCGGCACTGACGGCGCGTGAGATCCGGGCCAGGATCGTGCCCGCCACCGTGGCTTCGCACTGCGCGCAGGTCGACCCGTTGCGTGAGCGCCTCGCCGATCTGCTCGCGTTCGTACAGCCGCGCAGGGGAAGCATTCCGCTGTATTCGACGGTGACGGGCCAGGTGCTGGACGGCCCGGAGCTGACCGCCGGCTACTGGTTCGAGAACTGCCGGCGGCCGGTCAATTTCGAGCCGGTCGTCCGTACCCTGCTGGAGGACGGCTTCGACGTGTTCGTCGAGTCGAGCGCGCACCCGGTGCTGGTGCTCGGTGTGGAGGAGACCGTCGAGGACGCCGGCGCGGAGGCGTTGGTGACCGGCACCCTGCGGCGCGGCAGCGGTGATCCGAAGAGGTTCCTCCAGTCGCTGTCGGAGGCGTACGTCCGTGGGCTGCCGGTCGGCTGGGGGTCCGTGTTCGGCACCGGCCGTACGGCGGTCGAGCTGCCCACGTACCCCTTCCAGCGGCGCCGCTACTGGGTGGACCCGGCCGACGGCCGAGCCGCGTCGGGCACCGGCACGCGGTCCGTGGACGAGGCCTTCTGGGATGCCGTGGAGCGCGAGGACCTGGCTGGACTCGCCTCGTCCCTGCGTCTGACGGACCCCACGGCCCTCGGCGAGCTGCTGCCCGCACTGTCCTCGTGGCGGCGCGACAGCAAGGAGATCGGCGCCGCCGACGCGTGGCGCTATCAGGCGGTGTGGCGCCCCGCCGCCGAGCCGGCCCAGGCGCTGCTGTCCGGCAAGTGGCTGCTGGTCCGTCCGGCGGGCAGCGACGCGGAGGAGGCGGCCGAGGCTGTTGCCGGTGCCGTGCGGAATGCGGGCGGGCACCCGTTGCCGGTTCAGGTGGACGTGGCGGAGGGCCGTGAGGTCTTGGCGCGCCGGCTGGCGGACGCGGCGGGCGGCGGGAGCGTGGCGGGCATCGTCTCTCTGCTGCCGTTCGGACCGGTTGCCGGGCGGGGCACGGCGGCCGGACCCGCTCTCGCCGGTACGGTGCTGCTCCTGCAGGTGTTGTCCGACGCACCGTTCGCCGCACCGGTGTGGTCGCTGACGCGCGGCGCGGTCCCGGCCGACCCCCGCGACCGGGTCAACAGCCCGGAGCAGGCCCAGATCTGGGGCCTGGGACAGATCGCCGCGATCGAGACTCCGCAGGTCTGGGGCGGCCTGATCGATCTGCCGGACGAGCTGGACGACCGGACGCTCGCCCGGCTGGTCTCGCTGCTCGCGGCGACGGGCGGCGAGACCCAGGCGGCGCTGCGTCCCGGAGGCGTGCTCGTACGGCGTCTCGTACCGGCCCCCGGGCCCGCTGCGGGCTCCGGTACCGCCTTCCGGGAGAGCGGAACCGTCCTGATCACGGGCGGTGTCGAGGGCATGGGCAGGCATGTGGCCCGTCTGCTGGCAGAAAGGGGGAACGCCCGTCTGCTCCTGACCACCGACCCAGGCACCGCGCCGGAATCGGTGGCCGACGCGAAGGCCGAACTCACCGCCCTGGGTGCCGAGGTGACCGTGGCCACGTGCGACGTGGCCGACCGGGACGCGCTGGCGGTGCTGCTGGCCGACGTACCTGAGGAAGCGCCCCTGGCCGCGGTCGTGCACACGGCGGGGCTGCTGGAGGACACTCCGCTGGACACACTGACCGGTGAGAGCCTGGAACACCTGCTGCGCACCAAGGTGCTCGGGGCCGAGAACCTGCATGCGCTGACGGCGGACGCCGGACTGACGGCCTTCGTACTGTTCTCGTCGATCACCGCCACCTTGGGCGGCGGGCTCGGCCTGGCCGGGTACGCGGCTGCCAACGCCCACCTCGACGCTCTGGCGGCGCACCGCAGGGCCCGCGGGCTGCCCGCCACGGCGCAAGCCTGGGGCATATGGGAGAGCGAGCCGGACGAACCTGCCGCCGCCGCCCTCGAGGAGGCCCGGCGTGAGCGCCTCGGCCGGCGCGGGCTTCCCCTTCTGCGTCCGGCTCCGGCACTGGCCGCGTTCGAGCGTGCGCTCAGTCCCGCGGGCGCGACGATCGTTCTCGCCGACATCGTCTGGGACCGCTTCACACGGGTCTTCGACGGCACCGGGCAGAGCTCCCTCATCTCGGAGATCCCTCAGGTCAGGGAGATCCGTAGGGAGACCGGCGCGGCTTCGGCGGACCGTACGAGGAGCATCGTCGGACGGCTTCCCGGGCTGTCTCCGGCGCAGCGTCACGAGCTCCTGCTCGACTTGGTACGGGGCGAACTCGCGGCGGTACTCGGCCACTCGGACCCGGCCGCGGTCGTGGCCCGGCGTGAGTTCCTGGAGCTGGGCATGGACTCGGTGACCGGGGTGGCTCTGCGCAACAGGCTGGACGCCGCGACCGGGCTGCGGCTGCCGGCCCGGGTGATCCTGGACCGGCGGACCCCCGAGGCCCTGGCTCGCCATCTCGACGAACAGCTGGCAGGTGCGGGAGACGCCGGAGCGGGAACCGCGGGGCTGGGCGCGCAGTTCGCGCAGGCCTATGAGAGCGGCACGGGCGAGGGGTTCATGGCGCGCCTGGCCGACCTCACGCAGGAGCGCACGGTGTTCACACCGGAACAGCCCCGGCTTCCTGAGGTGGTGCGCCTCTCGGAAGGATCCGGCGCGCCGCGGCTGCTGTGCTTCCCGACGGTCCTCGCGACCTCCGGACCGCACCAGTTCGCCCGCTTCGCGGCGCCGTTCGCCGGTGAACGCGGCGTGTTCGCGCTGTCGTTGCCCGGATTCAGGGACGGGGAGCAACTGCCCGCATCGCTCGACGCGATTGCCGAGGCGTCGGCGGAGGCGGTGCGGCGGTGCACGGACGGCGAACCGTTCGTCCTCGTCGGCTACTCGTCGGGCGGGGTCATCGCCCACGAGGCCGTACGCAGACTGGAGGAGTCCGGGGTCTTCCCCGACGCCCTCGTGCTGCTCGACACCTTCGTACCGGGGGAAGCGGCCCTGGCGGGTACCGAGCACGCGCTGATGGCGGGGATGGCCCGGAGGCTGACGGAGTTCGGCAGCTTCGAGGATGCCCGGCTGACTGCGATGAGCGGCTATCTGCGCCTGCTCGACGGCTGGCGGCCCACGGCCGTCAAGGCGCCGGTGCTGCTGGCCCGGCCGGTCGAGCCGGTGCCGGGGGCGGGCGAGGCGGACGGTGCCGGCCGGCTGTCGTCGTGGCGGATCCCGTACACGGCCGATGTGCCCGGCGACCACTTCTCGATGATCGAGGAGCACGCGGGGGACGCGGCACGGACCGTCGGCCACTGGCTGGCCGCCCTCGAAGCACCGGAACAGGCATGAGCCCCGGCAGCAGCACCCACAACGAGCCAGGAGCGGCGGACGACATGACACAGCGAGTTCCGGTACTGATCGTGGGCGCCGGGCCGGTCGGCCTGGCCGCCGCGTGCGCACTGTGGCAGCGGGGTGTGCGCGCCCGGGTCGTGGAGGCCCAGCACTCTCCGCACGTCGGTTCGCGCGCTGTCCAGCTGCATGCGCCGACGCTGCGGATCTTCCGCGAGCTCGGGGTGGCGGAGCAGGCTGAGCAGCGTGGGCTGCGCATCAGGTCGAACCGGTACCACCTTGCGGGCGGGCGGACGCTGACGGTCGAACTCGGGGCGCTCAATGAACCGTTGATGCTGCCGCAGGAGATCACCTGCGAGTTGCTCGAACACCGGCTCAAGGAGCTCGGCGGACGCGTGGAACGAGGCGTCACCGTCACGGAGGTGGCCCCGGCCGACGATGTGGTCACCGTCCGCGCCGACGGTCCCGACGGGCCGGTGCGCATCGAGGCGGACTGGCTGATCGCTGCGGACGGTGTCCGCAGCCCCGTGCGGGAACACCTGGGCATCGAATTCGTCGGCGCCGAGGTGCCGGTGAACTTCCTCCTCGCGGAGGGCCGGATCGAGGGGCGCCCCGCGGACGACGCGGTCCACTACTTCCTGGGCCGCAGTGGTTCCGTCGTCTTCGCGTCGATGCCCGGCAACCGGGTCCGGATATCGGCGGCCGTCCCCGCCGGCCACCCGCTCACCCAGGAAGGGGTACAGCTGCTCCTGGACGAGCGCGGGCCCGGTGGGCTGCGTGTCGAATCCCTCGACATGGTCAACAGCTTCAGCAGCCAGGAGCGGATCGCGGCCGAGTTCCGCGCGGGGCGGTGCTTCCTCGTGGGCGACGCCGCCCACACCCACTCCCCCATCGGCGGCCAGGGTCTCAACCTCGGCCTGCAGGACGTGCACAACCTGGTCTGGAAGCTGGCCGGAGCCGTAAACGGCACCCTGCGGCCTTCCGTCCTCGACAGTTACGGGCCGGAGCGGCTGCTCGCCGCCGAGCAGATCGTCCACAACACGCGCCAGTTCCTGCGGATCTTCACTCTCGGACCGGCGGCCGCACGCGTCCGCAACACAGCGTGGAGCACGCTGGAGAGCGCGGGAGTCCTGCGGCGCTGGTTCGCACCGCTGCTCGCGGGCTGGCGGGTCCGCTATCCGGACCCGGAGTCCTCCGGTCGGCGCCTGCCCGCATTCACGGGTCACCGGCTTCCGGCCGTCGGTACCCGTTCGCCCCACTGGGCGACGTCCTCGCAGGACCCCGACCGCTACCGGCTCCTGACGCTGGGCTCCGCGGGCGGGGATCCGCTGCGGCGCGGCCGGGCGCTTTCCGGTCTGTGGCCGCGTCTGGTGGTCCACAGCCATGTGCGCCGCGGCACAGCGGGGTTCGTGCTGCTGCGGCCGGACGGCTATGTCGCCGCGAGCGGGCGGACGCCCGCCGACTGGGAGCGGGCGCAGCGCCTGCTGGCCGATGCGGCGGCCTGACCCGGCCCGCCCCCAACCGATTGCAGGAGGTACACCGTGACAACCCAGGAACGCATCGACGAACTGCACGCGTTCAAGGAACTGGCCCGGCAGGGGCCGGATCCGCAGGCTACGGAACGGCAGCACGCGCGCGGCAAACTGACCGCGCAGGAGCGGATCGGCCTTCTGCTGGACAAGGGGTCGTTCCAGGAGATCGAGGCCCTGCGCCGCCACCGGGCGACCGGCTTCGGGCTCGAGAGGAAGCGCCACCACTCGGACGGCGTCGTGACCGGCTGGGGCACCGTGCACGGGCGGACGGTGTTCGTCTACGCGCACGACTTCCGTGTCTTCGGCGGCGCCCTGGGAGAGGCCCACGCCGCCAAGATCCACAAGCTGATGGATCTCGCCGAGGCCGCGGGCGCTCCTCTGGTGAGTCTCAACGACGGCGCCGGCGCACGGATCCAGGAAGGCGTGACCGCCCTCGCGGGCTACGGCGGGATCTTCCAGCGCAACACCCGTAACTCCGGTGTGATTCCGCAGATCAGCGTGATGCTCGGACCGTGCGCCGGCGGTGCGGCGTACTCACCGGCCCTGACCGATTTCGTCTTCATGGTGCGCGAGACCTCGCAGATGTTCATCACCGGACCCGACGTGGTACAGACCGTGACCGGTGAGGAGGTGACCATGAACGGCCTCGGAGGCGCGGACGTCCATGCCTCTGTCTCCGGCGTCGCAGGGTTCGCGTACGACGACGAGGAGACCTGCCTCGAGGAAGTGCGCTACCTGCTCTCCCTGTTGCCGCAGAACAACCGCGAGATGGCGCCGGTCGCCCCCGTCTCGGATCCCGCGGACCGCCGCAACGACGCACTGCTCGACCTCGTGCCCGCCGACGCGAACCAGGCGTACGACATGAGGGCCGTGATCGAGGAAGTCGTCGACGACGGCGACTACTTCGAGGTGCACTCCGCCTGGGCGACCAACATCATCTGCGCCTTCGCCCGGCTCGACGGTCACGTGGTCGGCATCGTCGCCAACCAGCCCTCCTCCATGGCCGGTGTGCTGGACATCCATGCGAGCGAGAAGGCCGCGCGCTTCGTCACCACGTGTGACTCCTTCAACATCCCCCTGGTGACCCTGGTGGACGTGCCGGGTTTCCTGCCGGGTGTGGACCAGGAGCACGGCGGCATCATCCGGCACGGCGCCAAGCTGCTGTACGCCTACTGCAACGCGACCGTGCCCCGGATCTCCGTGGTGGTGCGCAAGGCGTACGGCGGCGCGTACATCGTCATGGACTCCCGCTCCATCGGTACGGACATCTCCCTGGCCTGGCCGACCAACGAGATCGCCGTCATGGGTGCGGAGGGCGCGGCCAACGTCATCTTCCGCCGCGAGATCGCCGGTGCCGAGGACCCCGAGCCGGTACGGCAGCAGAAGATCAAGGAGTACAAGTCGGAACTGATGCACCCCTACTACGCGGCGGAGCGCGGGCTGGTCGACGACGTGATCGATCCGCGCGACACGCGTGCCGCGCTGATCGGCTCACTGGCCATGCTGCGGTCGAAGCACGCGGACCTCCCGTCCCGCAAACACGGCAACCCCCCTGCGTGAAGGCGAAGAGATGAACGCTCTGAAAGTGCTGCACGGCAACCCGAGTCAGGAGGAACTGGCCGCGGTGCTGGCCGTGTTGATGACAGTCGGCCAGCAGCCCGAATCGTCTGCCGGTTCCCTTGCCGCCACACCCGCGAAGGTGACCTGGGGCCGCACCGGCCGCAGGTTCGGTACTCCGGCGGGTTCCTGGAAGTACGCGTCATGACAGCGACGGAGGTGACTGGGAGAATCATGCGCAAGGTGCTCATCGCCAACCGTGGCGAAATCGCTGTCCGCGTTGCTCGGGCTTGCCAGGATGCCGGAATCGCGAGCGTAGCGGTCTACGCCGATCCGGACCGGGATGCTCTGCATGTCCGCGCGGCCGACGAGGCGTTCGCTCTGGGCGGTGACACTCCGGCGGCCAGTTACCTGGACATGGGCAAGGTCCTGCAGGCGGCCAAGGACTCCGGGGCCGATGCGATCCACCCCGGCTACGGCTTCCTCTCGGAGAACGCCGAGTTCGCCCAGGCCGTCCTGGACGCGGGCCTGACCTGGATCGGCCCGCCCCCGCAGGCGATCCGTGACCTCGGTGACAAGGTCGCCGCCCGGCACATCGCCCAGCGTGCCGGCGCCCCGCTCGTCGCCGGCACCCCCGACCCGGTCTCCGGCTCGGACGAGGTCGTCGCGTTCGCCGAGCAGAACGGCCTGCCGATCGCGATCAAGGCCGCCTTCGGCGGCGGCGGGCGCGGCCTGAAGGTCGCCCGCACCCTCGAGGAGATCCCCGAGCTCTACGACTCCGCCGTCCGTGAGGCCGTCGCCGCGTTCGGGCGCGGCGAGTGCTTCGTCGAGCGCTACCTCGACAAGCCCCGCCACGTGGAGACCCAGTGCCTGGCCGACTCCCACGGCAACGTCGTCGTCGTCTCCACCCGTGACTGCTCGCTTCAGCGCCGCCACCAGAAGCTCGTCGAGGAAGCCCCCGCGCCGTTCCTCTCCGAGGCGCAGAACGCCGAGCTGTACGCCGCGTCGAAGGCCATCCTGAAGGAGGCCGGCTACGTCGGTGCCGGCACCGTGGAGTTCCTCGTCGGCACCGACGGCACGATCTCCTTCCTCGAGGTCAACACCCGCCTCCAGGTCGAGCACCCGGTCACCGAGGAGGTCACCGGCCTCGACCTCGTCCGCGAGATGTTCCGCATCGCCGACGGCGAGGAGCTCGGCTACGGCGACCCCGCCGTGCGCGGCCACTCCTTCGAGTTCCGGATCAACGGCGAGGACCCCGGCCGCGGGTTCCTGCCCGCCCCCGGCACCGTCACCACCTTCAACCCGCCCTCCGGCCCCGGTGTCCGCCTCGACGCGGGCGTCGAGTCCGGCAGCGTCATCGGCCCCGCCTGGGACTCCCTCCTCGCCAAGCTCATCGTGACCGGTGCGACACGTGAGCAGGCGCTGCAGCGCGCGGCCCGCGCGCTGGGCGAGTTCACCGTCGAGGGCATGGCCACCGCCATCCCCTTCCACCGTGCCGTCGTCGCCGACCCGGCGTTCACCGCCGACCCGTTCCGCGTCCACACCCGGTGGATCGAGACGGAGTTCGTCAACACCATCCCCGCCTTCGCCGTCCCCGCGGACACCGAAGCGGACGAGGAGTCGGGCCGCGAGACGGTGGTCGTCGAGGTCGGCGGCAAGCGCCTCGAGGTGTCCCTGCCCTCCTCGCTCGGCATGAGCCTGGCCCGCACCGGCCTCGCCGCCGGCGCCAAGCCCAAGCGCCGTGCCGCGAAGAAGGCCGGCTCCGCCGCCTCCGGCGACACCCTCGCCTCCCCCATGCAGGGCACCATCGTCAAGATCGCCGTCGAGGAAGGCCAGGAAGTCAAGGAAGGCGACCTCATCGTCGTCCTCGAAGCGATGAAGATGGAACAGCCCCTCAACGCGCACCGCTCCGGCACCGTCAAGGGCCTCGCCGCCGAAGTCGGCAGCTCCGTCTCCTCCGGCGCCACGATCTGCGAAATCAAGGACTGAGGCGCGGACCGCACAATCCCGTTGCCGCAACGTATTCCTCTTCTTGTCCAGCAATTCATTCTTCCCTTTCCCTCTCCGTGGAGGAGTCTTTTCCATGCGCGTTTCCGTCGACCCTGTCAAGTGCTGCGCCGCGGGCCAGTGCGTACTGATTTCCCCGGACGTCTTCGACCAGGCCGACGACGGCTCCGTCCTGGTTCTTCTCCCCGAGCCTCCGGCCGAGCGGCACGCGGCCGTTCGTGAGGCGGAGGCCGTGTGTCCCGGCATGGCCATTCAGGTGGAGGGGTGAGCGCCGCCGCCGGAATCGTCGTTGTCGGGATGTCGGCCGCAGGCACGGCAGCGGCCGAGGGGCTGCGCCGGGGCGGTTACGACGGCCCGCTGACCCTGATCAGCGAGGAGACACGACTGCCGTACGAGCGACCGCCGCTGTCGAAGGCGGTCCTGGCGGGCGACGGCCCCCCGGATTCGGAGGCGGGTGGTGACCCGGGCCACCTGGAACAGCGGCTCTCCCTCGACGTACGACTCGGCGTCCGGGCCACGGCCCTGGACGTACCGGCCCGCCGGCTGACTCTCGGGACGGGCGAGGAACTCGACTGCACCGCGGTGGTCGTCGCGACCGGGGTCCGTCCCCGTCGGCTTCCCGGCACCGAGGGCGTCGCGGGCGTCCATGTGCTCAGAACCCTCGATGATGCCCTGGCGCTGCGCAAGGACCTCGTGGCCGGTGGCCCGGTGGCCGTCGTGGGCGGTGGTGTGCTGGGCACCGAAGTGGCGGCCGCCGCACGTGGACTGGGGCTGGACGTCACGCTGATCACCGTCGACGACCAGCCGATGGCCCCGGTCCTCGGCGGCTCGCTCGGCCTCCTGATCGCACACGAGCACCGGCGCCACGGCGTGCGCGTGCGGACCGGCCGGACCGTGACCGGCCTGCTGACCGCGGGCGGCCGGGTGGCCGGTGTCCATCTGGACGGGCAGGAGCTGGTCCCCGCGGACGTCGTGGTGCTGGCCGTCGGGTCGGTCCCGGCGACCGACTGGCTGGCGGGAAGCGGTCTCGACCTCACCGACGGCGTCGGCTGCGACGCCTTCTGTGCCGCGGCGCCCGGCGTCTTCGCGGCGGGGGACGTGGCACGCTGGTGGCATCCGCGCTACGGGCGGACCATGCGGGTCGAGCACCGTATGAACGCCTCCGAGCAGGGCACGGTCGTGGCACGCAACGTCCTGGCCTCGCTCGGCGTCATCGACGCACCGCCGACCGCGTACGCGCCGGTGCCGTACTTCTGGTCGGATCAGTACGGCTGGCGGATGCAGGCGTACGGCGTGACCGCCGGGGCGGACCGCGTCGAAGTGCTCCGCGCCGATCCCGGCACTCCGGACCGACCTCCCAAGATGCTTGCCCTGTACGGGGACCGGGACCTGGCCCGGGGCGCCGTGAGCATCGGTCTGCGTCCGGCCGGGACGCGTGCGCTGCGCGCGGTGGCGGCCGGGCCGACGGACTGGGGACGGGCTCTCGATGCCGCACGCACCGCGAGCAACGGGAATTGGTAGGGGTCTTCCGCATTCCTGATCTGGGGTATGCGATAGGGGCCCTCTGTCACTAGCGTGCAAGTAAGGGCCCGGTCACGGGCGTTGTACGTCCGAGGCAGAAGGAATCCTTGCGGCCATGAGTTCAAGCCTCCCCGGTATCCGTCCGCGTTCCACAGCCGAATTCCTGGAAAGCTTCGACGCGGGAAAGCTTTTGTGGCCCTCACTCCGGGAATTCCCCACGCAGGAACCCGGCGACCGGGACGCCGGTGACCGTGTCGTCCAGGAGGCCGGGGACTTCGTCGAGTCCGTTCTGGACCCGGAGGTCGTCGACGGCACCCGCCGGCTGCCCGACGGCTTCCTGGCGGGACTTCAGGAACGGGGCTATCTCCGGCTCCGCGCGGACCCGGAGATCGGCGGCCTCGGCCTCTCCTCGTACAACGCCTTCCGGGTCATCGAGCGGGTGTCCGCCTGGTCGGTTCCGGCCGGACAGGTCCTCGGTATCCAGGCAGGTGTCGGCGCGGGCGCCATGCTTCCGGCGATTCCCGCCGGCGAGCTGCGGGACTTCGTTCGCCGCCGCATCGCGGAGGGGACGGTCTCCGGGTTCGCCGACACCGATGAATCGGGACAGAACAACGCCTTCCCTTCGATGACCGCCACGCTCACCGAGGACGGCTCCTCCTATCTGCTCCGTGGCCGGAAGCTGTTCACCGGGCACGGGACCGTCGCCGATCTGCTGGGGGTGTCGGCCACCGTGGTCGCCGACGGCCGGAGGCGGGTCGGCGCGTTCTTCGTCGACACCCGGGACGCCGCGGGCTTCCGGGTGGCTTCCTCCTTGGATTACCTGGGCAGCCGGGGGCTGCCGAACGGGGCGCTGGTCCTCGACGACGTCCGGGTCCCGCGCGAGCATGCGCTGCTGGATCCGACCGGGGACCAACTCCCGCCGCTCGTCGGTCTGATGGCATTGACGGGCCGCACGTACTTCACCGGTGCCCCGGCACTGGCGATCGCCCGGAACTGTCTTGCCTGGACGCGCGATTTTGTCGCACGGCGCTCCGTCGACGGCCGGGAGCTCGGCTCCTACGATTCGGTGCAGCGCATCGTGGCCACCACACTCGCCGACGTCTTCGCGATGGACAGCGCCGTGCGCTGGACCCTGAGCGGACCGGGCCCTCAGGACCAGCTGTTCGAACGGTTCGTGGCCAAGAACATTCTGACGACCACGTGCTGGCGCGTGGTGGACCGGACGATGTCGCTGCTCGCGGCCGAGGGGTTCGAGACCACGGCCAGTAAGGCACGGCGCGGTGCCCCGGCCATTCCGCTGGACCGTGCCTTCCGGGATGCACGCGGCCTGCGGATCGCCGGGAACATCGACTTCCGGCTCGACGAGCAGGCGGGCCGACTGCTGCTGAACCGCCACTACGCGGGGAAGGCCGAGCAGCCGGCGCCCGGTGGCGGCGCGTCGGCCGGCGACCCGGAGCTGTCGCCGGCCAACCAGGAGCATCTGCGGCATGCCGACCAACAGCTGGCCGAACTGGGCAGGCTGTGCGCGTCGTTGATCCGCACCTACCCGGCCCAGGAAGAGCTGTTCGCACAGCAGCGGACGGTTCTCCTGATCGGCCGCATCGCCACCGAGATCTTCACCATGTGCGCGGTGCTCTCCCGCGCGAGCCGGACCGCCGGCACCGCGGAGAGCGAGGGCCAGGAACTCGCCGACATCCACTGCACCGCGGCCCTGCACCGCGTCTCCTCCCACTGGCGTGAACTGCACACCCCGGTCGAGCCGGACTTCGCGAAGGTGAGCGGCAGCTGGCTGGCCGGAACAACCTCTGACGACCTGATCAGGAATTGATGTGTACAGGCAGAAGAATGCGAGGTTCTCATGAGTGAACTCCCCGATGTTCTGGGCGGTTTCGACCTCACGGACCAGTCCCTCTACTCCGCCGGCGTCCCCTACGACGTATTCGCCCGGTTGCGGAAGGAGGCCCCGGTTCTGTTCCATCCCCCGGGCACGACTGCGGACGGCGAAGGCTTCTGGGTACTCACCCGGCATGCCGACATCGTGGCAGCCGGGGGCGATACGGCGTTCTCGGCGCAGGGCGGCGGCGGGCGGTCCGGCGGCGGTTCCCATCTGGAGGACCTCCCTTTCGGCGTGCACGCCGGGGTGCTGTTCGCCATGATGGACAATCCGCGCCACGAGCTGATCAAGCGTCTGCTGACCCCCGCCGTGACCGGCAGGGTGGCGAAAGGCCTCGAGAGCGAGTTGCGGGAGATCGCTGCGGAGCTCGTGGGCGACGCCGTTGCCCGCGGCAGCGTGGACTTCATGGGTGAGGTCGCGGAACCGTTCGCGCTGCGTGCCATCGCGCTGATGCTGGGCGTGCCGCGCAAGGACTGGGAGCGGCTCGCCGAGTGGGGCCGCGGGGTACTGGGATTCGTCAACCGCCGCACCGGCAAGGTCGATGAGTTCTCGACGACCACGTTCCACGCCATGCAGGCCTACTTCAAGGCGCTGCTGGACGCCAAGCGGGGTCTGCCGGGCGACGATCTGGGCGCTGTCCTCGCGTCCGGTGACATCAGCGCGGAGGGCGGGCAGAACGCCCTGTCCCCGTACGAGCGCGAGGCCAACCTGACGCTTCTCCTGATCACGGGATTCGAGCAGCCCCGCAACACCATCGCCGCGGCGGTCCAGGCGTTCGCCGGTCATCCCGACCAGTGGAAGGCACTGCGCGAGGACCGTTCGCTGCTGCCGGGCGCGCTGGAGGAGGCGCTGCGCTGGAACCCTCCCAATCCGTACAACCGCCGTACCGCGACGCGGGACACGGAAGTGCGGGGGGCGCAGATCAAGGCCGGCGACAAGGTCACCTTCTGGTGGCCGTCGGCGAACCGGGACGAGGACGTCTTCCCCGATCCGGATGTGTTCGACATCCGGCGGAACCCGAACCCGCATCTGTCGTTCGGCACCGGCACCCACTTCTGCATGGGTGACGAGGTCGGCCGGCTGGAGATCCGGCTCGTCCTGGAGGCGCTGCTGGACCAGGTCGCGGAGATCAGGACGACTGCACCCGTCACCTACGCGCCCAACAACAAGCACACCGTGATTCTGGACATGCCGGTCGAGCTCGTCCCCGCAGCCGAATGACCTCCGAGGTCATCGGCCCCATCACGTCACTTGCCAACTCCCAGACAGGATCGGTCACATGACACAGTCCGACGTCATTCCCTCGTCCGACGCACCCGAGGTGCTGCCGTACGACCCCTTCGACCCGGAGTACCACTCGGACCCGTACACGGTCTACGAGAAGCTGCGCGCGGAGCACGGCCAGGTCATCCGCACCTCTGCCGGTGTCGCCGTGTTGGGCTACAAGGAGATCTCCGACCTGATGCGTGATCCGCGCTTCGGACGCGGCGACGGTGCGGGGGTGCAGGACACCCTCATACCCACCGATGAGGGGCTCCGTCGCGCTTTCATGTTCATGGACCCGCCGGACCACACCCGTATCCGGTCCCTGGTGAACAAGGTGTTCACGCCGCGGACCGTGGAGCGGGTACGGCCGCAGGCGGAGAAGTACGCCGCCGATCTGCTGGCCGCGCTGCGGACGGAGCACGGCTCCGGCGAGATCGACCTCGCATCGAAGTACTTCCGCCCGCTCGGTGCCTATGTGCTGAACGTCCTGGTCGGCGTGCCCGAGAAGTACCTGGAGCGCTGCATCGGTTTCGCCAACGACGCGGGCCGGGGCCTCGACCCCGAGTACACCCTCAACGAGGCGGAGCTCGCGACCAGGATGGAGGCCCGTGAGGGCTTCGTCGAGATCTCCGTCGAGCTGATCGAGCAGCGCCGCGCCAAGCCGGTCGACGACCTGATGAGCGAGCTCGTCGCGGTGGAGCAGGACGGTGAGAAGCTCAACGAGACCGAGCTGCTCACCACAGCCGCCAACATCTTCCTCGCGGGTTTCAGCGCCCCGCAGGCGATGATGGGGCTGAGCGCACTGGGCCTGTTGCGCCACCGCGCACAGCTGGAGTGGTTCCGCGCCAACCCGGACAAGGTCGCCAACTCGGTCGAGGAGCTGATGCGGTACGACTCCGCGGTGCAGCTCGCCAACCGCACGGTCCTGGAGTCCGCCGAGATCAACGGTGTGTCCGTCGAGCCGGGCGACGAGGTCTTCCTGCTCCTCGGCGCGGCCAACCGGGACGAGGCCTTCTACCCGAACGCGGCCGACCTCGACCTGACCCGTACGCCCAGCCGCAACCTCGTCTTCGGCCACGGCATCCACTTCTGCGTGGCCGCTCCGATCGCCAGGCTGCTCACCCAGGTAGGGCTCAACGCACTGACCGCGTACGACGTCGAGCTGGTCACCGAGACCCCGCGCACGAACGGCGCGCTGGCCATCCGCAGCCTCGCGGAGCTGCCCGTGACGCTGGGGGAGGTCAAGTGAGCCAGGACGTTCTCGACCTCGTCCAGCGGTACATCGGCCTGTGGAACGAGACGGACGACATCAGGCGTCGTGAGCTCGCCGGGGAACTGTTCACCGGAGACGGGGACTACATCGATCCCAATGTCGCGGCCACGGGACCCGAGGACATCACTGTCTACATCGGCCAGGAACGGAAGAAGTTCGGCGACCTGGTCTTCAGCCTCGGGGAGTTGATCGGTTCGCACCACGGCACCGCGCTCTTCTCCTGGAAGCTCGGACCGGCGGGCGTGGACGCCCCGGTGGCCAGGGGGTACGACGCGGTCCTCATCGAGGACGGCCGGCTGCGACAGGTGCACGGCTTCTTCGCCTGAGGCCGGCACCCGACCTCCGACGCCCGACACCGCGGAAACGTGACAGGGCCTGTCGGTGCCCGGAAGGCACCGGCAGGCCCTGTGCGTCAGGCGGTCGCCGGATGCCCTTCCGGCGACGCGAGGCCCAGTGTGCGGATCAGGTCGTGCATGTCGGTCTCGTACAGCTTCGCGGGATCCACGACCTGGTGGCGCAGGTGCCCGTAGACCTCCAGCGCGAGGAGCCCGTGCATCCGGCTCCACACCCGCAGGCACAGCGCGACAGCCGCGGGCGGCAGGTCCGGGAAGGACTCGCGGGCCATGGCGACCAGGCTCGGCCGGAAGTCGGACCACTCGTAGTCGCAGCCTGCCCGGGACGCCGCCGCCTGGGGCCATGCCGCGGCGACGAGACCGAGGAGCACCGCACACAGCCGGTGCTCCGCCTCCTGCGCGGCGCCGGCCTCGGGGGGCGTGTAGCCGGGCACCGGGTCCCCGTAGACGAGGCGGAACTCCTCGGGATGGGCGATGGCCCACCTCCGGTAGGCGTGTGCGTGGGCGAGCACCTTTTCGGTGGCGCTGCCCGACGGAGCCGCCTCGTGCGCCGCTTCGAGGACGTTCGCCAGTGAGTCGTAGACATCGGCCGTGAGGGCGGTGATGAGGTCGTCACGGCTGGTGAAGTAGCTGTAGATAGCACCTGCCGTCATGCCCATCTCGCGAGCGATGGCCCGCAACGAGATGGAGGCCGGACCGCTGGCCGCCATGTGCTTGAGCGCAATCGTCTTGATCTCAGACGTGGTCTCCGCCCTCAGTCGGGCTCTCCGGCTCTGCGTCGCTTCTCCCATGTTTGACAGCCTAACAGTGTTGAGCCACAGTACTCCGTGCAGACATTGAACGCCGTGTAGTAATGTTGAGGCGTTCAGAGAGCTTCATGAGCTCGGATCCGCGGGGGGGTCGCGCACCGGCCCTCCGAATGCCCCGGGCTGCCCACCCACCCGTGCCCAGTCACCCAAGTGATTAAGGAAGCCAAGTCGTGGTTGATACCGTCCCCCGGACCCAGCGGCGGACCGGGCCCATGCTCGCCCTGCTGGCGTTCGCCCAGTTCATCGTCGCCGTCGACTACAACATCGTGTTCGTTGCGCTTCCGGAGATCGGCAGCGCACTCGGCTTCACCTCCCAGTCCCTGCAGTGGGTCGTCAGCGCCTACGCCGTGGCCTTCGGTGGATTCCTGCTCTTCGGCGGCAGGGTGGTCGACCGCCTCGGCGCCCGCCGCATGTTCATCCTCGGCCTCGTGATCTTCGGCCTCTCCTGCCTCCTCGGAGGCTTCGCGGAGAGCCCCGAACTCCTGGTCACCGCTCGTGCGATCCAGGGCTTCGGCGCCGCGCTGCTCACGCCGGCCACCCTCACCCTGATCAACACCCGCTTCGCCGAAGGCCCCGAGCGCAACAAGGCTCTCGCCGTCTGGGGCGCCTGCGGCAGTGGTGGTCTGGCTGCCGGCGCACTGCTCGGCGGTGTGCTCACCGAGGCATGGGGCTGGGAGTGGGTGCTGTTCGTCCTCGTCCCGCTCGCCCTCGTCGCGGCCGTCGTGGCCCCGGGCACCCTCGCACCGGATGAGCGCGCAACCGGCGACCGGGGCGGCTTCGACGCCTTCGGCGCCATCCTCGCGACCGCCGGTTCCTCGCTGCTCGTGCTCGGCCTGGTCAGCGGACCGGAGGCCGGCTGGGGCTCCCTGCGCGGCGCGGGCTCGATCGTCGCCGGTGTCGTGATCCTCGCGGTCTTCATCCTGGTCGAGAACCGGACCAGGAGCCCGCTCGTCCCGATGCGGCTGTTCAGCAATCGCAGCCTGGTGACGGCGATCCTGATCATCCTGGTCTTCCAGAGCGCCCTCGGCGGCTCGTACTACATCTTCACCAACTACCTCCAGGGCGTGCTTCAGTACGACGCGCTGGAAGCCGGGCTCGCCTTCGTCCCGCTGACGATCATCTCGATGGGCGCCTCGCTGAAGCTGGCCGGTGCGCTGCTCGGCAAGTGGGGTCCGCGGGCCACGCTCTTCACCGGCATGTTCATCAACGGCGTCGGCATGGTCGTCCTGGCCGTGTCCATGTCCACGGGTGCGTCCTTCTGGTCCCTCGTCCCCGGCCTGATCATCTGGGGCGTCGGTGGCGGCGTGACCTTCCCGGCCATGTTCGTCTGCGCCGCGTCCGGAGTCGCCCCGCAGGAGGCCGGTATCGCCTCCGCGCTGGCCTCCACATCCCAGCAGATCGGCGGCGCCGCGGGCCTCGCCCTGCTCGTGGCGCTGGCGACCGCCGGCCTGTCCGGGGACGCCCCGGCGGTCGCGGACGTCGCCGACGGTCTGCGCACAGCGATGTGGGTCGGCGGTGCGGCCTCGATCATCGGCGGCCTCCTCGCCTTCACTCTGAGGAAGCCCGGAGCTCCCGCACCCCAGCCCGTCGTCGAGGTGCCGAGCCCGGCGATCGACGAGGTCGGAGCGCGCAGCAGCGGCTGACGGCCTCCCCCCGACGGTTCATGGCCGGTGTCTCCCCCGTCACCGGCCATGAACCCTTATCCTGTTCTGCCACCACCAGCAAGCTCCGCCCCCGACTTGGTGAACTCATGTCTCAGCACATACATGACGACGATTCCTGGATACGGCGCTTCGCGGCCACCGCGCAGAGCACGGCACGACTCGTCTGCTTTCCGCACGCGGGAGGATCAGCGGGATACTTCCGTCTCCTGGCCCACGCCCTCGCACCCGGGATCGACACCCTGGCCATCCAGTACCCAGGGCGTCAGGACCGGCACCGGGAGCAGCTCCTCGACAGCGTGAGTGAGCTGGCGGACGCCTCCTTCGCCGCCCTGCGCCACCGGCTCGAACCCCCCTTCGCCTTCTTCGGCCACAGTCTGGGTGCCGTCGTGGCCTTCGAGGTGGCCCGCCGGTTCGAGCAGCAGACTCCGCACGGACCGGTACGGCTCTTCGCGTCCTCCCGCCGGGCGCCGTCGGTCGTGCGCGAGGGTACGGTCCATCTCCGTGACGACGACGGCCTGGTCGCGGAGATCCTGCGGCTCGGCGGCACGGACCGGTCCGTTCTGGAGGACCCCGACATGCGGCAGCTGATCCTGCCGGTCGTACGGGCCGACTACCGCGCGATCGAGACCTACACGGCCCCGGCCGGAGCGCGGCTCACCTGTCCCGTCTCCGTGTTCGTGGGCGCGTCCGACCCCGTGACCTCGGCCGTGGACATGACGGCCTGGGAGGCACACACCACGAAAGGCACCGACACGCAGGTGTTCGACGGCGGCCATTTCTATCTCGACCAGCACGTCCCCGAGGTCGCCTCCGCGATCGTCGGTGCGATGTGAGTTCCCCGGGCGGTGAGCTGCTCGCCATCAGCGATCTTCACATCGCTCATCCGGAGAACCGGAGGATCGTCGAGGAGATGCGCCCCCGGACGGACGGGGACTGGCTGATCGTCGCCGGTGACGTGGGAGAGACGTTCTCCGACATCGTGTGGGCCCTCACCCTGTTACGGGACCGCTTCCACACCGTCGTCTGGGCTCCCGGCAATCACGAACTGTGGACCCCGCCGGACGATCCCGTCCAGTTGCGCGGAGTGGAGCGCTACCTCGAACTGGTCCGGATCTGCCGTGATCTGGGGGTCCACACACCGGAGGACCCCTATCCGGTCCTGCAGCAGCACGGGCGCCGACTGGTCATCGCTCCCCTGTTCGTGCTCTACGACTACAGCTTCCGGCCGGCCGGCACGACGTCCAAGGAGGCGGCCCTCGCCCGGGCCGAGGAGGCGGGCGTGGTGTGTACCGACGAGTTCGTGCTGCACTCCGATCCGTACCCGAGCCGCGATGCCTGGTGCCGTGCCCGGATCTCGTACACCGAAGCCCGGCTCGACGCCCTCGACGGTGCGCCGACCGTACTGGTCAACCACTATCCGCTCGTCCGTGAACCGACCCGCATCCTGCGGTACCCGGAGTTCGCACTGTGGTGCGGTACGGAACGGACCGCGGACTGGCACACGCGGTACAACGCCGACGCGGTCGTCTACGGGCACCTCCACATCCCCCGCACGATCGTCTGCGACGACGTGCCCTTCCAGGAGGTCTCCCTGGGCTACCCCAGGGAATGGCGCACCCGGTCCACCGCTCCCGGACGGCTGCGACCGGTCCTCACCCGCTCCGCCGACCGCGCGAGGTCACAGTGATCGAGTTGCTGCTGCCACCGGTGGTCGAGACCGCCGAGGCCTACGAAGACCCGCCGCTCGTCCGGCTGTTCCCCGAGGAGCAGGCGGTGGTCGCAGATTCGGTGGAGGCCCGCCGCCGCGAGTTCGCGACCGTACGCCACTGCGCCCGGCAGGCCCTGGCCCGACTGGGCGGCCACCGGCCCGGCCCCCTCGTGCCGGGGCGGGGTGGCGCACCGCGCTGGCCCGCCGGCGTGGTCGGCAGCATGACCCACACGGCCGGCTTCCGGGCCGCCGCCGTGGCGCGGTCCGACGACCTGATCGCTCTCGGCATCGACGCGGAGCCCCACATCCCGCTCGGTCCCGACGTCCGTGCGGCAGTGACCCTTCCCGAGGAGCGGGAGAAGCTGGCCCTGCTGGACTCCGCCCACCCCGGGACCGCGTGGGACCGCATCCTGTTCAGCGCCAAGGAGAGCGTCTACAAGGCGTGGTACCCGGTGGTCGGGCGGATGCTGCGGTTCGAGGACGCCACGGTCGACATCGATCCGCGGACCGCACGCTTCCACGCCCGTCTCCTGGTCCCGGCCCCGCCGGGTGCGGAGTCCGGATTCCAGGAGCTGACGGGCATGTGGTGCGCCGACGCGGGGCTCGTGACGACAGCTGTCGCGCTGCGCCGTCAGGCGGCCCGGGGGGAGTCGGCAGACCCGGTGGTCTGAATCGCCAGGGCCAGGTCCGTGCGCCGCTTGATGTTGAGCTTGCGGTAGATACGCGTCAGATGCTGCTCCACCGTGCTCACGGTGACGAACAGCTGGCTCGCGATCTGACGGTTGCTGTGTCCGCTCATCGCACGGTGCGCCACGCGCAGCTCCGCCTCGCTCAGCGACCCCGTCCCGACGTCCTCCTGCTGCGCCGTCGCCTCGGGCGACGACTGGTGCTCATCGGCACCCGGAGCGATCCGTACGGGCATCTGCACTCCGGACTCCTCTGCCATGAGACGGGACTGACGGAGCATCAGACGGCCCTTGCTGTACTGGCCCTGTTCCTGGAGAGCCCAGCCCATGTCGTACAGGACGAAGGAGAGTTCGAGAGGCGCCTCGCAGACACGCAGCGAATCCGCGGCCTTGCCGAGCAGTTCGACGGCCGCCCCGCCCCTGCCCCCGCAGGCGGCGAGAACGCGAAGCGCGGCCGCGTACACACGCGGATGCCGCGGGCCGCACCTGCGGACCTCCTCGGCTGCCAGTGCTCGCGCCCGCGCAAGATCGCCCAGACGTATACAGGCCAGGGCAGCGCCGGACCGCCACGGTACGACCACGGGATTGTCCATGCGCCAGCGGCCGACGATCTCCCCCACGGCGAGGAAGTCGTCCAGTGCGGCAGCGGCCTGGCCGCTCGCCAAGGCCCTGTGCCCCCGGGCAATGAGCAGACGCATGCCGAGCGGCGTCTCGAAGACCGCGGAGGGGATCAGCGGCTGCGCGTCACGGACCACCGCGGAATCGCCGGCCGTCAGCGCGCTCGCCTGCAGAGCGGTACTCAGCGGAAGAGCCAGCGCGATACCCCAGTTGCGCGCGGGGAGCATCACCAGGGCCCGGTCGACCTGCTCCTCGGCGAGCTTCGGCTCACCCTGCCGCAGGAGGATCTCGGCGACGGCGCAATGGAAGAAGGCCTCCCACACGACCGCGGACTGCCGCTTCGCCTCGGCAGCGAGCCTCTCGGCCCAGTCGTGCGCGTCCCGGAGCTGTTCCGCGTACATGAGGGTGTGCACGGACACGAGCAGGAGCCACATCGTGTCCTCGCCCAGCGCATGATGGCGCAGGGCCCGGCGGGCTTCGGCCACCGTCGCCGGGTCGGGGCCCTCGGTCAGGATGTCGCGGAACATGGATGCGGCCCGGCGCCTGGCACCGAGCTCCGGCGAGGCACTGTCCAGCCATGCGACGGCGCTCTCGCCCGTGTCGTCGGCGGCCCACCCGGGGTACATGGCGCGGAGCCAGCGAAAGGACGCTCCCAGATGCGACGCGGTCCGGGTGTCGTGGACGTCCAGCGCGTCGACGCTGCGGTGCTCGATCAGCTCGGCGGCCTCGGCGGGCTGTCCGAACCACAACATGGCGTCGACCCCGGCCGATACGCGCCAGCCCGCCAGTCGGCCTGCCCTGAAGTCGGCGATCAGGGCAGGCACTCGGCGGAACGCGGCGTAGGGCTCGGTGCGCCACGCGGCACGGATCAGCATCGCGGTGGTCGTCGCCCGGCGTCTGTCGTCCGTGTCGTGCTGATGGGCGAGCCTCAGACTGTCCAGCGCGAACTCGGCGTTGCCGTCCGCCAGGGACTGTTCCGCAGCCTCGTGCAGGACCGGAATCACACAGTCGGTGTCGATGCGGTCGGCGGCGATGATCTGTGAGGCCACGGTGACGACCGAAGCCCCGGTCTTGAACAGCACGTTGGCGGTGCGGATCTGCAGATCGGCGCGTTCGTCGGAGGTCATCCCGCTCAGCACCGCGGCGCAGGCCTGCGGGTGACGCAGCAGCCCTCCGGACAGGAGGCCGGTTTCCTGCATGACACCCAGCGCCTGACGGATGGACACGGTGTCCAGCCCCGCCATCTGCGCGAGCTGCGAAACGGAGCAGGCCTCGTCCAGAACCGCGAGCCGACGCGCGACGTGCAGAATCTCCGGTTCGCAGCGGAACAGGCAGGCGATGAGGGCCTGGCGGAAACCGTTGTCCACCCTGAGCTCCGGGTCGAGGCCCGGCAACGCGTGGCCGCGGTTGTCCTCGATGAGCCCGCGCAGCAGCAGCGGGTTCCCACCGCTGACGGCATAGGCCTCGGCTGCGGTCGCCCGGGCCACGGCATCGCCCAGATGGGCGGACATCACGTCCTGAACACCTTGGGGTGAAAGCAGCGGGAGGCTGACGAACCGTGCCAGAGGTTCCGGCGGCAGCTCCGCCTCCGACAGGGCGGTCGGCCTGCCGGAGTGGAGCGACCCGTTCAGTACGACGAGCAACCGGGCCGAACGAAGCCTGCGGACGATGAACGACAGGCACTTCAAGGACGAGACATCCGCGTACTGCACATCGTCGATGCCGATCACCAGAGGGCCACGGGATCGCTCCACGATGTCCAGCAGGGTCATGCACATGCCGTGAAACGTCTGCGGGGCCACTTCGTCCGCGGTTCCGTCGAGCAGGAACCGGGACAGCAGCAGGGACTGGGCTTCCTCCACCCAGAGAGATGCGCGGCTTCTCAGATCGTCATCGATGTGCACGCTGTGCAGCAGATGGGCCAGGACACCGAAGGGCACCGTCCGTTCGACGCGGGCAGCGGTCGCCTCGAGGAACTGGGCCCCGGAACCGGCCACTTGTGCCGAGAACGCGTTGAGCAGTTCGGTCTTCCCGGACCCGACCGCTCCGTCGACGATCGCGATCCTGCTGTCTCCGCGCAGGCACTCGGCGAAGAGTCCTTGGAGTGAGGCCAGCTGCCCGACACGCTCCGACAGCATCGACGCGGCCGCCCGATCCCGCGGTATCCCGACCAGCTCTGTGGGCCCGCAAGCCCCCGTGATACTCATTCGCTCCCCCTGAAGTCATGAGTGTGTGCACGGAACGGCTACTCAAGCCCGCCCCTCCCGGGCATTTTAAATACCGGACGACCTGTTTCGTCAACGCCATTCTGCCCACCGGGAACTACTGGGGTTGCGTAGCCTCGGGCAACTGCCGAACGCCTCGGTCAAGCACCGGAAGGCCTGTGCCGCGCGACTGCGGCGGGAGCACCCGGCCGCTCGGAGGACTACCTGACAACCCGGGCGGTGATTCATCTCACACTAATGCCACGAATGAGTCACTCGCACGTCGGAGCCTTTGCAGGCACGTTAAATCTCAGCGCCTCGCGCGGCCTCGCGAGTTAGGAATCCACCCGGTACGGCGTATGCGTTCATCTCGACATCCGCACCCTCGGTACGGACGGGAAAGATCGGACAGCAGAAGGACCGGCCGGGACCCGATCAGGCGGGTCACCGTGTGTCACATTCCGGCGGCACCGAGGCCGGACACCGCATCCACCGAGTCGGCCGGCCATCAGATTCTTTACGAAGAAATAGTGACGCCCCTGCACCGCATCCGTTGCCACGGCGCCTGACACAACGGATGCGAAGCGCCTCCGCAGAATGCCCGATGACCTGTACGCCGACAGTCAACGAGATGGCCCCGGCGGCGTTTCGGCCAATCGTCCTGATCGCACCGGATGCAGGTGACCGCACACCCTCAAAGCTCCGCCGACCTGGGCGATCTACTCCGATCAGGCAGTCCGGCCCCGCCCGCACACCACCAAAAGACCGTTACTTCGTCAACTACCAACGCCCTCACCCCAGGGGCGACCGACGCAGTAAACGGAATATCCCCCTCCATCTTTCGACTCGGCCGGGCCCGGGGTCTGCACAGACCACCCACCGCGCACTGCGACTTCACCCAAGGAATTATCGTCCGACACGGCACCATTCGATCGAACGTCCAAAAAGCACCGCCTTCTTCTGTATCTAGACACAGAACTCCATTGACCGGTCAGCCCCGCTCCTCACGTAACATATCCCGAGATCGGACAACGCCACCCGGACCGCACTCCTCACCGAATTCAGTGGCTGCCATTTCTCACAGGAACCGCATCGGATTCAGTACCCACCGAGCCCCCGCAGGAATCGCGGCGAGAATCCTCGTACAGGAACTCTGATGGTCCGTGACTTCAATGGCATCCACACCATTCATATCTCGATCCGCTGTCACGAAGTAGGCTCGGAAAAGGTTTCCGGCCATACCGCCGGCCGTTCCTCTGCCGTGGTTCCGCATGCCCCTCTTTCGAGCCGTACGTGGGTGGCGAGCAGGGGCAATGGCCCAGAAAGTCACGCCGGGCAGTCCGGACGGCATGGTTCCGCTTGAGCGATGCCGCGGCCCGTCGGGGCGTCCCGTCGAGGCAGCCGAAGCATCTCGGCCCCATGACATGTCGTGCGGTCATATGCGGCAGCCGCCGCGGGGCGACGCGGCCCGGACCGGGCGCGGAACGAGGTATTCATCGGACGCCCGAGCGGTCCGGCTGCGCTTTCCGCCCACAGGCACCAGCAGACGTCAGGAGAACGGAAGTTGCTCCTCGATGAGGCCTGTTCGACATCCCGGTCACTGAGGGCTGATCCGAATCGGACACGCGTACGGCAGAAACGGTGACCGAAAACCATAAGGCAATGCCGTCCGGAACATTGCCGGGGTACGGGAGCGCCCCGGGCGGGACAGAAGCCGGGCTACGGGTTACCGGCGGCCGGGCCGAACGTGCCCGGCGCGAGAGCTGTCAGCAGGGAGGTGACCACGAGCTCGGTCGAGGCAGCCATGTCCACGGCGTCGGGTGCGAGAAGCCACTGCACCTGGAGGCCGTCCATGACGGCAATGATGGCGTTGGCCGCGTTCTCGGCTCTGTCCGCGTCGCGCTCGGACAGGTCGCACGCCTCGCGCAGGGCGTCGGCGACGAAGGTGCGCAGCCCGCTGTAGCGGTCGCGGAAGTAGGCCTGCGCCGGGTGGTCGTCGGTGACGGATTCGGCGGACAGCACCGCGTAGAGCCGGACGATTCCTTCCCGTTCGGCGTTGCGCAGCGCGGTGTCGACCAGATGGCGCAGGAACTCCAGGCCCTGCGGCCGGTCGGCCCCGAGCTGCTCGATGTCCGTCTGGTCGCGCAGTTCGAGGACGCTGGTGAGCAGGAGCGCCTTGGAACGGAAGTAGTGCAGCACGCCTGCCTGGGTCAGGCCGGCCCGGTCCGCGATCTCCGCGAGCGAGGCGTTGTTGTAGCCGCGCGCGGCGAAGGTGTCCGTCGCGATGTGCAGGATGTCCCGCTGCCGCTGCCGGGCCTCCGGGCTGCGCGGAACACGCGGCTTGGCCGGACGCGCCGGTCCGCCCACTGACTGGTTGCTCACCGGCACAGCCTAAGCCCGCCCGGTGATCTCATGGTGATCTTCACGTCTTGAGGAAAGCCCGGGCAGGGCACTTACTAACCACTTAGTGAGTGTGCTTCTATGTCGCCGTCGCCCCCACGAAATGCCGTCGTCATGGCGGGAAGGACGCTCATGGCCTCCTTACGCGCACCGGTCTCACCTGCCGACCGGGAGCCATCGCGGCGAGACCCGTCCGCTCACCCCGGCCCCGGCGCGCTGGGGTGCGACAGCCGGCCGCACCACCCCGTCAGGTACCGACCGAAGGAGAGCCGCACCATGCCACCTCTCAGTCCCCTCAGCCCCCTCCGTCCGCGGACTCGTGCCGCGGGCGCCGCCCTCGTCCTGGCCGTGACCGGACTGGGCCTCACCGGCACCGGCGCCGGCACGGCGCAGGCCGCCGACCCGACAGCCCAGGTGTGGGTCACCACGGCCGACGGCAGCAAGAAGCTGTCCGCCGAAGGCAGCGTGCCGTTCACCGGCACCCCCCAGTCCGTCGACATACGTATCGACGGCACCAGCAAGAGCCAGAAGTTCACCGGTGCGGGCGCCTCGGTCACCGGCGCCTCGGCCCGCCTCATCCAGAGCCTTCCGCAGGACAGGCGCAGCGCGCTGATGACGTCGCTGTTCTCCGCCGACGGTGACGGCATCGGTCTCAACTACCTGCGCCAGCCGCTCGGCAGCACCGACTTCAACGCCACCGGCGACTTCTACACCTACGAGGACACCCGCGGCGCCTTCTCCATCGACAGGGACAAGAGTGAGATCATCCCGGTCCTGAAGCAGGCCACCGCGGTCAACTCCGCCATCCGCTTCATGGGGTCGCCCTGGTCCCCGCCCGCGTGGATGAAGACCGGCAACTCCCTCAACGGCGGCAGCCTCAGGACCGAGCACTACCAGGCGTACGCCGACTACCTGGTCGCCTCGATCAGGGCGTACGGCCAGCAGGGCATCACCCTGACCGACCTGACGGTGCAGAACGAGCCCGAGTTCGCCACGAGTTACCCGTCCATGAGCATGACGTCCTCGCAGCAGGCCGACTTCTTCAAGGTGCTCGACCGCACCCTCACCTCGGCGGGCCTGCCCACCAATCTGCTGGCCTACGACCACAACTGGGACCACCCGAACTACCCGGTCGAAGTCTTCAACGGCACCCAGGGGATCAGCCGTGTGATCGGCGCCGCATTCCACTGCTACGGCGGCACGCCCTCGGCCCAGCAACAGGTGGTCAACGCGGGCAAGCGTGTCTTCTTCACGGAATGTTCGGGGACCGAGAGCGCCGACCCGGGGACGACCTTCCGCGACACCCTTCAGTGGCACGCCGAGAACCTCGTCGTTCAGAACATGCGCAACGGCGGCGAGACGGTCATCAACTGGAACCTCGCCCTCGACCAGAACGGCGGCCCCCACCAGGGCCACTGCACCAACCGGTGCAACGGCATCGTCGACATCGCGAACGGCAACGTCAGCCGCAACGCCGAGTACTACGTCCTCGGCCATGTCACCAAGTTCATCAAGCCCGGCGCCACCCGTATCGGCTCCACCAGCCAGGGCGCCGGAGGCGTCCAGAACGTCGCCTTCCAGAACCCCGACGGGACCCGCGCCGCCTACGTCGTCAACACCGCGGCGGGCGCTCAGCGCTTCTCCGTGACCGACAACGGCAAGTCACTCGCCTACACCCTCCCCGCGGGCGCGGTCGCCACCTTCGTCTGGAACGGCGACGGCGGGACCACCGAGCCGCCCGTCGGCTCCATCGACCCGAGCACCTGGTACCAGGTCAGGGGCCACAGCGGCGCCTGCCTCGACGCCGCCGACTGGGGAACCGCCAACGGCACCGGGCTCCAGCAGTGGGCCTGCGGCAACGGTGCCAACCAGAACTGGCAGTTCCGGCCGACCACCGACGGGAACTACCAGGTCGTCAACCAGCACAACGCGAAGGTCTGGGATGTCGACGGCGGCACCGGCGCGACCGCCGACGGCACCAGGGTCCACCTCTGGAGCTACGAAGGGGGCACCAACCAGCAGTGGCGGCCCGAGGCCGTCGGCTCGGCCGGCGCGTATCGCTTCGCCGCGCGCCACAGCGGCAAGTGCCTGACGGTGAACGGCTCTTCCGCCGCCAACGGTGCCGCGCTGTCGCAGCAGCCGTGCAACGGGTCCGCCGCCCAGGCGTTCACCCTGAGCCACTGACACGGCGCTCCGGACGCGCAGGGCCCGGTCCGGCGGGACCGGGCCCTGACGCCTCGGCGTTCCCTCAGCCCGCGGTGATCCGCAGGATGCCGGTGACCGTGCCCTGCAGGTAGGCGCCGTCCGGCGCGACGGTGCCGGCCATCTGGAGGGTGTCGTACAGGGCGCCGACCCCTATCAGCTTGCTGCGCAGGACGTCTCCCGTGGCCGGGTCGATCTGCGCGTAGCGGTAGGGGTCGAGCAGGCTGTTCCCCTTGGTTCCGGGAATGACCGGGTCCCGCAGCACCGTATGCAGCTTGCCGTCCGCGGTGGAGAGTTTCGGTACGGCGGCGGAGCGGAGCTCGTTGTCCCAGACCAGGTCGCAGCCGCTGCCGTCGGCCCGGACGTCCACCCTGCTCAGTCCGCCCGCGAAGGGTGCCGAAGCGGGCACGCTGGCGCCCGCGCCTTCGGGCACCGCGGGGTAGGGATAGCCGTAGGTGCCGGCGACGAAGACGCTGCGGTCCGCGCCGACAGGGGAGTTCTCGCTGCCGGGGCCGCCCGCCGCGAGCAGCACCGGGACCGAGCAGACGGTTTCGCCGGTCGAGGTGCGGTAGACCTTCAGCCGGACCGACGCGTCGGCGTTGTCGACGATCGTCACGTAGTCCGTGCCGTCGGTGGGGCCGAAGAAGGTGGGCGTGGAACCGCTGCCCCAGCTCAGCAGGCCGGGCTTACGGGCCTTGCCCCGGTCGTACGCCTGCCGCCAGGAGATCCTCGGCGTGCCGTCGGTGGACGCCGTGAGCAGGTAGGTGGCGTGGGTGGTGGTCACGGCGGTGCCCTGCGGTGCCGTCGAGATGCTGTTGGCGATCCGCTCGCCGGCGGGGAGGGCCACGGACCTCACCGCCCCGGTCCTGTCGTCCGCCGTTCCGACGACGCCGCCGCCCGTGGCGAACCAGACGCGCCCCTGCCAGTCCGGGGAGAGCCCGGTGACGGCATCGTCGGCGGGCACGGCCGAGCCGAGCGGGAGACTGCTGTCGACGGTCAGCCGCCAGGAGCCGGCCGCGTCCCGGCGGTGCCCGATCCGCAGCAGGGAGCGGCTGCCGTCGACGACGACGAGCCGGTCCTCGTGGTCGATGTAGGCGTAGACGCCGCCGAGCAGGGAGCCCTTGGTCAGTTCGAGCGAGGTGAGGGAGGCGCCCGTATGCGGATCGAGGAGGTGGACGGTGGGCACCTGGCCCAGAATCGGGGTGCACAGCGCCACGGGGTGGTCGTCGGACCCGATGAGGACGGTGGGGCAGGCGGAGAGCAGCCCCTTCAGCTTGCCGGAGATGCTTCCGGCGCCCGGGCCGGCGAGCGGGGTGGTGTCGGAGGAGCCGGTGTCACCGTGCATGGTCGCGCTTCCGCGCGGACCCGCGTACGGGTTGGCCGGCAGTACGGACGTGGCGGCGGCCGGGCCCGCGGCGCCGGCCGTCGCCGGGGTGCCGGACATCAGGAGCGCTGCGGCGAGCAGAGCTGCGGGGGCCGTGAGACGCCGTGTGCCGCAACGCCCGTTGGCTGAGGGCACGGTGGTGACTCGGGCGAGGAAATGTCGGCGGCTGGACATCGGTGGGGTTCCTCCGAGAGCTCTGCGGGACGGGCGGAGGCCTCCCTCCGAGGTGCTGCCGATCATCGCGTGAGATCCCGCCCCCGAACCATGCACGGGGCATGAAGAACGTGTTGCAGCCTTTCCGCGCGAGGCCGGGAAGGTGATCCACCACGAGCTTCCGCGACACGACGCCGCCGATGGCCCGCCGGCCTGCGAACGTGTCCTCTTCGGCGCTCAAGTTCCCTATTCTTGGGGCGAACTGATCATCCACAGCTTCATGCCCCCTGGAGTTCGCAATGTCCCGACCGGAGAACGACGGCACCGCACTGCACATCGACACCAGCAAGCCGCACCCCGCGCGGATGTACGACTGGTTCCTCGGCGGCAAGGACAACTACCCGGTGGACGAGGCGATGGGCCGGCAGATGCTCGCCGTGGAGCCCGGTGTCCCGGTGATGGCGAAGGTCAACCGGGCCTTCATGCACCGTGCCACGCGCTGGCTGTCGGACCAGGGCATCCTGCAGTTCCTCGACATCGGTACGGGGATACCCACCGAGCCCAACCTCCACCAGGTGGCCCAGGAGGCCGCACCCGCCACGCGGGTCGTCTACTGCGACAACGACCCGATCGTGCTCGCCCACGCCGAAGCCCTGCTGAGCGGCACTCCGGAGGGCAGCATCGACTACGTGCAGGCCGACGCACGGGACGTGGACGCCATCCTCGAACACGCGGGCAAGACGCTGGACTTCAGCCGTCCGGTCGCGCTCTCGCTGATCTCGCTGCTGCACTTCGTCTCCGACGAGGGCGGCGCCTACGAGCTGGTGAGCCGGCTGACCGACGTGCTGGCGCCGGGCAGCTATCTGGTGATCTCGCACCTCACCGCCGACTTCCATCCGGAGGAGGCACGCAAGGTCGACGAGATGTACAAGGCCAACACGCTCACGCTGGCGCCGCGCAACCGCGCCCAGTTCGCCGCGTTCTTCGAGGGACTCGAGATCGTCGAGCCCGGCATCGTGGCCGCCGAGGCGTGGCACCCCGAGCTCGGCGAGCCGATCCCCGGCCAGGAGGACATCGTCAGCGCGGGTTACGTGGCACTGGGACGCAAGCCGTAGCTCCCCTCCCCCGCCGGGCCCGACGACCGCGCCGGGCGAGCGCCCCCGTGCCGGTTCGAGTCCGGTTCCGGGGGCGCTCGTGGCCTACGTCGGGCCGGCCGGGCCGCGGGGTGGCTGTCCGGCCCCGGCGGAGTACGGGGCTACGACTTCCGCCAGTTCTGGGACGCCTTCCCGGAGGCGCAGGTCGCCGTCGACACGCCGCCGCCGTAGGCGAGGTCGAGGCAGCCGCCGTTCGGGACGCTCTTCAAGGTGCCGCCCGAGCCCCAGCGCCAGAGGCGCGCGGTGCCCTGGGTGCAGTCGCCCACGAACACGGCCTGGCCCAGCATGTTGGCGACGAGACAGGCACCGGACTGTTTGTTGACCACCTTGAGACTGTTGTTCTCCGCGCTCACAGTGGTCCAGGAAGCGCTCGGGTCGGTGCAGTTGCCGTCGTCCGCGGAGCCGTACACCTGGATCAGGCACGAGCCGTTGTCGGCGTTCTTCAGCCGGAAGGCGCCCGACGAGGGCGGCGGTGCCGGGTCTCCTCCGCCGGTGGCCGAGCCTGAGGCGCCCGAGGCGGACGAACCGGACGATGCACCGTCGCCCGTACCGGAGCTGCCCGAACCGGCGGAACCACCGGACCCGTCGCTCCCCCCGGCCGCGTCCTGCGCACCGCTCCCCGATGCCGCTCCGTCCGCACCCGCACCGCCCTTCGCGGCGTCCGGCGACGCGGTGCCCTTCCCCGCCGGCTTCTTCGGCTTCTGCGACGCGGGAGCGGCCGACGCGCTCGCGCCGGACGACCGCGTGGGGTCGGGCGGTGCGGTGACGGAGACGGACGGCGTCGATCCCGCGGCGTGGTCCGGGCCGGTGGCGTACGGCAGGTTCTGGACGGCGAGTGTCGCCCCGACGGTGGTCACCACGACGGGCACCACGGCCAGCAGGATGCGGGGACGGCGCCGCTCACGCCGCGGCGACCGTGCGTCGGGTGCGGTCTCCGGGATGTCCCCCGTACCGCCCGCACCAGCCGTGTCCCCCGCGCCTCCTGCGGTCCCCGCACCTTCGGCCGGGTCCGGTGCTGCCCCGGGTACGACAGGGACGTACGGCTCGATGTTCTCCGGCACCCTCGCGGCGAAGGCCGCCCGCCGGGCCAGCTGCTCCATGACGGCCTCGGGCCAGCCGCCGGGGGCCGACGGGCCCCGCCTCCCGATGAGTTCGACCAGCTCGGCGGCGGTGGGACGGCCCTCCGGGTCCTTGTCCAGGCAGGACGCCACCACTTCGGCGAGCCGGGCGTCGCGCTCGCGCACCGGCGCCAGATCGGGCTCGTCGTGCACGATGCGGTAGAGCGGGCTGCCCTCCGCCCCGTCCCCGAAAGGCCAGCGGCCGGCCGCCGCGTACGCGACCAGCAGGCCCAGCGCGAACACGTCGGAGGCACCGGTCAACCGCCGTGTGCCCATGGCCTGTTCGGGCGACATGTACGCGGGCGTACCGACGATCAGGCCGGTCCGGGTCAGTTGGCTCTGCTCGGCGGCACGGGCGATACCGAAGTCGATGAGGGTGACGCCGTCGAGGGTCAGCATGACGTTCGACGGTTTCAGGTCACGGTGCACCATGCCGAGCGCGTGCACCGGCCGCAGTCCTGCGGCCACCTCCCGCAGCAGCAGCCACAGGGCGGAGGCCGGGACAGGGCGCTCGCTGCTCGCACCGGGTCGGGAGCTCGGTTCGGGGCCGGGGGAAGGAGTGCCGTGCGGTTCGACGGCCTCGGCCAGGGTGATCCCGGGCACGTACGCGGTGGCGAACCACGGCGGCTCCGCGGTGCGGTCGCTCGCGAGCAGGGGCGCTGTGGCCTCGGCCGGTAACCGCGCGAGGTTGTCCATCTCCTGCCCGAACCGGCGCACGAACCCCTCGTCCTCGGCGACGACGGACGCCAGCATCTGCTTGACGGCGGCATACCGGCCGTCCGTGACGCCGAGGTACACCCGTCCCATGCCGCCGGCCCCGATCCGGCCCAGCAGAGGGATCGGTCCGATCCGCCGTGGGTCCTGTGCGCGCAGCGGCTCCGCACCACTGCCCGCGAGGTCGAACCCGTCTTCCCCGTTCACGCTCTCCCCGTTCACCAGCCGGTCGGCCGGGACCTGTGCCGGTCCATGCGCTCCCCCGGTCCGCACGGGCCGGCACAGGCTCCCGACACGGGGAACAGTCTTAACCATCGATCGTCCCGATTGGAAGATCTTTCTAGAAAACGATTCCACTTCCCGTCGGCGTGACCGTGACCACGGGGGACTACGCTGGTGGTCACCATGAGCCCCAAGCAACAACGTGGCGAGGAAACTGCCGACCGCCTCCTGGACGCCGCCCTCCAGGTGTACGCCGAGTCCGGCGAGCAGGGCGTCACCGTCAGTGCCCTCACCAAGGCGAGCGGTGTCAGTCTCGGCAGTCTCTACCACCACTTCGGGAGCGTCGACGGCCTGATGAACGCCCTGCTGTTGCGCTGGCTCGGCCGCCTCCTCGGCGAGCTGGCCGCAGCCGTGGAGCGTTCCCGCACCGCCCGGACCGGCATCGGCGCCCTCGTGCGGACCTATCTGACCTTCATCCAGGAGCACCCGGACGCCGCCCGGCTCCTGCACTCCTCCTACGCCGACCGGCTCGGGATGGCGCAGGCCAGGCAGCTCCGCGACGCCCAGGAGGCCAGGCTGTCACCCATGGCCGAGTGGGTGCGGCAGCACATCGGGACGGGAGAACTCGCTCCCCTGTCCGTCCCGTTGGTCGAGGCACTGGTCATGGGACCCGTCGTCGCGACCGCGCGCCGCTGGCTGTCCGGCGTCGACGACGTCGACCTCGATGAGGCCGCGCGCATCCTGCCGGACAGGATCTGGCGCTCGCTCAGCCCCTGAAACTCAGTGGGCCTGGAACACCGAGCCGATGAACTCCGTGAGGAGCCGCTCCTTGAGCGGCCCGTCGAGCGCGTCGAGCAGCACCAGAACCGGAGCCATCCGGCCCGGGAGCTCCGAACCGCCGCCGAGCCCCGCGAAGGCCAGGACGGCCGCGATCTCGTCCGGACCGAGCGTCGCCGGGTCGAGTCCTGCGGCGAGCTCCGCGAGCCCCGGGTCCACGGTGACCGGCGGCAGCGCCCGGGCGGCCCGCAGCGCGGCCACGAGGTCCTCGAGCAGTGCGTCGACCTGCCCGACGGTGGCCGGCGTCAGGGTGAGGTGGAGATTGGGCGGCAGTCCGTCGAAGGAGAGCTGGGGCTGCAGGTACCAGCCGCGGTCGCGCATCTCGTCGGCGAGGTGGAGCAGCAGGCTCAGGTCGGGGTCACCGCCCACCGGCCCGCTGTGGACCGTGAACGCGACGAGTCCGGCGGCCGGTTCCCCCAGCACCCGTACGCCGCCGGTGCCGCGCAGGCCCGCCAGGAGCCGGTCCGAAGCCTCGGCGACCCGGCCGGCCAGCGCGGTGTAGCCGTCCTCGCCGACATGCTGGAGGACCGCCCACGCCTGGGCCAGCAGACCGCCGGACTTCGTGCCCTGGACCGTCGGGTTGACCACCGGGTAGCCGGGCCAGCCCGCATGGGCGAAGTACTGGTACCGGCGCAGTTCGGCGTCCCGGTAGAGGACGACGGATGCGCCCTTGTCGGCGTACGCGTACTTGTGCAGGTCGACGGAGAGCGAGGTGACCCCGGGAACCGACAGGTCGAACGGCTGCACCTCGCGTCCGGAACGCCGCAGGTAGGGCAGGAGCCAGCCGCCGATGCACGCGTCGACGTGGCACAGCACTCCGCGCCGGGCGGCGGCCCCGGCGATCTCGGCCACCGGGTCGATCACTCCGTGCGCGTACGAGGGTGTCGAGGCGACCACGAGCGCGGTGCGGTCGGTGATCGCCGCGGCGACGGCGCCGGCGTCGGCACGGAAGGTGACGGGATCGACGGGGACGACGACGGTCTCCAGGCCCAGGTAGTGGGCGGCCTTGTGGAAGGCGGCGTGGGCGGTGGCCGGCAGGACCAGTTGCGGCGCCGTGATGCCTCGTACCGAACGCGCGTGGTCCCGGGCCGTCTTGACCGCGAGCATGATGCTCTCCGTACCGCCGCTGGTGAACGTGCCCTGGGCGCCCGGCGCGCCGAGCAGCGCCGCGACCGCCCCGACCAGGTCGTTCTCCAGCCGTGCCACGCTCGGGAAGACGGTCGGGTCGAGCCCGTTGACGGTCGCGTACGCCGTGTACGCGGCGGCGGCCAGTTCGTCGAGGCCCTCCAGGCCGGCGTCGTAGACGTAGGCGAAGGTGCGCCCGCCGCGGGTGGGCGCGTCGGCTTCCCGCAGGGCGCGCAGCTCGGCGAGCACCTCGGCCGCGGAACGGCCTGCGGGAAGGGTACGGGTGGGTTCAGTCGACACGGTCGGTCTCTTCCTGCTGAGGTACGGACTGCGGAGGTACGGACTGCGGAGGCGTCACGGACTGCGGGGGTACGGGTTCGGTGGGGTCCTCGCGGTAGCGGTGCAGCAGCCACAGGCTCGCCCCGGCGAGTAGGGCGGGCAGCACGCTCATGCCCGCGGTGATGCCGGTCAGGGCGGCCTCGGGCTGGGCCACCCGGTGGTCGGCGTCGGAGGAACGGAACCCCGTCACCGCCAGGACCAGCGCGAACACCCCCGCGCCGAGTGCGAAGGCCAGGGTCTCGGCGGCCGTCCACAGTCCGGTGAAGGTCGCGGCCCGCCGCTTGCCGGTACGGGCGACATCGGCGGCGAGGGTGTCCGCGAGCATGGTCAGCGGCAGCAACTGGAGCCCGGCGTAGGCGACACCGATGACGACGACCGCCGCGTAGCCGAGGGCCGGTCCGGCCGCCGGGGTGAAGGCGAGCAGCACGGCTCCGGCGAGGAAGAGCAGGGACGCGCACCACTGGGCCTCCTTCACTCCGCGCAGCCGGGCCAGCCGGTTCCACAGCGGCATGACGAGGACGAGCGGTCCGATCAGGCAGGCGAACAGCGGGGTGACCGCGGTGGGCGAGCCGAGCGTGTACGTGGCGAAGTACTGGACTCCCGCGAGCATCACGCCGATGGCGAGCGCCTGCAGGGTCCACATGCCGGCCAGGAACAGGAACGGCCGGTGGGAGCGGGCGGCGGCCAACTGGGCCCGGAGCGAGGGTTCGGCCTCGCTCCGGGCCACCGCCGGGGCCCACCGGGTGGTGAACCATGCGCCGAACATGCCCAGGGCGAGGAGGACCGCGACGGCGATCCCCATCGTCCGGTAGCTCGCCGGGCTGTCGCCGTCGGCGTGGGCGATCGCCGGTGCGAGCGCCCCGGACAGCAGGATCGCGACGCCGAGGAATCCCACCCGCCAGCCCAGGATCCGGCCGCGTTCGGCCGGGTCCTCGGTCATCTCGGCGGGCATCGTCACGTACGGCACCTGGAAGACGGCGTACGCGGTGGCCGCCAGCAGGAACAGCACCGCCACGTATCCGGCCGCGGCCGCTCCCCGCAGCGGGGGCGCGGCGAAGATCAGCGCGAAGAGCGGTGGGAGGGTGAACGCGCCGATGAGCAGGAACGGCCGGCGCGGTCCGCCGCGCAGCCTGCTGCGGTCGGACACCGCGCCGACCAGTGGGTTGATCAGGACGTCCCAGGCCTTCGGCAGGAAGACCGCGGCCCCCGCGACGGCCGCGGGCACGGCGAGGACGTTGGTGAGGTAGTAGAGCAGGATCAGGCCCGGCACGGTGGCGAAGGTGCCGGTGCACAGGGAGCCGAGCCCGTATCCGATACGAACCCGGCGTGGCAGGTGCGGACCCGGTTCAGCGTCCGCACGGATGTCTGCTGGCATGCCGCAGATCATGAACGAACGTTCGAGCAGGCGGCAAGGGGTACGGATGACGGCGCCATGAACTCCGGCGGCCGGACGTCGGCACCGGGAGACCTCAGGCGCCTGCTCGCCGCGGCGCAGGTCCCGCGCTGGCCCGCACGATCAGTTCGACCGGGACGACCGAGCGGACGTCGCTCTCCACATCCCCCTGGAGCTGCCGCAGCAGCAGGTGGAGCGCGCGTCGGCCGGTCTCGGCGAAGTCGTTGTGGACGGTGGTCAACGGCGGTACGAGGTAAGCGGCTTCGGGGATGTCGTCGTAGCCGATGACGCTGACGTCCTCGGGCACCCGGCGCCCCGCCTCGTGCAGGGCTCGCAGAACGCCCAGTGCCATGTGGTCGTTGGAGGCGAACACGGCGGTGACCTCCGGCCGGGAGGCCAGTTGCCGGCCGAGGGCGTACCCGGAGCCGGCGCTCCAGTCGCCGATCAGCCGGCCGGGTACGAACGCGCCTGCCTCCTCCAGAGCCTCACGCCAGCCGAATACGCGCTGCTCGGCGGCGAGCCAGCCGTCCGGCCCCGCGATGTGCCAGACGGTGGAATGTCCATGGGCCAGGAGGTGCTCGACGGCCATGCGGGCTCCGGCGGCGGAGTCCGACGTGACCACGGGGGTGTCCGGACCGAGGTGGCTCTCCAGAGTGACCAGCGGAATGGCCGGGACGACGCCGGACAGCGCCTTGTCCGTGTTCTGCTGCGGAGCGATGGCGATGACACCGTCCGCTCCCTCCGCGGCCAGCAGGTCCACGGCTTTCATGACGGTGTCCGCGTCGGACGGGGGCAAGGAGATCGAACTGATCAGGTATCCGGCCTCGCGAGCGGCGAGATTGATCGCGGTGAGCAGGGATGCGGGTCCATGACGGGCCGCGTCGAACGAGATCACGCCGAGCACCCGGGTACGGCCGCTGGCCAGGGAGCGGGCGCTCGAACTGGGCCGGTAGCCCAGTTCGTCCATCGCTGCCAGCACCTTCATACGCGTTTCGGCACGCACGGAGGGGTTCTTGTTGAGGACTCTGGAGACGGTCTGTTTGGAGACGCCCGCGAGCCGGGCGACATCGTCCATGACCGGCCTGGACCGGGCGAAGCTGCGGCGGCTGCGCCCGGCCGGAGCCGATCCGCCGGTAGCGGCTGCGGGCATCGTTGGGGTCCCCTCCGGAGCACCGGTGATCGGGCACGGCCGTCCGGCCGGAAAGCAGGATATGCCGGACGGCCGGGGGTGCCCACCCGGCTCAGCCCCGCCGGACCGCCCAAGGCCGCGTCACGCTCAGCGTGGCACCGATGACCCGTGCCTCTCGGTGATCCCGTTCGGGGGCCGGCTCCGCGGCGGGCGGGAGGTGCACTCCGCGTTCCTCCTCGTGCAGGGGAAGCAGCCGCAGCGTGATCCCGTGGGTGCGTACCGCCGTCGCGTCCAACCGGTCCAGGCCGATCTCCCAGGGCTGCCCTGCCTGGAACTGATCGGCCACGAGCGTGTCTCCCGTGTACGCGCGTGCCACGTCGCCCGTCCAGTCGATGTGCAGAAGGACGCCGTCGGGCCGGCCGAGGACATCGTCCGGGATGTCGAGGCGGTACTCGGCGGCCGAGGTGTCGAAGTCCTCGTCGACCGGAGCGCTCGCCCTGCCCAGGGCGTTGGTCTTCGGCGCGGGAGCGGGGCCTGCGGGCCGGGTGAGCCGGGCGGCGAGGGCCACCGGGGCCGTCGCCTGCTCCGGGGTCGGGGTCAGGCGGTACCGGGTGAAGACTCCGTCGGGCTCCGTGCGCACCTGGGCGCCTGTCACCTCCAGCTGTTGCTGAGGGGCCGGGAGCACCGCGAAGGACGGTTCCCCGGCGGCGCTGTGGATGCGGACCTCATCGTGGTCGAAGACCACCCCTTCGGAACACAGCACGAGGCGTCGGGCGCCCCAGGCGGGCCCACGGTAGACACTCCGGGCCGTGGCCGCGTCCAGTACCAGCAGGGCGACGCGGCCTCCGTCCGCGGTGTCGATCTCCACGAGGGCGTCGGTCCCGGCTGCCAGGCCGGTGACCAGGACGCGCCCGTCGACCTGGGTGATGTCGCCGCTCGGCGTCCGCACCGACGACACCGTGGAGGCGTCCAGCGCGAGTTCGGGGTCGATGCCGTCGACGGCGGCGAGTACGAGGACGGTCTGCCCGTCGTTCTCGACCCGGCACACGGGCTGGGCGGTCGCCCACTCCAGCTGTGCGCCGGCCACCCGCATGCGGAGCGGCCAGCAGAAGGAGGCGCCGGAGGGGATGGCCACCGGCGTGCTGGGGAGCGAGAGCTCGGTGCCGTCGGGCCAGTCGACACCGAAGGTGGTGTCGGGGTGGGAGGGCAACGGTTCGTGCGGTTGATGGTTGTTGACGAACAGGAATCCCGCCGCTGCGTCGCAGCGCAGCGCCCAGCGCAGGGTGGAACGGTCGTCCTGCCCGGTGGGCTGTCTGCCGGGCAGGACGGAGGTCATGGGTGCGATGCGGTGTCCGAAGTCCTCGAGCAGCAGGTGCTGGAGGCGCAGTTCGTGGTACGAGGGCCTGTACTGGCCGTACTCGCCGAGCGGAGCCTGGAAGTCGTAGCTGAGGACCGGCAGGTCGTTCGGATAGCCGGTGGCGTGTGATTCCTGCAGGGTGGTGAGTTCACCCGTCGGGTTCGTGCCGCCGTGGAACATGTAGTAGCCCTGCCAGGCCGAACCGCATCCGATCTTCGTGAGCCCGAGTGCGGCCACATCGGCGGCGTCGACCCGCGGCCGCCGGTGGTAGGAGTGGGCCATGCCGCCGCCGAGTTCGCAGGTGGCCCAGGGGAACCGGTCGGTGGGCGCACCCGCCCCGCCCCGTACGGTCGTGGGCCGCAGGTCTGCCCCGATGCCTTCGTCGTCGCGCTGGTGGGTGAAGAAGTAGTGCTTGCGGCAGGTGTCGGGCCAGCCGCCGTCCGCCTCGGTCCAGAAGGTCTCGGGGTATCCGCCGTACAGCGGCAGCAGTTCGTCGGGGGGAAGCTGTACGCCGCCCCAGGCGGTGGCCGTCCACAGCGGTGCGCCGAGGCCGCTGTGCTGGGCGAGCCGTTTGAGCGTGAGCAGGTGGCCGGGCCGGTCGTAGAGCTCGTTCTCGATCTGGATGGCGACGACAGGACCGCCGTGGGCCCGGTCCATTCCCCGCAGTTGCTCCCCGACGGCCGCGAACCACCGCCGCACGGGCTCCAGATAGGCGGGGTCGTCGGTGCGTGGCGTGCAGTCCCGGGCAAGCATCCAGTCGGGCAGTCCACCGTTGCGCACCTCGGCGTGGCACCAGGGGCCGATGCGGGGGACGATGCCGAGGTCGTGGCGGGCGCACAGCTCGGCGAAACGCCGCAGGTCGCGGTCCCCGTCGAACCGGATACGGCCCTCGGTCTCCTCGTGGTGGATCCAGATCACGTAGGTGGCGACGACGGTGATCCCGCCGGCCTTCATCTTGAGGAGTTCCTCCTCCCAGTGCCGTGCGGGGCAGCGGGTGTAGTGGAACTCGCCGGAGACGGGGAACCAGGGGCGGCCGCCGCGGGTGAGGTATCTGCTCGTCACCTCGATGGGGTCGGTGGCCTCCGTCGCGTCGCTGAACGGCAGGTGGCCCGACAACGGGGCGGGGGCAGGGGGCGGCAGTCGCAGGTGGTTTCGCATCAGGAGATCTCCGATTCCGCGGGCGGGCCTGCCGTGCCCGTCGAGGAACCCGCCGCACTCGGACGCGGGGCCACTCGGAGCAGGCCTGATGTTACCGGTAACTCGCATCGCGTCAAGAAGCCCGCGCAGGCGTCGGCGGCACGAGGCGTGGCGCGCCCGGAACGCGTAACCACCCGCACCGCAACCAGGGTTGGGCCGCGAGCGGTCCCACGCCGACCGGCCCGGGCGCTCCCGAGGACGCCGCGCCCACGAGGCGCTTTCAGGGAGCACACGCCTCCGCGATCGACAGGCTGTTCTCGTAAAGGTGGTGCCGGGTGACCCGGCCGCCCTCGACGGTCAGGTGCAGCGCGAAGGGGCCCGCGAAGGACTTGCCCGTCGCGCGGACGGTCCCTGAGAGGTGACCCGTCAGAACGGCGTCGGCACCGTCGACGAGAAAGGTGTCGACAGAGGCGCGGGCATCCTCCGGCACGGTGTACTCCGCCAACTCCGCACCCTGGGCCGCGCATTCCGCCGCGGTGGAGCGGGGGCGGATCCAGGGGACCGCGGGGTTCTCGGCGAGCAGCCAGTCGACGTGGTCGGCGAAGAGAGCGGTGAGCCCCTCGGTGTCCCCGGCGAGCCGGAGGGCGAGGAACTTCTCCACGGTGGCGCGGGTGACTTCCGCGGTGGTGAGTGTCATGGGGGCAGTCTGCCGAGGCGGTGACGGAGCGTCGATTACGTCGGAGGTAAGCACCGGCTTCCCGCACAGACGCAGCGTGACGACCGCCCCGTTCCAAAACAGCGCACCACATGGACCACCCCGCACATGTATCCGAACCGTTCAGCACCGAATGAGCTGATGAACCCCACCTTGAGACACATACATGAACACCGTAGTTGTGTCTGAACTCTTGGCGGCTCCGTCGGGCGGTGCTACAACTCCTCAGACATGGCGCAGCAGGCCACGTGGTGACACTGCGTCATGTCTGGAACCCGCACTCCGCACCAGAGTTGGAGGCAGTCGTTCGATGCACCTGCCAGTGAGCCGCCGTACCTTCGCCCGCCTCGCCGCCGCACCGGCCGCGGCCCTTGTCCTCGGATCGGCCGACCGCGCCTCGGCCGCGGCCGCCCCCGCAGCCGGGCGCGCCGACATCGTTGCCGCCGTGGCCCGCGCGACCGCGTTCATGGACGAGCACGTCTCCTACCGAGGCGGCTACGTCTGGAGCTACCTGCCGGACCTCTCGACCACATGGGGCGAGATGGAGGCCCGGCGCACCATGTGCTGGATCCAGCCGCCCGGCACACCGTCCGTCGGCCACAGCATGCTCGATGCCTACCACGCCACCGGATCAGAGGTCTGCTACCGGGCCGCCAGGCGCACCGGGCTGGCCCTGGTGGACGCCCAACTTGCCTGCGGCGGCTGGAACTACATCCATGACACGGCGGGGCAGGGCTCACTCCGGAGCTGGTACGAGACGATCGGTGCCAACGGCTGGCGTCTGGAGGAGTTCCAGCACTTCTACGGCAACGCCACCTTCGACGACGCGGCGACCGCGACAGCCGCCCAGCTGATACTCCGGCTCCAGCTGGAAAGGCCCCACCCGAAGTTCGAGGCCGCCCTGGACAGGGCGATCCGCTTCGTCGTCGCGGCGCAGTACCGCGGCGGCGTCGCGGACGGCGGCTGGCCGCAGCGCTTCCCGGCGTTCTCCGGCTCCGTCGAGCAGACGCCGTGGCCGGACGAGCTGCCGTCCTGGCTGCCCGCCGGCATCCGGCACGGCATGGAGGACGGCGACTACACCGGACACGTCACCTTCAACGACAACGTGCTCGGCGAGAACATCAAGTTCCTGCTGATGTGCGTCACCTCGCTCGGGCGCCGCGATCTGATCCCGAACGTCGGGCGGGCCATGGCCTGCCTCCATCGCATGCAACAGCCGGGACCGCAGGCCGGCTGGGGCCTCCAGCACCTCGCCCGCGCAGCCGGCGGCCGCAAGGCAGGAGCGCCCGCCGGTGCCCGCTCCTACGAACCGCGTGCGCTCGTCACCCACACCACCCAGACCAATGTCCAGCAGCTCTTCGCCTACTTCCGGCTCACCGGCGACCACGAGTTCCTCCGCCGGGCACCGGAAGCCATCGCCTGGCTGGAGAGCTGCCGGCTGACGGACCAGCAGAAGGCGGAGAACCCGCTCCTGGCCTCCAGTACGCACCCGACCTTCATCGAACTGGGCACCAACCGCGCCCGGTTCGTACACCGCTTCGGCTCGAACGTCCGTAACGGCGCCTACTACAACGACCATGACCACCGGGACACCCCGAGCCACTACGGCGGCGGACGCAAGGTCGACACCGCTGCCCTGCGCGCGACCTACGACGAGCTCATGTCGATGAGCCGGTCCGAGGTCGCCGACCTCAGGGCGCGATCGCCCCTCGCCGCGCGCGGCAGGCGTGAACTGCCCGGCTACTTCTCGGCGAGGGACCTGGGACTGGACGACCTCTTCCGGGGCGCCGACCTGACGCTTCCCACCGTGACCCCTGCGCAGGCGGACGCGGTCGTGTCGGGACTGGGCGACAGGGACCACTGGCTGACGCGGATCGGTTCGATCACCAATCCGTACCAGGGGCCGCCACCCGCAACGCCCTATGACGGCAAGGCCTGTGTGAGCCGCCACGTGGGCGACCTCTACGACACCTCACCCTATGACCCGCTCAGCCCGCCGCAGATGCCTCCCTATACGCCGCAGGCCGGCCCGCCGGGCATCACGACGTCGGACTTCATCAAGAATCTGAACACCCTCACGGCGTACACGGCCGCCCTCTGACTCCGTGATGCGCCGGTGGACGCCCGTACGGGCACATGCCCCGTCGGCCGATCGTCCGGGCCCCGCGTGATCACGCGGGGCCCGGACGGTGCCGGACATCCGTGACGGCACGTGGGGACGCCGCCCTCAGCTCAGCCGGAACACCGGGCCGCGCGGTGTGAACGGCAGGGAGGCACCCTGCGGGATCAGGAACGCGTGCTCGCGGCGGATCCGCAGAATGTCGCACCAGCCGTCGGTGATGACGAGTACCGGGGCCGTCCGCGGAAAGTCGTCCGCCCTCTGCAACAGGTCGATGCCCGGCTGCAGTTCGGTACCGCCACGGCCGCGCACCCGGACCCTGCCCGCGATCTCGGCCGGTGGCAGATAGCCTGCGTCGTACGGCGCCGCGTCGCAGAACACCACGCGCGCCGCGGGTACGTCGCGAGCCTCCGCGTACGAGGCGATGGCACCGAGCGCCTTGCCGAGGAGGGCGCTGTCCATCGAGCCGGAGGTGTCGAGAACCACTCCGAAGGTGCAGCGGGCCGTCTCCTGGGGCGGGAAGTACCGGCCCGCGCGCGGGATGTCGGGTGTGGACGCCTGCCGCCGCGCCGGGCGGGCGTACGAGCGTAGGGGTTCCGGTCGGGGGACGTACTCGTCGAACCAGCGGGCGAGCCGCGCGTCCCACGGTACGGGCGGGTGGGCCAGCGCCCGGATCTCCTCGATCAGCCCGGCCGGCAGCAGGCCGCGCTCACCGTACTGGTGCAGATCGAAACCCTGCACCAGGCCGCGCCGGTAGAACTCGTCCAGGTCCGTGTACGGGCGGGCCTCACCGTGCGGCAGTGGCTCGCCGAGGATGTCGCCGGCACCCTTGCCGCGGAGGGTCGCGAGCCGCCGCCGGCGGCGCAGGTCGACCGCGATGCAGTCGTACACCTCCTCGGCGGACAGGTCCCGCAGGTCGGGGTCGTACAGCAGCCCCTCGGGCATGTCGCCGACGCGCATCTGGACGAGCCAGTCGTTGACGACGTAGTCGGCCGCGACGTTGAAGAGGTACGGGTCGCGGCCACCGCGGCGTTCGCCGTGGCGCAGCGCGGCGTGCAGCATCTCGTGGGCGAGGATGAAGCGCCATTCGTCATCGGTGAACGTACGCAGCGGGTTGATGTAGATCTCACCCGCGGCCGAGCTCACCGCGGCGATCGCGATGCCCTGCGCGCGGGCGAGTTCGGCGTCGGCCACGACGGTGAGGCCCGCGGCGATTCCGCCGAGCAGCGGGTACGAGGAGACGAACCAGTTCATGGCCCGGCTCCAGGGGCGCTGCGGTGCGCGTTCTCCGGTGATCCGGTCGACGCGTCCGCCCGCCACGTCCATGGCGGTGGAGACGCTCCGGGTGAGGGCCCGTGCGAAGGCCGTCTCCCAGTCCGGGACTGCCGTGTTGTTCCATGCCGGCCACGTCGTGAGGACCTGGTCCGGGTGCCCGCCCGCGGTGCCGCAGAGCTCGTGGGCGGCGGGGATGCCGTCGCGGCGCCAGCGGGCGGCGAGTTCCGCCTCGTCACCGCCGGGAAAGGACTCCGGCAGGTGTACGGGGGGACTGCCGACCGGGAAGGTGAGCAGGAAACGGTTGACGACCGTGCAGCGGGCCGCGAGGTCGAACCGGTCGGGCTGCTCGCGCGGGTCGTCCGCGGCGGCCGGCACGTGCCCGAAGCCCAGGTGCAGCAGGCAGTGGGCCAGGGCCCAGGCCCATTCGGCGGGATCCGCGCGCTTGGTGGGGTGCACGTGGATGGTGCCGTTGGAGGTGACGGCGGCCAGTCCCCCGGCCGGGGTCAGGGCGCAGTTGTCCTGTCGGCAGACGGAAGCGTGGACGGCGGCGAAGGCCGGGTTCCGCTTGACCCTCGCGAGCCCCGCCGCGAACGCCTCGGCGGCCGGGTCGGACATGCCGCCCTTGCTGTTCTTCCGGCCCTTGCCGTTCTTCCCGCTCCTGCCGTCGGCCCCGCGTGCGGTGGCCTTCATCGCCGGGCCTCGACCAGCCTGGGCATGTCGCGCGCCGCGTCGATGAGGAACCAGGCGGGCAGCACCGGCTGGCCGTCGGCGTCGTCCGCGATGACGGTCTGCGCGACCTCGACCGAGATCTCGGCCAGCTGCACGAGCAGCGACTTGGCCCGGTAGGAGGTCTGCCGCATGGACGCCGAGACGTGCTCCTTCTGCCGCGGGAGTTCCTTCACCAGCCGTCCGCGGAACGCCTCGGCCAGGTAGTAGAGGAGGTCACGGTCCTCGAGCCGGGCGGGCCAGGAGGCGTCGCCCTTGAGGATCGCCTCGATGCCGAAAGTATGGCGGACGATCTTCGCGTAGCCGCAGAAGGAGACAGCGTGCGCGGGCGTCAGTGTGCCGTGCACGATCACCTTCAGCGTCTGCTCGTCGATGGCCGGCCCGAAGGAGTGCAGGGCGTCGGAGAGCATGTGCCAGGAGCGGGGCGTGGAGAACGGCTCCTCGGTCTTGGGCGGCTGCGACCACAGGTGGTCGGGACGGTCGATGAGGTAGTCCGTGACCCAGGGGTGGATGCCGTTCTCCCCCGCCCACACCAGCCAGTCCGCTCCGGACGCCCGCAGATGGACGTGGGTGAGGCGGTTCACCAGAGCGGACGCGATGGGCCTCGCCAGCGCGTTGTCCGTGGCACGGTTGCCCGCCCCGATGACGATCGACCCGGCGGGCAGCTCGTACGAGCCGATCCGCCGGTCCAGGATCAGCGAGTAGAAGGCCTTCTGGACATCGGGGGTGGCGGCGTTGAGCTCGTCGAGGAAGAGGCAGTACGGCTCGTCGCGGGCGATGATCTCCGGCGGGCAGAACACGGAACGCCCGTCACGGATCTGCGGCACGCCGATCAGGTCCTCGGGCGCGAGCTGCGTCCCGAGGAGACTGACGCACTCCAGCCCCAGCGACTCGGCGAACCTCCGCACGAGCGACGACTTACCGATCCCGGGGGCTCCCCAGAGGAACACGGGCCGCACGGTGGCGAGCCCGAGCAGGAGCTCGGGAATCTGGGCGGGAGTGACGGTGACGGCGGCCTGCACGCGGGGAAGTTCCTTCGGGGCTTGGGAGTTCGAGCCCGCTCAGTATGGGAGGCCCCGCGGAGCACCGCAGCCGAATATCGGGCCGGCCGGTGCGGGGCCGGCCGGGGACGACGGCCGACCGGTCCCCCGCACGTTCTCCGGCCCGCCCCGATGCGCCGGGACCTCGACCGAGCGTGCCACTCTCCGCGCTACTCGAAGAACTTGAGGCTCCAGCCGGTGTCGGCGGTCGGGCCGGGGACGTTGGCGCGGCTGTAGGTGGTGTTGCCCCACCAGGCGAACGTGCCCGTGTACCAGTACCGGTTCTCCCACGCGTACGGCGTCCCCTTCGGGACCGCGTGGAACATCAGCGGGAACCTCGGTCCGGCGGGCGGGCTGGTGTCGATGTCGCCGTTGAGCAGGACGAAGCTGTGGTGGCCGGGGCCGTTGACGTACAGCGTCGGGTCCCAGCCGGACATCATGGTCGCGCGGTTGGAGCCGAACAGACAGCCGTTCGACTTGTACCAGTCCCAGACGTACGTGGGGTCGCCGCCTGCCCGCAGGCGCAGGTCGGCCAGGCAGTACTGGTCGCTCCAGCTGCCGTTGGCGGAGTACACGATGTGCAACTGCCCGTTGGGGTCCTTGATGGCCTCGGGGCTCTCGTTGATGAACGGGTTGCCGACCACCCGTTCCCAGCCCTCCCGGGGCTGGGAGATGACGTACCGCGCTCCGGTCGGCGTGGTGGGACTGCTCATCCGCGCGATGTAGAGGTTCTGCTCGACGTTGGTGTCGCCGGCCCAGCCGGACCACACGAACCAGCGCTGCCCGCCGAAGGTGAACAGCGTCCCGTCGATGGCCCACTTGCCGTCCGGCAGGGCCAGTTGGCTCTCGCCGGTGTATCCGCTGTCCGGGCCGGCCGAGCTGATGACGTACATCCGGTGGGCCGATCCGCGGCCGGCCGAGAAGTAGATGTAGTAGCGGCCTCCGTCGGTGACGATCTCCGGGGCCCAGACCTCACCGCGGCCTGCCGTGTCCGACCACACCTGCCGTGCGGGCGCCGAGGCCAGTGCCGCCGTCGACGACGCCTGCCGCACGGCGAGGCCCCCACCGGTGGACTGCACCGATATGTAGGTGCTGCCGACCCGGATCACACTCGGGTCCGCGGCCCTGATGGTCTGTTCGGCCTGAGCGGGCTGGGCGGACGACAGGGACATGACGGCAGCGAGGACGCCGGACAGGGCAACGGCGGCGGCGCCGGAAAGAAGTCGAGGTAGCTTCATGGTCCCGTTCCAAGGTTGGCCTCCGCTGCGACGCCGGGCCGGCGGGGGGATTTACATCGATGGAAGAGCGCTCTCACAGCATCCTGACTAGTCCGGGACATGTCAACGCATGGAGCGGCGGCGGATGCGCCGCTTTCGCCTCACCCGGCGCCTGACGGACCCGCCAGGTACAACGACTTCCCACCGGAAGCCTTCTGGCGGTCGATCAGCCGGGCGGCCACAACGCGCCGAGGGCCGCTCGGATCTGTCCGGCCAGGTGTTCCGGGGCGAACCTGCCGGGTTCGGTGAGCTCGATGCGGCAGAAGTGTTCCGCGCAGGCGACCAGCGCATGGGCCAGGATCTCGGGATCGAGGGCAGGGGCGTCCTCGCGTGCGGCCCCGAGCCGGGTGATCCACAGGGCCGTGCGCTGCCGCACCCGCTCCCTGTCCGCCTCGATGCGTTCGTGGACCACGGGGGGCATGGCCGACGGGGTCAGCAGGATGAGCCGCCAGGTGTCGGGGTCCTCGGAGAGCATCTCCACCCCGCGGCGCACCGACTCCGCGACGAACCCGGCCGGATCACGCAGCCCGTCCCCCTGGGGAAATACGGCGAGCAGACGACCGAAGGCGCGCGCCTGCTGCCGGTCGAGCAACGCACTCAGCAGTGCGTTCAGATCACCGAAGGCGCTGTAGACCACGGCCCGCGCGACATCGGCCTGCTTCGCCACGGCATCGATGGACACCCGGTCGTGCCCCGCGTCCACGATCACCGCGAGCGCCGCGTCGAGCAGCTGCTCGCGGCGCTCCTCGATCGGTACCCGCGGGGCGTAGGGGCGACGTTTGCGCGGCCTGGCCTTCGGACTGCTCGTGGTCGACACCTTGGCATCTTACGACATCCGTGTCTTAATTTACGACGGCAGTGTCGTAAATGCGGTCGGGCGGACCCGGGACAGCCAACAGGCGTACGCAGCACGGACACGAGGAGGCGCAGCATGCCGAAACGGCACAGTACGGTCGAGCCGCACGAGGACCACGGGTTCTTCGGCCCCGGCTCGGTGGTGTGGAAGGTCTGGGGCTATCCCACGGCGCCGACTGTCGCTCTGCAGCGGGCTGTCGTGGTGGAGGAACTCGACCCGCCCCTGGTGGCGGCCGTGCACGGGACCCAGGACATCTACCGGCGGCCCCGCACCCGCTACGACCGGACCCTGCGCTACTTCTCGATGGTGGCGTTCGCAGGCTCACGGGACGTGTGCAAAGCAGCGGACATCCTGGTCAAGGTCCACTCCAAGGCGATCGGGAACCTGCCCTACGGCGGGGGCACCTACGACGCCAACGACCCCGACTCCCAGCTGTGGATCCAGCTCACGGGCTGGCACTCGATCCTCTACGCCTACGAGAAGTACGGGCCGGGCAAGCTCTCCGCGGACGAGGAGAAGGAGTACTGGGAATCCTGTGCCGTGGCCGCGGAGTTCCAGACCTGCCCGCCCGGTGACATCCCGCGCGACCGTGCCGGCGTCCGCGCGTACTTCGAGCGGATGCGCCCGCAGATGTCTGCCAGCCCGATCGCCAGGCAGGCCATGCACCACCTGCTCAGGACAGAACTCGTCCTCCTGCCGGGGATGCCCTGGTGGGAGAAGCCCGGTGCCCTGATGGCGGCCAGGGCGATCCGGGCAGCCACCATCGCCACACTCCCTCGCTGGATGCGCCGGATGGCCGGCATCCGGCAGTCGCGCCTGACCGACGTCCTGATCGTGCCCGTCATGAAGGCCGGCTTCGCCCTCCTGCATCTCAGCCCCCGTGCCGAGCTGACGATCCTGGAGAAGCTCTCGCCCTCCACCGTCCCTGTCGTCGCACCGGTCAAGCTCGGCATCCCCCCGCGCACCGACGAGGTGCTGACCCCCGCCGAGGCCCGCGCCCGTCACGGCTACGCCAAGCCCGCCGAGGCGCATCTCGACCTGCGTGCCCGCCAGGCCGCACGCCGCTTCGGCGAAGGCAAGGAGCCCAGCGACGAAGGACTCGTCGAGTCCCAGGACATCCTCGGCCGCCTCACCTGACCCGGCCCCGGAAACCCCACGCTCACCGCTGAGGTCGCGGCCGCACCCGGCTCGCACCAGGCCGGACGGACACCCGCGCCTCCCGGTCTCACTGAGCATCGCGATCCGGAACACGGACCGCACGGAGCGGACCGTCTCCCGGGCGTACACACCAGGACGGGCGGGGGCCGATCGCCGACGGTTCATCATGAGGGGGTCGGGGCTCCGGGCCCCGGCCCCCCCCCCTCACCGCCTCACGCGCGAGACGCTGTGCGATCAGCCCCGCTCCCCTCAGATCCAGCCCTGCCGCGCCGCCTTGAGACCGGCTTCGAAGCGGCTGCTGGCGTGGAGGCGTTCCATCAGAGCGGACATCTGTCGTCTGACGGTGCGCAACGAGACCCCGAGACGTTTGCCTGCCGCCTCATCGGTCATGCCGGAGGCCAAGAGCTTCAACAGCTCGAGCTCTGCCTGGCTCGGCCGCGTGTCGGTGGCACTGGGACGGTCCGCCCCGAGCGGGACAGCAGCGTTCCACGTCTGCTCGAACAAGGTGATGAGCGAGGTGACGATACCCGGGGCGCGAGTGCACAGCGCGCCCAGGCGCGAGTGCTCGGGGTCGATGGGGACCACAGCGATCGTACGGTCGAACACCAGGAGGCGCGGCGGGAGCAGCAGACTGGTGCGCACCTGCCCGCCCTGCTCGGTCAGCCAACGGGCGTAGGACAGCGTCGTCGGGTCCTTGCGGGCACTCTCCTGGTACACCGAACGCATCTCGATGCCTCGCGCCAGCGCGCGCTCGTCAAGTGGCCGGGACGCATCCAGGCTGGCCGACGAGAGCGCGCCGCCGGGCAGGATCGCCAAGCACTCCCGCTCCAGGCCGCGGGCGAGCTGTTCGAGCCGGTCCTGGATGGCGTCCATACCCACCAGCCGCTCCGCGCCGTCGACTTCGGTGTTCGGCCGGAGCTCCGCGAACTCGGAGACCAGCTGCGCCGCGGCCGCCTTGCTGCGCACCATCTCCTGCTGCTGCCGGACCAGTTCCTCCTCCTGCCGGAACAGCAGTATTTCCAGGCCCAGTTCGGGTCTCACCGCGCGCAGCGCACCGGGACTGTCCCGGGAAGGCCGGAGCAGGTCGAGATCGACGAGCCGATCCAGTCCCGCGCGCACCTGCGCCTCCGTGCGCCCCAGACGGGCACTCAGTTCGGCGATCCCGCCCGACGGGTCCGCCAGTACCCCCCGGTACACGGCTTCCGCGTCCGCCCCAAGACCCAGTGCCTGCAGCATGTCCTTCGGCCCCCCAGCTGAAGTCCGGCCGCCCTCCCCGGGCGGCGCCTGACGTGATCGTAGGCGAAGGCTGTCACCAACATGCCAAGGCTTCTTGGGGACAGCAGGAATCCCTTCCCGCCGGGTTCCGGAGGCAGCAGCATGGTGCTCACCGGAACGGCGGGGCGAGAGTCCCCGGCTCAAGGCCAGAGCCGCACGGACGGTCCGGAACAGCGCGCGCGGCACGGCACACCGAAGGAACCGCATCCAGACTTCCGATCCTGGGGGGATCATGTCCCGCACCGCCCGCACCGTCGCCGTCCTCGCCCTTCTCTGCTGCGTCGCCGTCACCACCTCGGCGACCGGCGCCGAAGGCCATCTCGTCAGCGCCGCCGCCCCCGGCAGCATCAACTGGGACACGGTGCCCGAGTCCGCGGGCCTCAGCATCAACTGGGACTAGAGCACGTGCACGTCATCCGAGCCACGCTCGCGGGTCCGCCCCAGGCCGCCCACGGCGTGCCCGCCGTCCTCACCGACCTCGTATGGGCCCACACCACCGCGGCGCACGGACTCGAGCACCTGCGGGCCAAGGCCTCCGACGACGGCATGGACCTCTACTTCTTCCTGCGGGCCACCTCGGAAGCCGCCGCTCTCGGCCAGGCCCACGCCATCCTCACCAGCGCCCGCACGCCGCTGCGCGCGCACGGTTACACCGTCGCCGCACCGCTCCACTGACACGCCCGCACCGGGCCCGACGGCATCGCCGCGTTCCGACAGGCGACCGCCGCAGAGCTCCACGCCCGGCCGACCGAGCTTCCGCTCCTTGGGGGGAACACCGTTGCCCACCGCTCTCCGCAGAACTGCCCGCAAGACGACTCTCGCGACCCTGGCCGGCCTCCTCGGCGCCGGCCTGCTCACCTCCGTGGCCACCGCACCGGCGGCACAGGCCGCGACCACATGCGGCGGAACCGCCTCGATCTACGGCGTCCTGCCCGACGGTCGCCTCACTTTCAGCACCATCACGCCTGCCACGGGCGAATTGAAGAAGGTACTGATCGGAGCGGGCCTCGGATTCGAGCCGCGAGCGATAGCCACTCTCAACTTCAACACCGTCCTCGTCACGTCGACCAGCGGCGCGCTCTACCGTCTGGATGTCCTGACCAACAACACCTCCCTCGTCCTGGAGCGTCCGCCCGTCAAGCTCTTCGACAGCGGCTGGACCCACGACAAGCTCACCTACGACGGCCACGGCCACCTGTACGGCACCACGGCCGGGGGCCTTCTCCTCCAGTACCTGGTCTCGCAGCCCAAGCCGACCGGTTCTGCCCACATCGGCCAGCGCAAGGAGATCGGCACCGGCTTCGTCCTGAAAACCCTCGCGGGCGTCGGAGACGACCGTCTCCTTGCCACCACCATGGCTGGCGCGCTCCTCTCGTACAAGATCAGCAGCGACGGCAGCTGGGAACGGGACGACCTCAAGGCATCCGGCTGGTCCGCATTCGACCAGGTCGTCTCGCCAGGCGGCGGCCTCTACTACGGCCGCATCGAGACCACGGGCGCCATGTACTGGTACAAGGACGCGAACCCGGCCGACGGCCAGGGCACCGACATCGCCTATCACAACGACACCCCGGTCAACACGGGCGGCTGGACCCAGCAGTTGCTCTCCGCCCAGCCGGAGACCTTCAGCTGCACGACCACCATCGACCCGCTCGACGGTACAGACATCCCAGCCGTGAAGGCGGTCGGCCGCGACCTGATGAACAAGCACGACGGCGGCGCGTGGAACAGCACCACCCAATGGAACTGCCTGGAGCAGCTCTGGGACAAGGAGAGCGGCTGGCGCTACTGGGCCGACAACCCGAACTCCACGGCCTACGGCATCCCCCAGGCGCTACCCGGCTCCAAGATGGACGCCTTCGGCGACGACTGGCGCACCAACCCCGTCACACAGATCAAGTGGGGCCTGTCCTACATCGACGGCCGGTACAGCACACCCTGCGGTGCCTGGACCCACTTCGTGAACAACAACTGGTACTGAGCGGGCAGTTCATGCGCCCGTGAGCAATTCGCCGGGATCCGCCCCGGCCGAGGACTTCCGCAACCGGAACGGCGAGGCACACGGCTCGCCTGCCGGCATCGCACCTCCTCCTTCTTCTCACCGCCCCAGCCCGACGCGCCTACGTCAGGGCTGCCCTACATCGGAGAATCCCATGCTCTCGACGTCCCGCAAGCGCCGTCTGACCGCTGCCCTCGCATGCGGCGCCACCACCCTCGGTCTCGTCACGCTCACTGCGGCGCCCGCCCAGGCCGCCGCCATCTGTGGCGGTGACGTCTCGGTCTACGGGACGCTTCCCGACGGACGCCTCACCTACACCGCGATATCCCCGAACACCGGTGACCGGGTCAAGACGTTGATCGGCACCGATCTCGGTTTCACGCCCAAGGCCATGGCCACCCTCAACTTCAACACCGTTCTGGTGACCTCGACGGCCGGTGAGCTCTACCGGGTGGACGTCCAGACCAACAACAACGCCCTCGTCCTGGCCGGTGTCACCCGGATCTGGGACAACGGCTGGACCTTCGACAAGATGACGTACGACGGGGCCGGCCACCTCTACGGCACGGTCGACGGCCAACTCCACCGCTACAACGTGTCCCAGGCCAAGCCCAGCGGGCCCGCCCACATCGCCAAGCACGTCGTGATCGACGAGGGCTTCGTCCTGAAGACCCTCGCGGCCGTCGGCGACGACGTCCTCCTCGCCAGTACGGCGGACGGCAGGCTCCTCTCCTACCAGATCAACGGCGTCGGGGACTGGGAGCGCTCAGAGCTGAAGAGCAGTGGCTGGTCCGGTGTCGACAGCCTGGTCTCACCCGGCGGCGGCCTCTACTACGGCCGTACGAACGGCGGTATGTACTGGTACCACGACGCCGACCCCACCGACGGCAAGGGCAGCGACATCGCCTACCACTCCGACGACCCGGTCGATGCGAGCGGCTGGACGCAGAGCCTCCTCTCGGCCTTCGCCAACGACTGCACCTACCAGCAGCCGCTGCCCCCCACCCCCACGCCGTCCAGCCGGGGCGGTCAGATCGCCCGCAGCGAGATCATGAGCCGAGCCGTGAACTGGCTGAACCGCGACATCCCCTACAACCAGGGCGCGTACGCCTCCGACCCGGACGGCGACCACACCTACCGCACCGACTGCTCGGGCTTCGTCTCCATGACCTGGCACGCCGGCACCAGTTACACCACCTACAGCCTGCCGGGTACCAGCAGCACCATCTCGAAGTCCGACCTCCTGCCCGGCGACGCGCTGAACACCCAGGACGGGCACGTGGTGCTCTTCGAGAAGTGGGTCGACAAGGCGGCAGGCAAGTTCTCGTACATCCACGAGGCCAACACCAACGACGACATGATGCGCGGTCAGGACTACCTCAGCGGTGGCACCGACGGCCGCATCGCGGGCCACGCCGCTTCGGGCTATGTCGCTCTGCGCTACGACAAGGTGGTCAGCGGCTAGGGCACCCGGCGTACGGCTCCGTCCGGTGCCCGCACCCTCGCCTCGGCCGTCAGGCCCGGTAGCCGAGCTACCGGGCCTCGAGGGCGCCCTGCTCGGGCAGCCGGCGCCGCCCCCGTCCATCCGCTCGTGGTGCTCGCCCTGCGCACCGAAGCCCGCAGGGCGCTCACTTTGGACACCCTGCCCGGGTGCACACATCGGCGGCGTTGTCCTCGGCCGCCGGCACTCCACGGCGCCCTGTAATACCCGAGTAACGGCAGTTGCCTAGCGTCCGGGCTCCGTACCGTTTCCGGAGGTTTACCTCGATGCACCTGCCACGACTGCCCCGGCACCGACGTGCCGCGTGGGCGGCGGCTGCCCTCACCGCGACCACCCTGCTGATCGGCCCGCTGCCCGCGGCCACAGCGGCAGCCGCAGCTGACGCGCCCTCCCCGAAGATCGACTCGTCCCTGCTGACAGCCGTGGACAAGGGCGGCGAAGCATCTTTCTTCGTCGTCCTCAAGGACCAGGCCGACCTGTCTGCTGCCAAGACCAGGCCCGCACACGACCGGGCGAAGTCCGCGTACGGCAAGCTGCGCGCCAAGGCCTCGGACAGCCAGCGCTCGCTCAACACCTTCCTCGACAGGAAGAAGGTCGGCCACCAGGACTTCTGGATAGCGAACGCCGTCTACGTCAGCGGTGACAAGCAGCTCGTCGACGAGCTCGCGAAGCGCCCGGACGTGGCGAAGATCGTCAAGGAGCAGCACTACAGGCTCGACGACATCGAGAGCGCGGACAGCGGGGTCGAGGCCGCCGCTGCCACCACGGAGGAGGACGGCACCCCCGAGTGGGGCGTCAAGGACATCAAGGCCGATCAGGTCTGGTCCCAGTACAACAACCGCGGCGAGGGCATCGTCATCGCCAACGTCGATTCGGGAGTGCAGTTCGACCACCCCGACCTCGTCGGCAACTACCGCGGGAACAACGGCGACGGCAGCTTCACGCACGACTACAACTTCTACGACCCGACCGGCGAGTGCGGCACGAGCGGCCTCCCGTGCGACAACAACGGCCACGGCACCCACACCATGGGCACGATGGTCGCCGCGAACGGCATCGGCGTCGCGCCGAACGCCACGTGGATCGCCGCGAAGGGCTGCGAGACGTCCTCCTGCTCCGACGCGTCGCTGCTGGCGGCCGGCCAGTGGATCCTCGCGCCGACCGACCGCGACGGCCAGAACCCGCGTCCCGACCTGGCCCCCGACATCGTCAACAACTCCTGGGGCGGCGGCAACACGACGTTCTACCAGGACATCGTCGAGGCATGGAACGCGGCCGGGATCTTCGAGGCGTTCGCCGCCGGCAACGACGGCGACGGCACGACCTGCTCCACCACGAAGGCCCCGGGTGCGCAGGCACCCGCCTACGGCGTCGGCGCCTACGACTCCACCGGCAAGATCGCCAACTTCTCCGGCTTCGGCCCGTCGCTGGTCGACGGTTCGGCGAAGCCGAACATCTCGGCCCCGGGCGTCAACATCCGCTCGACCTGGCCGGGCAGCACGTACAAGGCCATCAACGGTACGTCGATGGCGACCCCGCACGTCGCGGGCGCCGTGGCCCTGCTGTGGTCGTCGGCCCCCGCCCTCATCGGTGACATCGACGGCACCCGCGCGCTCCTCAACGAGGGCGCGACGGACGTCGACGACACGCACTGCGGCGGCACCGCCGGTATGAACAACGTGTGGGGCGAGGGCAAGCTCGACATCCTCGCCTCCGTCAACAAGGCCCCGCACACCGCGGGCACCGTGACCGGCAAGGTCACCACCGAGGCCGGTTCCGCGCTGTCCGGCGTCACCGTGAAGGCGACCAACGCCGACACCAACCGCACCACGACCACCAACGCCGCCGGTTCCTACCGGCTGACCCTGGCCCCGGGCACGTACGACATCTCGTACGGCGGCTACGGCTACGCCATGGGCTCGGTCAAGGGCCTCGACGTCACCGAGGGCCAGGACCTCACGCAGGACGTCACGCTCGACGCCGTCCCGATGCACCCCGTGACCGGTACCGTCCTCGACGTCACCGGCAAGCCGCTCGCCAAGGCCACCGTCGCCGTCGACGGCGTCCCGGTACCCCAGGTCACCACGGACGCGTCCGGCCGCTTCACCCTGCCGCAGGTCGCCGAGGGCTCGTACTCGCTGACCACGACGCCCGCCGCGCCCGTGCTGTGCAACGGTGTGCGCACCACCGCGCTGACCGTCGACGGCGACGAGTCGCTAAGCGTCCGGCTGCCGGCCCGCGCCGACTTCCACGGCAACACCTGCACCCCGGGCACGTACTCCTGGATCAAGGGCGCCGACAAGGTCGCCCTCAGCGGGGACGAGGACGCGAAGAACATCGCGCTGCCCTTCCCGGTGAAGCTGTACGGCGTCTCGTACTCCAGCGCCGCCGTGACCACGAACGGCATGATCAACTTCCTGGCGCCGCGCGTCGGCGACTACACCAACACGGCCCTGCCGTCGACGGCGAAGCCCGACGGCGTCGTCGCCCCGTTCTGGGACGACCTGACCCTCGACAAGAAGTCGAGCGTGCAGACGGCCACCACCGGCAGGATCGGCGCCCGCAGCTTCGCGGTCGTGTGGAACAACGCCCTCGTCGCCGACGGCTCCTCGACCCGCGTCACCTTCGAGGCGGTCTTCGACGAGGCCACCGGCGCGATCACCTTCCAGTACCAGACCGTCCCGGGCAACGGTGGCAAGGCCACCGTCGGCATCGAGAACCAGTCCGGTACCGACGCCCTCCAGTACTCCTTCAACCAGTCGGTGCTGACGAACGGCTCGGCCATCCGCATCGCCCAGGGAGCCTAGTGATGAGAACCCACACTTCCCGGCGGGCCCTCCGGCTCGCCTCCGGCCTGGTCGCGGCCGGCCTCGCCCTGACGGCAGCGCCGCACGCGCTCGCCGCCGGCGACGACGGTTCTGCGATGAAGCTGACCAGCCAGCAGGCCGAGACACTGGCCGAGCGCGTGCAGGTCGACGTCTACGGCGACAGCCTGAAGTCCGTCAACGCAGGTGACCAGGAGGGCGACCCGGCCGACACCGGTTCGTCCGACGCCACGGCGGGCTCCGGTTCCGGGACCACCGCGGCGACCCCCGTCACCTTCACCGGCAAGTCCGCCCTGGAGGGTGTCCGCGGCGTCGGCGCGACCGTCCCGGCCGGCTCCGACGGCAGCTACTTCACCCTGCACAGCCTCGGCAACGTGCAGCTGCACAAGGCCGACGGCACCACGGCCTGGGCGCGCACCAACGCGTCCCTGTACGCGGACTGGCAGGTCAAGCCGCTGCGGGTGTGGCAGACCGAGCCGTACCCGGCGCGCATCCTGATGGGCTACAACGCGGTGAGCCCGTTCACGGCCGCCTCCGACCAGGGCTTCGACACCGCCGACCTGACCGGCGACGGCACGCCCGACGTCGTCTTCTCGGCGAGCGTCGGCAGTTCGCCCTACCGGCCGTTCACCTCGCCCGGCTCCTCGCTGCCGACGGGCACGTTCGTGACGGTCCTCGACGGCAAGAGCGGCAGGACGCTCTGGTCGAAGGTCTACTCGCAGGTCACCGCGGTCAAGGTCGTCGACGGCACGCTGCTCGTCGCCAACACGCCGGCGTACAACCAGAACGCCCCGGCGGCCGAGACGGCCACGCTCAGCGGGATCCGCTTCTCGTACGCCGACGGCACGCTGACCCCCGCGTCGACGTGGACGTACGACACCCAGCAGACCGGGGGCTCCTGGGGAGCGCTGGAGGACGCCGGTGACGGCAGGCTCGCGGCCTCCTGGAACCTGCGGAAGACGGCGACGGCGCCGGGCAGCAGCCGCACCCTCGTGATGGACGCGGCCGACGGGTCCGTCACCTGGCACAGCGACAGCACCCTGTACAGCCGCCAGCTGCACCTCGATGCCACCCGCAAGCGGGTCGTCGCCCTGGAGCAGACCGACTCCACGGACGGCGTGCGCTACGAGATCGCCTCGTACGCCCTGGGCGGTGGCGCACGCGCCACCCTGGACGGCCGGTCCAACGTTCTGCCGACGGCCATGACGGTCGGCGACCTGCGGGGCGACGCGAAGACCGAGTACGTGGTCGCCGAGTCCACCTTCGACCCCCTGCTCTACGTGAACGCGAGCACGGTCCGGGTCCTCGACGGCAACAGCCCGGACAGCGCCCTGTGGTCGCGCACCGTCAAGCGGGATGCGGACAACGTCGGGGACGGCGCCAGCACCTGGCGTCTTGACGTGACGGCCGGCCGCCTGGTCACCTCCTCGCAGAGCGACAAGGCGGTCTTCACGGCCGACAACTCCGGCGGTGGCCGACTTGCCAGGCTCACCGTGTTCAACGGCGACGGTGACGTGCGCTGGGAGCACGAGGACAACTCCGCCTCGCCGATGTTCCAGCAGTTGTTCAGCGACAAGGGCGGCGCGCACGTCCGGGTCGTCGACCTGGAGCAGAACGTCCGCGACTTCGACCTGGGCAAGGGCACGCAGCAGCGCCTGACACCGCTCCAGGGCGATCTGTCGTCCGCCAAGGCGCTCGACGTCGACGGTGACAAGAAGCCCGACGTCGTCGCCGGCGGCACGTCACGCGGCGTGTGGGCCTACTCCGGCACCTCGCTGCTCGACGGCACGCCGAAGAAGCTGTGGCAGGCCACGGTCCCCGGTCAGGTGCACGCCATCGAGACCGGCGACGTGACCGGCGACAGCAACCCTGAGGTCATCGTCGCCGCGGACACCGCGACCGTCGTCCTCGACGGGCGTACCGGCAAGGTCCTGAGCACCATCGACGGCGGCGGCGCGTACGTCCGCTCGGTCACCGTGGCCGATGTCGACGGCAAGGGCAAGGCCGAGGTCCTCGTCCCGACCGACGCGCTGCGCGCCTACAAGGGCTCCGGCAAGAAGATGTGGACGTACGCGGCGCCCGCGAGCGCCGGGGACGTGGTCTTCTCCGACACGACGGTCGCCGACGGCCAGGTGTACGCCCAGTACACCAGCGTCGGCGCGCTGAACCTCGACGAAGCCGTGGCGGACGGTGTCGCGCTCAACGGCAGGAGCGGTGCGGTGCGCTGGACGGCGGCCCCCAAGGCCCCGGCCGTGGCCGTGGACGGGAAGCTGCACGGCGCACTGCTCGACCACGGCGTCTTCGCCTCGCCGAAGATCCCCTACGCGGACGGGCATGCGGTCGCCTACACGTGGATCGTGTCGGCCGCGCCCGACTTCAGCTCGACGGAGGCCGCGAGCGCCACTGTCATCGTGGAGATCCGGGACGGCCGCACCGGCGAGCTGCTGCACCAGAAGCAGACCGGCAGCCCCTGGTCGCACGGCAACTTCTTCACCGGTGACGACAGCGACGGTCTGCTCGCCACGAGCTTCGGCACCATCCGGATCTTCGGCCCCGACGGCCAGAACGGCAAGGGTTCGACCTCCGCACCGCTGCGCACCACGCAGTTCATCACCGGTCCCGGCGGGCGGAAGCTGCTGGCCGGTGGCATGGAGGGCGGCGTAGGGGTTTGGGACCCTGCGATCCTCACCAGCGGGGGCGCCTTCAGCGGCTCGCTCGGCACGGGCAGCGCCTCGGGGGGCCGCGAGTACCTCGCGGTGGACCTCGACGGTGACGGGGCGGAGGAGATGATCTCGCTCAACTTCGACATCAACGGTTACGACCGCATGGCTCAGGAGCTTGGCTCGCGCGTCCTCAGCCCGAACAACGCCATCCACCAGATGACCACGTTCAAACTGTCCTGACGTCACCCCCGCGACCCGTCCTGGCGGGAGCCGGCGCAACACCCGGCTCCCGCCAGGACACGGGACGGCCCCGAAGCCGTCCCGCCGACCCTCCGGGCCCTGCCCGGAGGGTTCACGTCTTTCTTCGATTGCATGGCGCTCCTCATGACCCGGCCGGGCCGGTCAGGGTGTGATCAAGGCATGGATCAGGCGAGCGGGCAGTGGCGGACCCCCGGCCTGGGAGACAGCGAACTTGCCTTCTACGAGGCGCTGCTGGGGCCTGACCGACACGGCAGCCGGACGGACCCGGAGTCCGGCTTGACCTGCACGTTCACACGGTCCGTCGCAGGATCAGCCGAATGATGGCGGACCTGAAGGCCGAGACCCGCTTCCGGGCGGGCATCCAAGCTGTACGCAAGGGATGGCTGCCTGCCTGACCGAGCCGCGTGCCTCGGCGGCATCCGTGACGCCCTCCCGTCGGAGCCGCCGGGCACGAGGGCCGCCCCGCCCCGCCCCGCCGGCGGGCACCGGCCCCCGCAGCCCGATGACGACGCCTGCGGCGACGAGCACGGCTCCGATCACGTCTGCGGGCCCCACCTCGCCGAGCCCGAGTGCGAGGGTGGTGAGAAGTGCACCCACCGGGACGAGTCCGGCGAAGAGTCCGGCACGTTCGGCGCCCAGTCGGCGCAGCGCGTCGTACCAGAGGAAGAAGGCGGTAGCTGTGACGAGTGCGCCGAGGTAGCCGAAGGCGGCCGCTTCGGTGGAGGTGGGCAGGCGCAGGGAGCTCGCGCCGTCCAGGGCGAGGCTCGCGGCCAGCAGCATGGGCACGGACAGTGCCGCCGGATAGGCGGCGACCCTCAAGGGCCCGAGCTTGGGCAGCAGGGGAAGAGCGAGCAGCGAGAAGGCGACTTCGCCGGCGAGCGCTCCCAGTGACAGCAGCACGCCGTGCAGACTGCCGCCACCGAGCCCGGCGGCGACCGCGGCGCCCAGGGTCACGACAGCGGCGGCGCCGACGGTGCGGGCGGCCGGTCTGCGGCGTTGCGTCAACGGCCCGGCAAGGGCAAGGACGACGGGGATCGCTCCGACCACGGTGCCGATCATGGCGGGGCTCGCGTGCCGGGTGGCCTCGACCAGGAAGATGTTGAAGCCGGCCAGACCGGTGGCGGCCAGCGCCGCCAGGAGCAGGAAGTCACGGGGCGTCAGGCCGACGCGGGGTAAGCGCTGGTGGCGTACGACGGCGAGGAGGATCGCCGCGGCGAGTGCGTAGCGCAGTGCCTGACCGCTGAGGACCGGGTAGTCGGCGATCGTCGCGGAGACGGCCGTCGAGGTGCCGACGAGCAGCATCGCGGCGGCGGCTCCCGCGGCCGGGACGGTGGAGGAACTCATGCGGCGTACTCCTTCGGCTGCGGGGCCGCGCCCGAGGGGCTGAGGACTTTGCGGGTGACACGCTCGGCGATGGCGGCGACCAGGGTGCGCGGCCTGCGCGGCAGCAGATGCGCGGCCAGGGCGTTGCCGAGCCCAGGGGTGACGTAGCCGCGGTCGCGGTCGAGTGCGCGCAGAGCTGCACGGACAACCGGCTCCGGCGTGGTCATCGAGCCGTTGACGGCCGCCTTGCGGGTGCCGATGGCATCGAAGAAGGGGGTGTCGACCGGGCCGGGGCACAGAGTGAGCACGCGGATGCCACGGCCGCGGTACTCCTGGCGCAGGGCGAGCCCGAAGTTCAGGACGAAGCCCTTGGCCGCGCTGTAGACGGCGAAGTACGGGGAGGGCTGGAAGGCCGCGGTGGAGGCGACGTTCACGACCGCGCCGGTGCCGCGCTCCAGCATGCCGGGGAGCAGGGCGTGTGTGAGGTCGACGAGCGCGACGACGTTGACCATCAGCTGATCGTGGTCACGGTCGGCGGCTATGTTTTCGAAGCGACCGCACGTGCCGAACCCGGCGTTGTTGACCAGCAGGTCGACGCTCAGGCCACGGGCGGCGAGCCGGCCGGCGATCCTACGGGCCGCATCGGGCTCGGCGAGGTCCTGGACCAGGACATGGGCGCGGATGCCGTGCTCCGCGGTCAGGCGCTCGGCGAGGGCCGTGAGTCTGTCCTCGGAACGCGCCACCAGGATCAGATCGTGCCCGCGGGCGGCGAGCTGCGCGGCGAACTCCGCGCCGAGCCCGGATGAGGCACCGGTGACGAGCGCTGCACTGTGCATGGGAAGACTCCTTCACTCGACGAACAACCGAGACAGGAGCGTACTCACTTTCCACATAACTGCAACAGCACTGATGCAGCTACTTCAAAGATGACGCAACGGTGTATCGTTTCACGGAGCACTGGATGAGCGGGAGGCGTCATGGGTGAGACAGCCGCACGGCCGCTGCGGGCGGACGCGGAGCGCAGCGTGCGCGCGATCCTGGAGGCGGCCGAACGCGTGCTCTCCACGGATCCCGGCGCGTCGATGGAGCAGATCGCGACCGCGGCGGGGGTGGCCCGGACGACCATCCACCGGCGTTTCGCTCACCGGCAGGCGCTGATCGAGGCCCTGGCCTCGTCCGCCGCCCGACAACTCGCCCAAGCCGTGGAGGACGGCCGACCGGACACCGCTCCCCCGCTGGTGGCGCTGCACCGGATCACGGCCAATGTGCTGGAGGTGAAGAGCGCCTGGACGTTCGCGCTGGAGCTCCCGGCTGATCCCGACAGCGAAGCAGCCGCCCTCCACCAGGACATCGGCCGGCGTTGCATCACCGTGCTGGAACGGGCCCGGGCGGACAAGCTCATCGACGAGGCAGCCGACCTCCACTGGGTACGGCGCGTCTACTACGCACTGCTCGGGGAGTCCCTGCACGGGAGCCCGGACGACACCGACGTCGACACCGACACCCTCGCCGCCCGCATCATCGACACCCTGCTGCACGGCGCCGGACCGCGCGCCTGACTACGCCATCGCCGCACCGAGTGCACGAGGTCTCACCGGGAGCCGGACGCCGGCTCGGGCGACGGGAACCGATCAGGGCTGTGTGGGCGGGTTCTGCTCGGCCTGCGTGTGCGAACGCCCGGCGGGCCGGGGCGAGGTCATGTCGAGCAGGAGCATCGCGTCGTGATCGGGTGAGCCGGGTTCGGCCGTGTAGACACCGAGGCGCTGGCCCGGTGTGCCTTCGATGTGCATGCTCTGCCCGCTGAGGGTGATCACACCGACCTGAGGATGGTGGAAGGTCTTCTGGACCTTCTTCCGTCCCATGACCTCGTAGCGTTCCCAGAGCCTGGCGAAGTCGGGGCTCTTGAGCAGGAGCTCGCCGACCAAGGTGACGAGGTCGGGGGCGTCGGGGTTCATACCGGCCTCGGCGCGGAGGCGGGCCACGCAGCCGCGGACCTGCGTGTCCCAGTCGGGGAACAACTCGCGTGCGGTGGGATGGAGGAAGAGGTAGCGGGCCAGGTTCCGCTGGTTGGCGGGCCAGTCGGCCATTCCCGCGTACAGGGCCAGGCCGCCGGTGTTCCAGGCGAGCAGGTCCATGCTCCGGCTGACGATGTAGGCCGGATTCGGCCGCATCGTCTCCAGCAACAGCTTCAGGTGCGGGCGGACCGTCCGGCTCGGCGGGAGCGGCGGCTCGGAAGCGTGATGGGCCGCGCGGGCGGCGAGCTCACGCAGGTGGTGGTGCTCGGCGTCGTCGAGACGGAGGGCGCGGGCGAGGGCGTCGATCACCGCGGAGCTGGGCCGGGTCTCCTTGCCGCGTTCGATGCGGGTGTAGTAGTCGATGCTGATCCCGGCGATCGTGGCCAGCTCCTCGCGGCGCAGTCCAGGTGTGCGGCGCACGCCGGGCCCAGGTGTGAGGCCGACGCTGCCGGGACTGGTCTGGGTGCGGCGGGCGCGCAGGAATCGCGCCAGTTCGTCACCGCTCGTGTGCTCAGGTGCCATGGTGCCAGTGTCGCCCCGCCGCCACCGGGAGGGCATGCGCGAGGGGGGCCCTGTCACACCCCCGCTGGCCGCTCCCCTGCAAAACCCGGCCTGCCTGTTCGGCGCCCGGAGCGGCACTGTGGATGACGGGCCCACTCACACCTTCCGCCGGTTCGACGGCGCACTTCTGCTCCGCCCCGGCGCCCGCGTGTGAGCGGAGAAGCCGCGCTGCCACGGAGCAGACTGCATCAGGAACCAAACAAATGGGAGAAACAACCATGAAAACCATCAAGCTGCGTGATCTGGAGGTGTCGCGGATCGGTCTGGGTGCGATGGGGATGTCGCACGGCTACACCGGGTCCGGGACGGACGAGGCGGAGTCCGTGCGCACCGTGCATCGCGCGCTGGAGCTCGGTGTCAGCCTCATCGACACTGCGGAGATCTACGGCCCGTACACCAACGAGGAGCTTCTGGGCCGGGCCCTGAAGGGCCGTCGCGACGAGGTCGTGCTGGCGACGAAGTTCGGTCTCGTCTCCCATGCCGGTGACGGGGCGTGGAACCTGGACAGCGGCCCGGCCAACATTCGCACCGCCGTCGAAGGATCGCTCCGTCGTCTCGGCACCGATCACATCGACCTCTACTACCAGCACCGGGTCGACCCGAACACTCCCGTCGAGGAGACGGCCGGCGCGGTGGGCGAGCTGATCGCCGAGGGAAAGGTCCGCGCGTTCGGTCTGTCCGAGGCCGGCCCCGACACCATCCGCCGTGCCCACGCCGTCCAACCGGTCACGGCCGTCCAGTCGGAGTACTCCCTGTGGACCCGGGGCGTGGAGGAGCGGGTGCTGCCGGTGCTGCGCGAGCTGAACATCGGCCTGGTGCCGTTCTCCCCGCTCGGCCGCGGGTTCCTGACCGGCACGATCCGCTCCGCCGACCAGTTCGACGCCACCGACTTCCGTCGCGACAACCCGCGCTTCACCGGCGAGAACTTCCAGCACAACCTGCGCCTGGCCGACGAGGTCAAGGCCATCGCGGCCGAGGTCGGCGCCACGCCGGCGCAGGTGGCCCTGGCCTGGCTGCTCGCCCAGGGCGACGACATCGCCCCGATCCCCGGCACCAAGCGCGTGACCCGGGTCGAGGAGAACACCGCCGCGGACGGCGTCGAGCTCACCGCCGAACAGCTCGACAAGCTCAGCAGCCTGCCGCCCGCCGCAGGTGACACCCATACCGAGGCCCAGCGGCAGATGCTCGAACGCTGACCTGCGCCGTACGGGCCCGGCTTCCTCCGTGCCCGGCTTCTTCCATGACGGCCAACGCCGCGTCTTCGACCGGACCATCTCCCTGGACGAAGTCCCCGCCGCCTACCAGGACATGGCCGACCGGCGCGTCCTCAAGGCCCTCATCACCTTCTGACCGTCACGCCCCGGGCGTGCAGGCCCCACACGGCACCACCCGCACCACCCGCACCACCCGCATCGCATCGCATCGCATCGCATCTAGGAGACCCCCGTGCAGACCGTCACCCTGAACACCGGCGTCGAGATGCCGATCCTCGGCTTCGGCGTCTTCCAGATCCCGCCGGAGGACACCGAGCGGACCGTCACCGACGCCCTCGCCGCCGGCTACCGGCTGCTCGACACCGCCGCCGCGTACGGCAACGAGGAGGCCGTCGGCCGCGCGATCAGGAAGAGCGGCATCCCTCGCGAGGACCTGTTCGTGACCACCAAGCTGTGGATCCAGGACGCGCCCGCGCAGGACAACGCGGAGCGCGCCTTCGAAACGTCGCTGCGCAAGCTCGGCCTCGACCACCTCGACCTGTACCTGATGCACCAGCCCTTCGGCGACGTGTACGGGCAGTGGCGGGCCATGGAGAAGCTGCACCACGCGGGCCGTGCGAAGGCGATCGGCGTCGCCAACTTCTACCCCGACCGCCTCGTCGACCTCCTCAGCAACAACGAGGTGACGCCCGCGGTCAACCAGATCGAGACCCACCCGTTCTTCCAGCGCACCGCCGACCAGGACGTCATGCGCGAGCACGGCGTTCAGATCCAGTCCTGGGGCGGATTCGCCGAAGGCAGGAACAACCTCTTCACCGACCCCGTCCTCAGCGACATCGGCAAGGCGCACGACAAGTCCGTCGCCCAGGTCGTGCTCCGCTGGCTGATCCAGCGCGACATCGTCACCATCCCCAAGTCCGTTCGCGCGGACCGCATGGCCGAGAACTTCGACGTCTTCGACTTCGAGCTCACCGACGACCAGATGGCCTCCATCGCCGGCCTGGACACCGGCAGTTCCCTGTTCTTCGACCACCGGGACCCGGCCGTCGCCGGCCAGCTCGGCAAGCGGCGACTGACCGACTGAAATGCCCCGGGAGCAGAAGATCACCGACATACGAACAGGCCCGCCGGCCGGGACAGGACGCCGTGCGCTGCTTCGCGGCGCACTTCTGGCAGGAACGACCGTCATGACGGGAGCCGGCTGCTCCTCTTCAACGGGCGGCGGGAGCGCACCGGCGGACACGAAGACCACCGGGCGCCCCGCCCCGTCCGCCACGCCGGGTCAGCGGGTGCTGCTGGCCTACTTCTCCCGGCCGGGCGAGAACTACTACTACGGCGGGCGCACCGATCTCAGGACGGGCAACACCGAGGTCCTCGCCCGAATGATCAGCGAGCGCATCGGGTGCGCCGTGCACCGCATCAAGGCCGTCGACCCCTACCCCGACGACTACGAGGAGACCGTCGCACGCAATGTCCGCGAGCAGGCGGGCGATGCCCGTCCCGCGATCGCCGAACTCCCGGACTCGATCGACCGGTTCGGCACGGTGCTGCTGGCGAGTCCCATCTGGAACGTTCGCGCCCCCCTGATCATGTCGACGTTCACCGATGCGTTCGACTTCGGTGGGAAGACCGTCCTCCCTGTCACGACGTACGCGATGAGCGGTCTCGGCAGTACGGAGCGCGACTACGCGGACTCCTGCCCCGGGGCCACCATCGGTGAAGGACTCGCCGTGCGCGGCGAGGAGGTCCGGAAGGCCGGCGCCGACGTCGAGTCCTGGCTACGGCGCGTGGGCCTGCCGAAGGACTGAGGCGAGTCGGACTCGGCGGAGTGTCGCCGGTCGTCCTACGGGACCGGCGGGTCGGCCCTGCCGCCGGGCCGACCCGGAGATCGGACGATCGCGGGCCGGCCCGGCGGCGTCGACGGTGATCAGCCGGCGATGGCGGCGAGATCGCCGGGCTCGTAGGCGCCGCCCTGATTGTTGAGCATGACGCCGAGCCGATTGGTCGCGTTGATCATGGCGATCAAGGCGACCAGCGCGACGGTCCGGTCCTCGTCGTAGTGCTTGCGGACCTGGGCCCAGGTCTCGTCGGAAACGCCTTCGTAGCCGTCGATGATGCGGGTGCCCTCCTCCGTGAGGGCCAGCGCGGCCCGCTCGGCCTCGGTGAACACGGTGGAGTGACGCCAGGTGGCGACCAGGTTCAGCCGGGCCGCGGTCTCGCCTGCGGCTGCGGCGTCCTTGCCGTGGATGTCGACGCAGAAGCCGCAGCCGTTGATCTGGCTGGCGCGCAACTGCACCAGCTCCTGGGTGGACTTGGGCAGCGGCGACTCCTGGATCACCTGGCTCACGGCGAAGATCCGCTTGCCGATCCTGGCACCGGTCTCGTTCTCGAACAGGTTCATACGGGGTTCCATCACAACGTCCTCGCTCGTGGGATCGTGGGCCGCCCGGACCAGCCGGGCAGCGTCCTGATGCCCATGAGTCGCCCGCCGGCCCGGTGCTGTGACAGCACAGCGATGTGACGCAGGCCACCACGCTTCTGTGTCACAAGGACGTGAGGAGCGGCGACTTGTGCATGAGACGGACAGGACGCGACTGGCGGGAGCCGACGATGGACGAGCGCACCGAGCCGGCGACCGGCGTGAGCGGGCACAGCCCTCGCGCCGGGGGTACGGACTCCGCCACCGCGGCGTTCGTCGCCCATCGCAACCTGCTGTTCACCGTTGCCTACGAGATGCTCGGTTCCGCGGCCGACGCCGAGGACGTCCTTCAGGAGACGTGGCTGCGCTGGGCGGGCATCGACCACGCCACGGTCCGGGACCCTCGCGCCTTCCTGGTCCGCATCACCACACGCCAGGCGCTGACCCGGATGCGCGTGCTGCGCCGGCGCAAGGAGTCCTACGTCGGCCCCTGGCTGCCCGAACCTCTGCTGACAGCTCCCGATGTCGCCGACGACGTCGAGCTGGCCGACAGCGTCTCCATGGCGATGATGCTCGTGCTGGAGACGCTCGCGCCGACCGAGCGGGCCGTCTTCGTGCTGCGCGACGTCTTCGATCTCGGGTACGACGAGATCGCGCAGGCCATCGACAAGACGCCCGTCGCGGTCCGGCAGATCGCCCATCGTGCACGGGCCCATGTCTCGGCGCGCCGGCCCCGGGCCGTCGTGTCCCCGGCCGAGACACGCGACGCGCTCACCGCGTTCCAGCAGGCGCTCGAAACGGGTGATCTGCGGCGTCTGCTCGACATGATCGCGCCCGACGTCGTCCTGCTGACCGACGGTGGCGGAGTCGTGCCGGCCGCGCTGGAGCCGGTCGAGGGCGCCGTGGCGGTGGCCAGAGTTCTGGGCCGGATCGCCCTCGGGCCGGGAGACGGTCGCCGGGCGCTGCGACCGACGCAGGTGAACGGCCACCCGGCCTTGCTTCTCTGCCTCGGCGACGAGATCGACAGCGTCCTGGCGGTACGCATCGAGGACGGCCGGATCATCAGCCTGTACGCCGTCCGCAACCCCGAGAAGCTGTCACGCATCAAGCGGGAGACTGCGGTTGGCCGCTGAGGCCGGGGTCGGCGGGTTGCCCGGCGACCGCGTCGAACCGGTCCCGGGCACCGTGCGGGATCGCCTCGGCGGGCCTGGGGCACTGACCTTGCTCGTACGGCGGTCCTGGACGTTGGTGCGGTACAACCACAGGACGACGGAGAGCCCGAGGACGGCCAAAGCGATGCCGAGTTCCTTGTATCCGCCGTATCCGGTGATGGAGAACCCCGGGAGTCGCAGGGAGGTCTCAGTGTCGGTCAATGGTGGTATTTTCTGCCGCCGATCGACATTGCCCACGACTCCTCAAGGGAACCCGATGACCACTCCGCCGCCGCCCGGCCAGAACCCCTACAGACAACCCGCCGCGCCGGTCCCCGCCCGCCGCTCGAGCGTCAAACGCGTCCTCAGGGGAGTCGTCACCGTCGTCGTGGCCGGCGTCGTCGTGTACGGCGGCTACACGACCTGGTTCGGGGGCGCGTCGACCGCCGACGCGGGTGACTGCCTGCACGCCGGCAACGCGTCGGCCACCGCGGTGATATCGGTCGGCGATCCCGAGTTCGAGATCGTGGACTGCGGCACCCCCGAAGCCCAGTTCAAGGTCGTCAGCCGCGCCTCCGGCACGGACGGAAACTGCGACAGCGAGTACCAGCGCTACACCCAGGGCGGCGCGGGCCGGGACTTCACCCTGTGCCTCGAACCCGTCAAGTGAGCCCACGCACAACGGGGTGAGGGTTCCGGCACCGGCAGTCCGACTGCCCGTGCCGGGAAGGCGTCCAACTCCCCTGTGCATCAACGGGTTCTACGGCAACCCCGCGTGCCGGGGGCAGATGGAAGCAAAGCAACAGGCGCACTGCGGCACCGGCCGGTGGCTGCTTCCCGGCTGCGGCGGAGACGGGTCATGCGGTCGGACCGTCTGTGGCGGTCGATGCATCGGGGTAAAGGGTGAAGACCCGGTCCAGGCCGACGATACGCAGGATCCGCGCGGTGTCGGCCGGGACAGCGGCCAGGGCCACGTCGCCGCCCTGTTCCGTAGCCAGGTTGCGTGCGGCAAGCAGAGCGGTGATGCCGCTGGAGTCGACGAATTGCAGGCCGGTCAGATCCAGGACCAGCAGGTGGCCGTTGGCCAGGGTGAGGCGGTCCACGGCCTGACGGAGTTCGGGTGCCGTCGCATGGTCGAGGTCACCGGTGATCTCCAGTACGGGGCCGGTGCCTGTCCGGTGGACGGTGATCGTCAGTCGGCTCATCTCAGGTGGTGCTCGCGGGTTGGGGAAGCAGGGCGGGCACACCGAGGGCGAGTAGCGCGGTGTCGTCGTCGAGTCCGTCGCCGAAGCCGGCGAGGAGCGCGGCCAGAGCGGTGATGAGGGCCTCGGGCCCAGCGGCGGACTGTTCGGCCGTGAAGGTGCGCAGGGCGTCGTCGCCGTAGAGCTCACGCCCGGGCCCGGTGCGGGCTTCGGTCAGGCCGTCGGTGTAGAGCAGCAGGGTGTCGCCGGGCAGGAGCCGGGTCCGGGCAGATGTGAACTGCGCCTGGGGCAGGACGCCGATGAGCATGCCGCCGGGGGTGGGCAGGTAGTGCGCGGTGCCGTCGGCGCGTTGGATCAGTGCGGAGGGGTGGCCGCCGGAGGCCAGGTGCACACTGACGTGCTCGTCACCCGGGTGCAGGACGCCGAATATCGCGGTGCAGTAGCGAGTGTCGCCGCTGGTGTACCGCTCGTGCAGCACGGTGTTCAGGGTGGTCAGAACCGTGACGGGGTCCGGATCGTGCAGGACCGCCGCCCGAAGGGTGTAGCGGGTCAGTGAGGTGACCGCGGCGGCCTGGGGGCCTTTGCCGCACACATCGCCGAGGAAGAACGCCCACCGGTCCGCGTCGAGGGGAAACAGGTCGTAGAAGTCTCCGCCGAGGAGTTCCGGTGACGCGGTGTGATAGTAGGAGGCGGCTTCCAGGCCCGGAATCGTGGGCAGTTCGGCGGGCAGCAGGCTCTGCTGCAGCACGGCGAGAGCTTCCTGGAGTCTTTCGCGGTCGGCCTCGGCCTGACGGCGTGCTTCTTCGGCAGCCTGGCGTCCGCGCAGCAGCTCGGTCTCGTAGGCGCGGCGGTCGCGGGCATCGAAGATCGTGGTGCGGACGAGTAGCGGTCCGCCGTCGTCGCCGGTCTTCACCTTCGAGGTGACGAGCACCGGCATTCGCTGCCCGTCGGTGATTTTGATGTCCAGGGCGATACCGCTGACCTCGCCGTTCATCTGCAACAGCGGGGCGAAGTGCGTCTCGTGGTAGAGCTTGCCGCCCACGGTGAGCAGGTCGGCGAACCGCATCCGGCCCACCACCTGATGCCGCGAAAGACCGAGCCACTCCAGGAGTGTGGTGTTGATCTTCGCGATGGTGCCGTCCATCAGCGTCGACAGGTAGCCGCAGGGAGCCTGTTCGTACAGCTCCTCCGCGCTGTCCTCCAGCAGGGAAGTGAAGGCCACGTCTGTCGCTTCCCTGCCGTGCCCCCTGTCCGGATGCTGATCGCTGCGGTGCATCAGCGGGCCACCCCTATGAAGTCTGTGATCGCCACCGCGGTGGCCTGCGGTGCGCTCAGTTGGGGGCAGTGCCCCGTCGCCTCGAGCGTGACCAGGCGACTGCCCGGGATCGCGTCGTTGACGTAGGCGCCGACCTCGCGGGGGGCAATCACGTCCTGCTGGCATTCCAGGACCAGCGTCGGCACCGCGACCGTCTTGAGGTCTTCGCGGCTGTCGGACAGGAACGTCGTGCGGGCGAAGACCCGAGCCATCTCCGGGTCCGTCGCGCAGAACGATGTGGTCAGCTCTTCGCCGAGTTCAGGCCGGTCCGCGTTGCCCATGATCACGGGAGCCATCGCCGCCGACCATCCCAGGTAGTTCGACTCCAACGACTCCAACAGCTCAGCGATGTCGTCGGCGCCGAACCCGCCCCGGTACCCGTCCTCATCGATGTAGCGGGGCGACGGAGCCACCATCACCAGGCGGGAGAACCGCTCGGGCGCCTCGGCTGCTGCGAGAACCCCGACCATGGCACTGACCGAATGTCCCACGAAGATCACATCCCGCAGGTCCAGCTCCTCGCAGACATCCAACACATCCGCGGCGTAGCCCTCCAGCGAGCTGTAGCGCTGCTCACTCCAGGCCGAAGGGTCCGAGCGGCCGGAGCCCACGTAGTCGAAGAGCACCAGCCGGAAGTCCCCTTCCAGCAGGGGAACCACCAGGCGCCACATGTTCTGGTCACAGCCGAACCCGTGCGCGAGCAGGAGCACCGGCCCGTCGACACGGCCGGTGACGGTGATGTTGTTCCTGCGACGGATATCCGTGCCCACGGGCTTTCCCTCACTCGGGGCCGACGATTCGCGGCCGCTCCGGCCCGGATCGGTGTGTGAGCCGAATGCGGGGCCGTTGGTCCGGCGGCGGAACTTGTGGTCGTCCGTAGGTTCGGGGGTCATTCAGAACCTTCCTCGACAGGGCACGTACCAAAGAATTCCCGCCACGTAAGGCATTTCGCGGGGAGTGACGAGCCGAATGGAATGCGAAAGATATTACCTGCGGGCGAAGACATTCCCACACGCGAGTCCACGAGAGGTATGTGTGGCTCTGGCCCGCACCCTTCGGGGGGCGGGCCAGAGCCGGACATCGCGCGTCGGCGTCAGACGGGAACGATGTTCTCGGCCGTCGGGCCCTTCTGGCTCGGCACGATGTCGAAGGTGACCTTCTGGCCTTCGAGCAATTCACGGAAGCCCTCGGCGGCGATGTTCGAGAAGTGGGCGAACACATCGGCACCGCCACCATCCTGCTCGATGAAGCCGAAACCCTTTGCCGCGTTGAACCACTTCACAGTGCCGGACGCCATGTCATATCTCCTTCGGAGGCAGTAAGCCGGAACCCGCGATACGCGGATGCCGGGTCGCCGCGATGACACCCCTCCCGGAATGACCGGAAATACAAAAACGCTTCCAACGGTTGAAGTACCGTTGGAGGCGCTTGAAGTTCGGGAACCATGACTGCAACTGAGATCGACAGTAGCATGCCATTTGCGCCGGTGTAAGCTACACAATTACATTCTGCTCGGTGCGGTAAAAACGCTCCCGGCACGGCACGTTAAACCCTCACCTCGCGGTCACAACTATTAATCCACCCGGAGCACAGCGTTTCGGAAAGAACCGGGGCGCACCGTCTCAGGACACGGGCGGCGCGGACGGCCCGGCGGCCCTGCGGTATTCGGCATTGATGCGCTGGGCTTCTTCGAGCTGATCTTCAAGAATGACGATGCGACAGGCGGCCTCGATGGGGGTGCCCTGATCGACGAGTTCCCGGGCTCGGGCGGCGATGCGCAGCTGATAACGGGAGTAGCGGCGGTGGCCGCCCGCGGAGCGGAGCGGGGTGATCAGGCGGGCCTCTCCGATGGCGCGGAGGAATCCCTGGGTGGTGCCGAGCATCTCGGCGGCCCGGCCCATGGTGTAGGCGGGGTAGTCGTCGTCATCGAGACGGCCGAACGAGTCATTTACTGTCATTTGCACCTCTCTGCGGAACGCGTTGAGGGGCCCTGGTGCCGTCCTGGCACCAGGGCCCCGAAGGAACTTCTACACCATCTACCGGCCCTGATACTGCGCCGGCCCTCTGTTTCCGCATACCCGACCTGAACGCTGTCGGGGACGCGGGGATCGCGGTTGCTTGACCGGAGACCACCTCACTATCGATGTCCTGCGGTACCCGGGCCCTGCGATGTCCGCCCGGGCGATCCTGATGGCGCTGGGCTCCTCCGTTCTTTCCCTCTGGATGAACTGCTTACCGAATGAGACCTGCGTACTGCTGGTACTGCGAACTACTGGTGGCAGAGCCACTCTTCGGCAGCCAGCCCCGTCGCCCGTCCTGCACCTGCTCCGGCTTGGAACCCCACTGCCGAACCTCCCGGCACGCGCGCCCGCAGCCGACGCCTTTACCGAGGAACCACTGACAACCGCACTGCTGGTACCGCGAACTGCACCTGCTGAACTGCTCCTGCGTGAACTGCAGGTCCTGCTCACGGCAGCCCCTGATCCTTCGGGCCGCCCGGTCCGGTCGTCAGCCCCGTCGCCGTCCTGCAACCACCCTGGCTTCGGAACTCCACCACCGCACCGTCCTGCGCACTGCAACTGCGTGTACTGCTGCCTGGCAGTTCATGTCTGCCGGGCCTTGCTCGATCTCGGCTACGAGAGAAACCATAGCCACCACACCACCCAATGTCTACTCTCGCCGTCATAGATTTCCATGCGCTAGGCAGAGAGATAGTCGACCTCGGCCGTTGATGGGACACGCGGCGGCCCAGCCGCAGCCGGGACACCTGCTCCGAGCAGCGCCGACGGTCAGCCGAGTGCATCTTCGACCCGAAGAGGAACCCCATCCGACGCACGGCTGGGGTTCCTCCACGCGGCGAGCGTCGGCCAGGTGGTGCGGTTGCCCACGCCGTAAACCGCTCGTCTACGCGCCGGCGGACCGCACCACATCGCGATCACCGTGGATCAGGCGGTTCAGCGCTGCAGGGTGAGGACACCCGGCCGCCAGGGCAGTTGGTCGTAGGGGCCGCCCGCGGTGGGGGACTTGCCCTGGTAGAGGAACTGCAGGTTGCAGGGGTCGATGGTCATGGTCTGGTCGGGGTTGCTGCGGACCAGGTCACCGTGGCTGATGTCATTGGTCCAGGTGGCACCGCTGTTGGCCTTGCCCGCGAAGGGGCTGCTCTCGCTGCTCGCCTGCGGGGTCCACGAACCGCTCAGGCTGGAGGCCGTGAACGAGCGGAAGTAGCGCCCGTTCGCACCTATCGCCTCAACGATCATGAGGTACTGGTTCTGGCCCTGGACCTTGTAGACCTGCACCCCCTCGAACAGGTTGTTGGTCGAGTCGCTCATGATCGTCGTGTACGACGAGCCGAAGCTGCCCGGGAAGTTCCCGATCGGCATGCTCGCCCGGTAGATCTTGCCGTTGTCACCGGCGAAGAACAGGTACATGTTCTGGCCGTCACCGATCAGGGTCTGGTCGATCGGGCCGGTGCCGGAGCCGGAGATGCTGCCGGTGAAGAGTGGCTGCGGCGAGGACCAGCCGTTGGGATCGGTGGGGTCGCCGGACGTGCGGTAGACGAAGGCCGACGCGCCCCACTGGTACGCCAGCACCCAGATGTTCTTGGGCGCGAAATAGAACAGTGTGGGTGCCACTGCGGCCTGGCTCATCCCGGCCTGGCCGGCCGAAGCCATGTCCGACCAGTTCGTGAAGGGAGCAAACCTCATCGAGCCGTACGACGATCCCGACACGTTCGACGCGTAGACCAGGTGCTTGCCGTTGTACATCACGCTGGTGAAGTCCTTCAGCGCGGCCCAACCGTTCGCGGGCTGCGCCAGAACACCCGTCGACGTCCACCGGTAGGTCGACGGAAGGGTGCACGTGTCGCCCGGCGGGGGCGTCGTCCCGGACAGGCCGGTCCACTTCTGGCTGTTGCCACCGTTGCACGCCTGGATCTCCACCGTCGTGCCGTTGGCCGTACCGGAGCCCGTGACGTTCAGGCACAGCCCGGACTCCACGCCGACGATCGTGCCGTCGGAGCCCACCCGCCACTGCTGGTTCGCACCGCCGGAGCAACTCCAGATCTGCACCCGGGTACCGGCCGCGGTGGCGTGGCCCGGGACATCCAGGCACTTACTGCCGTACACGGTCAGCTGGTTGCTGTCCGTCGACGTCCACTGCTGATTGCTCCCACTCCAGCAGTCGTAGATCTGCAGGTAGGTGCCGTCGGCCTGGCCGGCGTTCGGCACATCGAGACACCGCCCCGAGCCAACTCCGCGCAAGGCGCCACTGGTAGCAGCCTGAGCCGGGTTGGCGACGAGCAACGCCGCCAACGCGACCAAGGTCGCAACCGCGGCGGCAAGCACCACGGACAGAGGCCTGCGGCTGAAATTTCCACTGTGCACGGGGACTTCCCCAACCTCGAGTAAGCGGTTCCGGCCGACCCCGTCAGAGGTGGTCCGGACTGTCGACATAAGGAATTGAGGTGGCCATGACATACGCATACGCGGCGCACTCCTTGCGGTTCGGCGTTCCGGCGGGCGTGACCCGTAGGTGCTCTGCTGTACGAGTGGAGAGACCCGATATGTTCGGGATGCCGAACAAGGGTCGAAGTGTCGAGCAAGCTGAATCATAGGGAACCGGCGAGCGGCGTCAATGCTTCTCGCATGATTCGCAGGTGGTTCCGAAACATTCGTGGGACCCCACGGGTGAAACCCGCAGGTCAAACCAATCGAACGGCCGCGATGTACAGAGGGACAGCCCTACGGCTCCGGGACGGGCCGGATTGCCGGACGGTGTCGGCAAGGCCGACCGCTTCTCCAGTGTTCGTGGCAACCAGATTTTCCGAACGGAGTCCGAAATTTCGAACCCGCGATCGAGCCGAGCAGTCCGCCGCTCACCCCGCTGGGATCGTCCGCAGGAGCCGGCCGGTGTGACGCGATGTGCGCTGGGGGCAAGCCACTGCAGCGACAAGCCCGGCTGCGCACCGCCCGGCGCACGAACCCGCTCGATCCTCGCACCGCCTCCGCCCACGACGTGGCGTGGTCAGCGCCTGAAGCTGTCCTTCGACCTCTCCTTGACGTCCCGGGCCTTGCCCCGAGCCTCCAGTGCGGCTCCCTTGGCTGCGGTGGTCTCGTTGCCCACCGCGTGGGCCGCCTTCCTGACGGCCTTCCCGACAACCTGCTCGGCCTTGGCTCTGGCCTTCTCTCCGACACTCATGTCGGTCCCTTCGTAGGCGCTCACTCATCCGCCCCTGGCCCCGGAGCGGAATCGGGCACCGCGGCACCGCCGCGGAGTCTCCGACGGCCGTGCTCTCCAGCACCTCCGTGGCAGCGATGCCCACACACTTCATTGTGGTCCCGGCAGAAGTTCGGTGGCACTCGCCCCGTAGCCAACAGACCGTCCGACCGGCGGCGCGAAGCATCAGGCGGCCCATCGGGACGAGCGTCACGTCGGCGTCGAGAGACCGCCCGCAGCGCCCACCCCGCACCTGATGCACACACAAACCGCAGGTCAGGAGGCCTTTGCGATGGGTTCAAGGATGGCGACGCACTCCACGTGATGCGTCATCGGAAAGATGTCGGCCTGAGCACGTGATGGAAATGCCCAGGGCAGAGACCATTTCTCAGCCCGCCGTCCTGCGTGTGACTGCCTGGAGCGTCAAACGAGCGTCACGGCTGACAACCATGAACGGGCCGAGAATGCCAGTTCCTCCAGCGGGGCCGTCCCCACCGACACCGGGCGCCGGGTCACACGCCAAGCCCTGCACCATCTGGCCGGTCGCCATCAGGAGCTGTGCCCGCCAGCCGACAACAACCCGTACCTGAGCGGAATTTTCCACCTGGCAAACTGGTAGAACCACTCCAAACCCTCCACACGGGCTCGCACGGGACGTACGTCGCGGCAGAGGGTGAAACGGATCGGTACGCACGAAGCTCAACGACCACCCACGCAAAACGCTCGGCTGGAAAACTCCAGCCGAGCGCCTGCATAAACTACTGGCCGCTTGACACAACCGATCACGTGTTGCGACGATCCCTAGAAAACGCCTACAAGGGCGGGGCTTCTCGTGAAGTAGTAGGACGGCCCATTTCCGACCGTCAGAAGCTCGCGAAGGACCTGAACTCGTGATCCGGCAATGGGAAGGAAGTGGAGAGGATCTCCGACCTGATTTCCCCTGCCAGGAGCGATACCAGGAATTCCGCACAGCCCACCTCGAAATGCTCCCACCAGGCACCCCTGGCCTCGTTCACCATCACTGTCCATCCATCAGGGTGAGTCCCTGTCGACGCTAGCCAGTAGATGAACTCTCCGTTGTCCGTGGAGGCCCAAGGGATGAGCCTGCTTTCGGGCGCCTCCAACAATTGCGCTGGCTTCTCCTCACCCTCCTCCCAAAGCATTTCGAAACCTTCGTTACGCTCTTCGACGGAGGAGAGGAGGTCGTAGGGACGCTTTGGGCAATCAGGCTCCAGAAGCCACAAGTAATTGTCGAAGCACCCCCCGCCGTAGGTATCGATCAGTTCTCGATAGTCCGCTGGCAGCCGGATTCCCAGCTCTCGGGCAACATCACCCCACTCTCGGGGACGTGCGGCGCCTTGCGGGGGAGCCACCAGTCGGATCAACCTTTGGATATGCGCGTTCATCGCCTTGGCCTGTTCAGAACTGTCTGGAAGATGTCAAGTCCCCCTGATCCGTTGGCGCGGATGGTCACACCGAGCGGATACGGATTGGCCGGGCCGGCACCCGTATGTTGTGCATAGATCGGCGTGACGGTGTACTGCACAGTCTGCCCATCCCTCTCGACGGCCCTCCGCACTCGATTCTCCAGACGTCGCATCCCTGGATGGTTGGCGTACTGATGCAGCGTTACGAAGTTCCGGGGGTCACGGTTCGAGCCACCGAGCTGCGCACCCCAGAGGTGGGAGCGGTTGTATCCCATTCCGCTGACCCAGCCGGCTGGATCGACGCTGGGATTGGTCGTGCCACCAATATTGTCCCGGGTAAGCGTGACGCTGATACCGGTGGCTCGCCCATGTTCGTCGAGCTCTCCGTACCCGCCACAATTGTGGACCAGGACCGATGCGGCCCCGGCCACAACATAGTACGTGTGCAGGTCGCTGACGGTCAGGTTGTAGACGGTGGACTGCTGGGCCGTCCAGCGACTGATGGCAGTGACCTGGACCCGGGTGCCGGCGCTGGTCTTGAGCCACTGGCCGGATTCAAGATCGGTGGCGTCGATCCACTCACCGTTATCCGGGACCCAGAACGGGTGGTTGTAAGTGGCGGTGACGCTTGCCGTGCTGGAGCCCTGGTCACCATCGATATCGATGGTGACCTCAACCAGGCGCTTGGTTCCTTCGCCCTTTATCTCGGCAGTGACGGTCTCGATTTTTCTTTTGCCGGACTTGGGGTCGGTTGCCAGGACCTTGTCGCCGTTCTTGACTTCCTCGATCGGCTTGGTGCTGCCGTCAGCCATCAACACCTTCGTGCCGGGCACGAAGCTGTTGGGCTCACATCTAGTCTTCTTGAGCAGGCTTTTCGCTAGCCGCGCCTCACCTACTAGAGGAACGGCACTTGCTGCTCTCTCGCTTGCCGCTTGGTAGTTCCCCTGAATGAGATCGTTGATTCCTAGGACGGCATCAGCGGCCGGCCCAAGAACGGGGACGAAGATTCCCACAGCTTCGACGACTTCGGTCCAAGGTATGACCCGGGTCCTGTCGATCCAGTTCTTGCAGCCGAGACACCCACGGGTGTAGTAGCGCTTTCCGGCCTTGTTTTCGTCGTACTTCTTCCAGTACCAGCCGCTCTTTTTCTTGGTCCAGGATTCGTTGTAGGTGACAGTAGTTTTTGATACCGAGTTGCTTGGCACGCACGTGCTGCTGTTACCGCCACAGATTCCGTCCGGACGCAGGCCAGTGGGGTCGGAAAGGGTGGCCGGAGCGTTGTTGGCGTAGGTATAGCCGTTGATCTGTTGCGGGTCGGCGAGGTCCATGATCGGGTCGACGCTGATGAATCGGCCGATGCTCGGGTCGTACTCGCGGGCACCGAGGTGGGTCAGTCCCGTGCTGGTGTCGGTGGTGCCGCCAACGAAGCCCTTGGTGCTGGGCCAGCTCGTCGGGACATCGCCGCGGGCCCTGCCGAAGGGGTCGGTGCGGCGCTGGGTGAGGGCGAGGCTTGAGGCGTCGACTGCGAGTTGGCCGGTGCCGTGATGGTCACCGATCGTGAAGGCGATGCTGCCGTTATCGTTACGGACGGCCTGCTGGCCGTTGCCCAGGTCGATGAACCGAGTGGCCTTCGGTACCGTCGAGCCCTTGGGCAGGACGGTCTCGGTGTGGCCGAGGTAGAGCGTGGTCTCGCTGTCCGTGCGGCTAATCAAGCGGCTTCCGCCGACGTCGTACAGATACGCGGTGGTCTTGTCAGCGGCGCCTTCCACAGGCTCGGTGACCGTGGCCAGGTGGCCCTCGGAGTCCCAGCTCAGCGTCTGCGTAGTGCCAGCGACTGTGCGGCTGGTCGTGTTGCCTACCTCGTCGTAGGCGTAGCTGTCGCGCGAGGTGACCGTCGGACCGACGCTGGTCACCGAGGTCAGGGCGTGTGGCTTCGCCCCACCAGCCGGGGGGTAGGCGTAAGTGTGCTCGGTGTCATTGGCCTGGTCGCCCGTCAGGTCGTGCGCGGTCTCGCTGAGGCGGTTGCCGACCTTGTCATATGTGTAGGAGTTCCAGTAGGGCGCCGGGCCACCGACCTTCCCCGCCGCGGGTGCGCTCGTGCAGGTGAGGGCTGGCTCTGTCCATTCCTGAGTCACCCGATGCAGGTGGTCGTAGGTGAAGCACTGGGTGTCGGTGCCCGAACGGGAGACGTCCGCGACGGACAGGACGTTTCCCGCTTCGTCGTAGCGGTAGGTGGCGTGCTTGTCCACACCTGCGATGTCTTGCCGGTCGACGCGGCTGGTGGCCAGACGCTGAGTGCCCCACTCATAGGTGTTGGTGACCTGAGTCTGCTTACCGGTGCCACCGTTGGTCATCTTCACTTGCAGCGGCTTGCCGGTGAGGCTGTAGCTGGTCGCAGCACTATAGCCCTGTCCTGTGACTCCGGTAGGGCGCAGGACGTCGTCGTAGCTGTAGGTGATGACCTCGCCCGGCAGAGAGCCTGCCTTGGAGTAGTTGACACTCTGCAGCAAGCCGCTGGGCTTGTAGACCGAGGCCGTCTGATAGGTGCCCGCCAGCGCTCCTTCCGCCGCGGGGATCGTGATCGCTGTGCGGGTGGCCCGGTAGATCGGGTCGTAGACGCTTACGGAGCTGGTATATGCGCTGCCGTTCACATAGCGGGTGGTGGAGGCCAGCTGACCCTTGGCTCCGCTGATCGTGTCGTAGGTCCAGTCGACGAGCTTTGCGCCGGTCGCCGAATCCTTGCGCAGCTCGGTCTCTCGTCCGAGGTTGTCGTAGGTGTGGTGGAGGGTACTGCGGGCAGCCGTGGTCGAGGCGGCCGTCGTGGAGAGGAGTTGCCCTCGGTCGTCATAGGAGCTGTCGGTGATGCCCTTGTCTGGGTCGGTGGTGCGTACCTGGCGGCCGAGTTGGTCGTATGTGTATGTCCAGGAGTTGCCGGCCGGATCGGTGACCTTTTCGAGCTTGCCGCTCGGCGTGTGGGCGTAGCGGGTGGTGTCGTATTCAGCGTCGGGGGTGCGTTCGTGGTGCTGGCGCAGCTCGGTGGTCTGGTCCCGGGCGTCGGTGAGTGTGGTGGTGGCGGTGCCGCCAACAGGGGGGATGACAGTGGTGCGGTCGCCGTTGTAGATGGTGCGGGTGCTGCCGAGGACTTGGCCGCCGTCGCCGTTGCCCGCTATCTGCCGGGACTCGGTGATGCGGCCGAGGCCGTCGTAGAGGTTTCGGGTCTGTGTTTCCACGCTCAGCGCGTCAGCGGGAGCGAACAGTTCGGTCGACGGGGCCTGCGTGATGTAGTAGGTGCTGAAATTTTTGGCGGTCAGTCCGCGCTCGTCGTAGAAGGTGTCTGCAAGGAGGCTGCCGCCGTCCGGGCCCGGAGCTTGGGTCTGGCGTTCGCGCAGGAAGCCGTCGTAGAGGGTGTAGGCGGTGATCTGGCCGCCGGTGTTGTTCAGGGTGCTGGTCGCGACGGCGACCGGTTTGCCGTCGGTGATGGTGTAGGTGAACGCGTAGTTCGGCGTTTGCGAGGTGTACCGATTGGCGAGCCAGACTTTTGCCGAGCGGCCGAGTGCGTCGTAGGCGAACTCGGTCACCTTGTCGTTGGTGTCCGAAACCCGTAGCGGTTGGCCGCGCAAGGGGTCGTGTTCCGAGGTGGTGGTCTGGGAGGTTCCGCTGTTTCCCGAGACAGCTGGTGGTGTGGTCACCTTGGTCTGCTGGGCAAACCCGGTGGCCGGGGTGTAAGTGGTGACGGTGGTCCGTCCGTCGTTGCGCACGGTTCGAACTGGGGCCGCGTCACCGGTCGCTGTGACGTTCGCGGTCAGGTCAGTCATGTTCAGCTGACGGCCGTAGGAGTCGTACGTAGCACCGCCCTCCAGGTAGGTGGCCTTGGTCCCGTCGTGCTGTTTCAGCGTGGCTGTAGCGGTGGCGTCACCCTTGGTGGGCTCGGCTCCGTACGCGCCGCCGTCATAGGCGGTGCGCACATCAGAGATGACGTCCTTGGCCCGGTCGGGTGCAACGTCGCATGCCTTGGCTACGGTCTCGACCCGGGACGGCAGCGACAGGATGTTGTCGGTGCTGTTCGTGGCATACGTGGTGCGTGTGCACTGGTTGTCGGCTGCGGTTGAGTTGTCACTGCGGTCATCGACCTCGGTGACCCGCCCAGCCACTGTTTCGTAGGTGTTGGCCGTGGAGGTTATGCGCCACTGGGAGCCGGCCCCGCCGTCGAGGGAGGTCCAGGTCTTTGCACTCGCGGTCCCTGTGAGATTGGCCGTGACGGTGCCCCAACTGCGTTTCTTCTCGGCAGTTTGGTGGTGCCAGGGCCTGTCCACCGTCTTTTCCAGTACCTTGCCACCCGGCTTATCGAAGGTGACTGTTTTGTACGGGAAGCCGTTCGCCGACTCATGGTCGGTTATCGGCTCTCCCTCATCCGTGCCGACGCTGACCGAGACGCTCTTGGTGCCGCCGGTCGTGGTGGCCCGGTCACCGTCCATGCCGCGTAGGAAGTAGTGGTCTTCCTGGGACTTCATGGCGGCGGCGCCGCCCTGTCCGCCGGTCTGAACCCTGACTTGGCCGTAGCCGCGCCACTGGGACCAGGTCTTTTCCTTCTCCTTTGTCAAGCCGTCATCGTCGTCGAAGTGCCAGGCCGCGTTGCCGAGGTACTGATATGTGGTGACCTGGTCGGGCGCTCCACCGGTGCGGTCGGTGCTTGTGACGGAGTTGGTGACGTACTTGTTGAACCAGTGTTGTTCTGCGGGGTCGGTGTCGCTGCCACCGAGGTACTGGGGGAAGCATCGGGTGGTGTTCGTCGCTGGAGTAGGCAGCGCGTTCCAGTCGCAGGCGGCAGCCGTGTAGTTCACACTGATTTGGCCACCGGACTCGTCGTCCACCGAGGAGAGTCGGTCCTTGATGAACGGGGCGAATCCGTCCCCTGTCTTGTCCAGCCGGTTGGCGAGCTGGGTGTAGGAGAAAGTGGTTTTCGGCAGGGTGATGGTCGGGGTCGCTGACTGACCCGTGTGCTGGACACTGTCGAGGAGGAGCTGGTAGTCCGTGTCGGCCATACCCCATCGGTGGCCGAGCTTCCAGGAGTCGACTTTGCCGTAGGTGCCGTCGGTCTTGAGAACCTGTGTGGTGACGTCGGTCAGTCGCTTGCGGGTCCAGAAGGACGGTGACAGCCGGCCGTTGTCACAGGTGGTCTCGGCCTTGCAGTTCAGGTCCCACGGGGTGTCGTACCAGTAGAAGGCTTTGGTGTCGATCGTATCGGCGGCGCAGGTGACACCGGTCACTGGTATGCAGCGCTCTGAGTTGTCGAAAACGACCTGTGCCAAGGGTTTGGCCGCATACAGGTCGGGGGTCCGCTGTCCGTAGTCGATACGCGTGAGGTATCCACCACGTGTGTACGGGGTGTCGTCCTCGGACTTCAGGTTGCGGCCGTAGGAATTGGTCTCCTTGGTGTAGTGGTAGCTGATCGCGTTGCCGTACGTGTCGACGACGTAGTCGAGGTTCCACCTCCATGCCTGCTGGCACCACGAGTCGGCGAACGTCGCCGCGTGGCATTCCTCGCCGGAGTCGTTTCCGTAGACGGGAAGCGTCCAGGCGGAGTCGGTCGTGCTCTTGCCTGTGCTCCAGCCCGGCAGACGGTTGTAGCCAAAGTAGTAGCGCGTTCCGTCTGGCGAGGTGAGGCGCCAGTACTCGCCGTCGTTGTCGCCGTTGCCTCGGTCAGCCGACTCCAGACGTTTGATCCGAGTACCGTCATCGCGCTTCAGCCTGAACTCATCGTTGCCCGCGGGGACCAGTTCACCGCCGGAGCCGTTGAAGGAGATGGTCGCGTTGTCGTAAGCCCAACACATGTCGCCGGGCTTGTTGCCGTCCGCGTTCTTGACCCCGTCATCGGCGCAAGGCTTGTAGCTGCGCTCGATGAAGCCGGGCCATAGGTCGAACCCATCGCCCACCCATGAACCTTGGTTGTTCGTCCCACCGGTTCGACCGTCTATCGCGCCGGATGAGTAGGAAAGCCCGACGCTCGGCTTCAGCGCCCCCGGTACCTCGGGGACCTCCATGTCGTAGGACCATGTGAAGTCGCCGGTGTTGAGTGCGGTGTTCCACGTGGAGGACGGAGAAAGCGGAGTCGCCTTGTAGTCCCCTTTGTCACCGCCGGCCGCGGCAGTCGCGGCCAGGACCGTGGGGGCTCCGACCTGCAAGCTTACTGACTCCGTGGTCAGCGTCTTGCGTTCTGTGTCGTTGACAGCGGCAACAGGCTCTCCGGACCGGCACGCCTTCACTTCTGGCGTGGTGAGTACGCACACGGGCAGCTGGACAAGGCTTATACGTGACGCGTAGGCACCACCGAAGAGCTCACTGAATTGTGCGTAGTCGACCGCCACAGCGACCGGCTGCTTCGTGCTCTCGGCTGACGCGCTTGTGGCCTGGGCCGGCTCGCCGGCCCTGAGGGTGAACAGCAGGCCATCGATCCCGGCTCGCTCAGCCTTCTTACCCTCAAGCACCTCCGACTTCACCGTGCGGGGAGCGCGTCCCGTCGTCACGCTCGCATCAGCCTTGCCCTGAGCCCGGCCGACAGCAATAGGCTGCCCCTTGGCAGAGGTGAAGCGCTCGGCGCCCTTGGCACCTGACGGCGGCAGGGTCAGCGTGACCTCTGCAGGGTCAGGTTGCCCGGCCCGCGGGGCACCCGCCGGCACTCTGGGCCCCTTGTTCTTTACGCGCGGCTTGACCGTGACCCCGCGGCCTCTCGCTACGGGCTTCTCTGCCGCTGGAAGCCCAGGCAGATTGCTTACCGCAGTAGACGTGGTCGACGCTGGCTGCGCTGCGGCCGTCTGCAGCAGCGTGGCTACCAAGACTGCGGAGACTGTTAGCGATGCTCGACGGAATGCCCTGTTCTTGGGGGTGAACGCTTTCGAGAGTTCCATGTGAAAGGTGTCCATCACTGCCGGGCGCCGGGTGCCTGTCGGGCTGCGGCGCGGGACTGAAGCTTCAAGGTTTCGGGCACTGCTGACGTGCCTGGCCCGCTGACTGTGCAGGGGTCAGCTGCCGTTAGGAACCTCTGTAGGGACGTCGAACAGGGATCCAGCCAGTAGGCCGACTTGGATGTCGTTCAGTGCGCCTTGGAAAGCCCATACATCGTCGATCGAACCGGCGAAGTACTCGCCCGTGGCATCCCCCGAGGCATGCCCGACCTGGATGGATTTGGACGCCTTGAAGGTCAGCACGTTGTCCGCCCACGCGATGAGGTCCTGGCAGGCTCCGTCGTCAGCGCTGCCATCCCCGTCCGCATCACCACAGGCCACTTCTTGGAGGACCCCGTTAACGTACAGCCGGGCTTCCTTGGCGAAGCCGTCGTATACCACCGCGAGATGATTCCAGTCGCGGACGTCGTAGAACTCAGTGCTTGCCGCTGCCTTGACCGGTGCTGTGGAGCTGTCACTACTTGGAAGGCTGAGCTCCCATCTCCCCGGACCAACGGCATCCCCGGATTCGGGCTGGAAGCGCACATCGAACGCGCTGCGAGTGGTGCCTTCGGCGCTCACCACGGACATGCTGTGATCGGACAGAGCCGCTGCCTGGGCCCAGGCCGTGACGGTGAAACTGGCTCCCGTGTCGACGGGCATGGTCGGGGTTGCCGCGTAGGAGTCGACGCCGTCCAGTTGCAAACCGTTGAAGTCGACCGTGCCGGCTCCGAGCTGGGCGCCCCCGTGCAGGTTCATGGGGCGGTTCTCGACAGTGGAGTCCGGAGAGGTGACCGGAGTTCCCGTGCCCGTCTCCTCAAAGTTCCAACGGCCCTTGAGAATCGGGCTCTGCCGGAACAACTGCTGCACTTCTTCGGCAGCGACCACCCGGTCCAGGAACCGGATGTCGTCGATCTGCCCGGGGAAGTGCTGGATCATGTTGCCGCCGTCGATGGTCAGAGCGCCGACCTGGACCTGCTTGCCCGCATACCACGAATTGGTCTGAGCGACCGTCCCCGCCTTCTCGCCATTCACATAGAGGGTCAGGGCGCCGGCAGTTGGATCATGCACACCGACGAGGTGCGCCCACTCGCCCACGCGTGCAGTTGTTCCCTGGGGCTGCACAACTCTGATCTGGGTTGCGCCCACCACGTCCGCGGAGTATTGGAAGAATCCCCACTGATTGCTGGTCTTGGAGTAGGCCAGCTCGAGGCCCGGCCTGTTCACCCCGAGCTGCGCGACGACCGTGGCGCCCGTGTTGGGGAGTCGGTCCAGCTTCGCCCAGGCCGAGACTGTGAAGGGGCGTTCTGTGTCCACGTGAGGGGCTGCCGTGCGCGCGTAGTCTCCATCGCCGTCCAGTTGCAGCGCCCGGCCGCTCACTCCAGCAGCGCCCAGCTTGGCGTTACCCGCCAGTGTCAGGTTCTGGGTGTCTGCATGCCCGGTCACTTCGGTGGCTCCGGCGGCTTCGTCCAGCGGGAAGATCGCGCGGGCGGTGCGCCCACCGCCGATCGGCTTCTTCTGATGAAGGTTGGTGACCTCCGCGTCGGAGACCGGCTTGTCGAAGATCCGGACGTCGTCGATGCTGCCGGGGAAGTAGTTGGTCGGGGTGCCGAGCAGGTTTGCTGCCCCGATCTGGAGCCCGCGGCGCGCGTCCCAGGCCGTGGTGTACGGGGTGCTGCCGGCCAGAGACCCGTCCACGTAGAGCCGCAGCTCCTTCGCACCACCTGAGTAGACGCCGACCAGGTGGGTCCATCGCCCGGCTGTCACTCCGCCGGCAACGGGGGCCATAGCCCGGACGATGGAGGCACCTGCCGTATCGGAGGTGTACTGGTTGAAGACCCAGCGGTCATACCCCTTCGAGTAGTACAGCTCGAACCCCGGGGAATAGTTGCCGGGCTGTGCAGCCACTACTGCAGCGTCCGTGGGCATCTTGTCCAGGTTCACCCATGCCGAGACGCTGAAGCCGTTGGCTGTGTTGACCGTAGGTATGTCCGTCGCTGCATAGCCGCTCGTGCCGTCGAAGTGAACTGCTGTCCCGATTGTGCCTGAGGCACCGGGGGTAGCTCCTCCATAGAGCTTTGCCGTCCTCGCCCCAGAGCCTCCAGAAGCGGAGGTCGCGTCAGCAGCATCGTCGAACTTCCAGTTCGCTCTCTCTGGCTGACCTGCCTTCACTCTGAACTGGTAGGTCCGCACTTCCGAGCCGTTGCCGGCGGCATCAAATGCCTGCGCGGTGATGAAGCTCAGTCCGGCTTTCGACGGCAGTACCTTCACGGCCTGCGCCGCTCCGGCTGCGGTGGTGATGACGTTCTTCGACGAGGGATCGCCGTTGATTCCGTACCAGTACTTGGTGACGTCGCTGTCTGCTGCCTTGATCTGGAACGAACCGTAACGTCCTACGCCGTCGAACCAAGGATCATCCGGGTTCTCCGGGTCTGATGCCGGGTAGTCGCCCGAGGTGATGGCGGGTGCCTTGGGAACGGTGGTGTCGTAAACGAAGTAACAGCCCGTCGGATCGCCTGCCGACGACCACGGTGAGTACTGCGCCCCGTCATAGCTGCGTACGTACCAGTTCACCGTCTTGTTCTGCGGGATCGATGTGGGCAGGCTGACCACGAAGCTCGAACCCGACGCCTTGTAGGACGTCAGTGCGGGCTTCCATCTGGCGATCGCTCCCTGTCCATCGCCTGTGTCCCACATCGCCTGGAACTGCACGGCGACGTTGTCGCCGTCCGGGTCTGTGATGTTGTTCGCGTACACCTTGCCGAGGGTGCGTACACGCGGGGCGCTCTCCGGTCGCTTGCAGGTGCCCCCGTATTCCATGGTGAGCTGGGACATCTTGACCTGTGTCGGCGCAAGGTTGTACTTGACCCGGAGGAATGCCTTGTCGGAGAAGCGCTTCCAGGCGTAGCCGTCGGTCTCGCTGGCAGCCTGCAACCCGAACGTGAGCGAGGACGCCTTGTCGTTGGCCGCCTTCTGCACCGCGGTGCGCACGTTGAACTCTGCGTCCTTGGCAGCGCAACCGTCGTAGCCGTACGCGAAGGACGAGGATGTCAGTTTCTCGATCCAGAAACCCGAAGCGTTCTGCGAGTTCCAGGTGGTCGACGACGAGATGCCCTTCGTCCTCCACAGCTCGACGCTCCGATCCGAGCACGAGGCGGACCAGGTGTTCCGGACGACGAACTCCGCCGAGAGGATCGACTTGCCCGCGAACTTCGACGTCGGTATCTGGTAGAAGATCCGCTTGGTGTCGTTCGGAGCACAGTAGGACCAGTTGCAGTAGCCCATGCCTGACGTGGACTCACCGTTGAACTTCCACTGCGGCGACGATGCCCAGTATTTGGATGCCATCGTCCATGACGATGCTCTGGGTGAGTACCACTGCGGATCGATGAACACGGGGTATGTGGTGTCCGGGCCCCGCAGCAGTTCGGCGTCCGGCGTCAGTACCAGTTCGTCGCGGCCGGCCGGCACGTCCACCTCTACCGGTGCGAGCGCTCCCGACTCCCCCGCCGTCGGCTCCGTCGACGATGCTGCCTCAGCGTCAGCGGCTCGCGCTTCGCGTTCAGGCACGTCTTCGGCGTCCTTGGTCATTGCTGCGGCAGGTCCCGTACTGGAATCCCACATCATCGGCTTCGGGGCTTCGAAGACTGCCCCCTGCGCACCCTTGTCGACCGCCTCGAGACCTCCGTCCTGCGTCTCATTGACGTCCATTCCCTCAGCGGCAAGCTTCAGACGCAGCATCGACAGCGCCTCGTTCTCTGCCGCAGCCGCGGTCTTGACCACCAGGAGTTGAGTGAAACCGTCTTCCTGCGCCTGCATCCGCAAGTCCACGTCCGGGAGCACGTCGCGGTAGGTGGCAGTCGCACCGTTCAGCTCAGGTGCCGGCAGTTCTCCCGGCCACGAGAGAGCAAGCTCGCGGCCTGCTTTCGTCATCTTCACCAGAGGCATGTCGCCACCGCCGGAAAACGTTAGGCCGACCGTAGTGACCTCGGGTGCGACTCCACCGCCCACGGCTTGCGCCAGGTCGGTGTCCACAGGCTTCCACTCGCCATCCACGCGGGCTCGCACGGGACGTAGGTACTCGCGCGCTTCCAGATTTCCGTCACTGGTGGCGAAGACATCGCTGCTCTCGGCTCGCAGCGACAGGACCTCAACCGGCTGGCCGGTTCGTTTCGCGGCGGCTCTCGCGGCCGCTACGCCTGCCTCTCCAGTATCAGGTTCGGATGCGGTTGCCCATGCCGCAGGGGCATCACCGGTGGAAGCAGCCGTCGAAGCTGGCAGCATCACGACAACCATGCTGAGCAGCGCAGTTGACGCCATCGCCCGACGTCGGCGAGACACATGACTCCACACAAAACCCACCCCGGCTCCAAGGAGATGAAGATCCACTGAGAGCGGGACCTGATGGGGACTTTATGTAGTGGACAGGTGAATATCCAGAGGGAAAATGCTGGCGTCACACGCCAAACCGGACGACCATCCCGTGATTGAAGTCACGTTTGCAAGAGTCCTTAGCGGGCCAACGGAGGGCGTTGCCCTGCAGGTTGAAGCATGTTCAGCATTCGACAGCCCCTCCGTGAAGAGGCCACACGAGACCTTCACGACCGTGCAGCAGTCGAGCACCCCAAGAGGTTGCGGGGAGCTTGAGATTCTGGCCCTGCCGCTCCCTCGGCAGCGCCAGACTCGACTCGTGGCAAGGCGCAAGCCACCACGCGGTCGGGCAAAGTTCTGTGACTGCCGAGCGTCGCCGAAAGTCCACGCCTTGCAGGTTCTTGCCCGCCCATTGGCAAAGCGAACATGCCCGAGGCCACGAGCCCGGTGGTGGCGGCACGCGCGCATGGGTCCGCGTCGCGTGGCGGAGGGATCGAGCGCCGGGTGGAGCGGGCGCGGTTGGTGCTCACTCTCACCCGAGCCTCCATCTTCCGCAGGGTCCGCAACCAGCGGGCCAAGTCGCCTGCTGTAGTTGAGGGGCGGCAGCGGGACGGCGCGAGTGGAAGCCCAGTGCAGCCATCTACCTGTCAGCCAGCTTGCGGAGGTTGGACGCGTCGGCCGGGACAGCGCTGATGTCGTGGATACCGAGCCAACGGCTGGCGGGGCGGGAAGTTCTGTGCCAGCCAGTGGTGATGAATGCTCGGCTGCAATTCCAGTCGGACCTCACGACTTCCGACGTCAGGAAGCGGAAAGCCAGACCCACACGAGCTTGGCAGCTGACCAGTACATCACCAACGGAGTTCAGCAGCGCCACAGTCATCTCGTGCGACGCGGGACATGACTGGGCTCCGGGTCCGGGCCCGTCCGGCACTAGACACGACTTTGCTCCGGGCCCGGGCCATGCGACTGCTGACACCAGGAGTCCCATACCGTGCGCGCGGATTCCTCCTCGTGCGGATCATCCGTCAGCACAGCAATAGCCGAAGAGGTGCGGCAACTTTAGCCTTTCGCTGCGAGCGCCATCCGAGCGTCAAGAATTTCCGGAAGAGAGTCTGAGGACGTCACCGCTGCAATCCCATCCCTCATGAATTCGCAGGTCAGGTGGCTTAGAAGGGTCATGTCGCCTGCTCGACCCGTTGCGCAGAGCGAAACAGGTCGAGCAACCCATCCAAACAGCAAAACAGCAGGTCAGGCGCCCTTTACTACCGGCTCCAGAATCGCCACGCACTCAACGTGCGCAGTCATCGGGAACAGGTCGAACGCCCGCAGCGTGCGGACCTTGTAGCCGCCGTCCTTGAAGTACGCCAGGTCCCGGGCCAGCGCCGCCGGGTCGCAGGCCACGTAGGCGATCTTGCGTGCGCCCAGCCCCGACAGGTGCTTGACGACCTGCTTGCCGGCACCGGCGCGGGGCGGGTCGAGGACGATGAGGTCGCACTCGGTGATGCCCGTGCGCGGGAGGACCTGGTCGACCTTGCCGTGCTCGATGCGGACGCGGTCGAGGTCCTGGAGGTTGTGGCGGGCGTCCTCGACGGCGCGCTTGCCGGACTCGATGCCGAGCACCGCGCCCTTCTCGCCGATGCGCTGGCCGATCGCGCCGGCGAAGAGGCCGACACCGCAGTACAGGTCCAGGGCGGTGTCGTTCTTGCGGGGCAGCAGGCCCTGCATGACCGCGCGGACCAGGGTGTTGGCCGCCTGCGGGTGGACCTGCCAGAAGCCGCCCGAGCCGACGCGGTACGTACGGTCGTCCGCGCGCTCGCGGACGAAGGCGCGGCCGTGGACGCGGTGGACGCCGCCGTCCTTCTCCTCGACGCGGAGCACCGAGACCGGCTTGTCGAGCTCGACGAGCGGCAGCCTGCCGCCCTCCTGCGGGGTCAGGATGACCTGGCGGTCGTGCGAGCCGGTGGCGGAGATGGCCTCGACCGAGGCGATCTGCGGCCAGTCGCGCTTCTCGATGCCCAGCTCGGAGACCCCGGGGGCGGCGATCATGCAGTGGTCGATCGGCTGGACGTCGTGCGAGCGGTGCTTGCGCAGCCCGGCCCGGCCGTCCGCGTCGATCGTGTACTGGACGCGGGTGCGCCACGCGGGCACCTCGCCCGGCGGTAGCTTGTCGCCCTCGGCCGGCATGACGGTGCCGTCCCAGCCGGCCTCCTCGGGGGTGAGGCCCGCGAGGCGCTGCAGCTGCTCGGCGATCACTTCGCCCTTGAGGCGGCGCTGGGCGCCGGGCTTGGCGTGCTGCCAGTCGCAGCCGCCGCACTTGCCGGGGCCCGCGTAGGGGCAGGGGGCCTCGACCCGGTCCTTGGACGCCTCGATCACCTGGACGGCGTCGGCGCGCAGGAAGCGTGAGTCGCTCTCGCCGTCGGTGACCCGGGCCACGACCTTCTCACCGGGGAGGGTGTGCCGTACGAAGAGGACCTGGCCCTCGGCGGTGCGCGCGATGCAGTGACCGCCGTGTGCCACGGGGCCGACCTCGACCTCGTACTCCCGACCGATCAGAGACTCCCCGGCCAGCGACGATGTGGATTCGTTCTGCATGAGGGGGTGGCTCCAGAGATCAAGGGGAAAGCGGCCGGACAACAACCCACGAGTCTACGTGGATGTCGCCCGGCCGCTTACCACGAACGGTTGCACCGAGTCAGCCCTTGTGACCGGTTTCCTTGTTCCGCCGCTCCACAGGGCCTCGGCGTACCGATCCCGGAGCGGTCCAGTCCGCGCGCTTCCTGGCCCGCAGCTTCGCGGCCTCGGAGGACTCCAGCTGGTAGGGCACCGAGGTCACCATGACGCCCGGCGTGAACAGCAGTCGGCCCTTCAGCCGCAGGGCGCTCTGGTTGTGCAGCAGGTGCTCGTACCAGTGACCGACCACGTACTCGGGGATGTACACGCTGACCACATCGCGGGGCCTGTCCTTGCGCAGGCCCTTCACGTACTCGATGACCGGGCGGGTCACTTCGCGGTAGGGCGAGTCGAGGATCTTCAGCGGGATGTTGATGCCGCGCCGCTCCCAGTCCTCCTTGAGCACCTTGGTCTCGGCCGGGTCGACGCTGATGGAGAGCGCCTCCAGGTGGTCGGAGCGGACCAGTTTGGCGTAGGCGAGGGCACGCAGGGTGGGGCGGTGGAGCTTGGAGACGAGGACGATCGAGTGCACGCGGGAGGGCCGCATGGTGTCGTCGGTCGGGGTGTCGGAGGCGGCGATCTCCTCGGCGACGCGGTCGTAGTGCCGTCGGATCGCGGTCATCGTCCCGAAGAAGATCACCATGCCGAGCAGCGCGACCCAGGCGCCGTGGGTGAACTTGGTGGCCAGGACGACGACGAGGACCAGCCCGGTGAAGAAGGCCCCGAAGGTGTTGATCGCGCGCGAGCGGATCATGTGGCGGCGCTTGGCCTGGTCCCGCTCGTTCCTCAGGTGCCGGTTCCAGTGCCGCACCATGCCGGTCTGGCTGAGCGTGAAGGAGACGAAGACGCCGACGATGTAGAGCTGGATCAGCCGGGTCGAGTCGGCCCCGTAGATCCAGACGAGCAGTATCGCGGCACCGGCCAGCAGCACGATGCCGTTGGAGAAGGCCAGCCGGTCGCCGCGGGTGTGCAGCTGACGCGGCAGGTAGCGGTCCTGGGCCAGGATCGAGCCGAGCAGCGGGAAGCCGTTGTACGCGGTGTTGGCGGCCAGGAAGAGCACAAGGGCGGTGGCCGCGGCGAGGAGCACGAAGAAGAACGTTCCGTCGCCGAAGACCGCTGCGGCGACCTGGGAGATCACCGGGTCCTGGACGAAGCCGGCGCCGACCGCGACACCGTTGTGGATCAGGTCCTTGGCGGGGTTCTCGGCCATCTTCACGTCGGTGGCCATCGCGAGGCCGATGATGCCGCAGAACATGGTGACGGCCAGCAGGCCCATCGCCGCGAGCGTGGTCGCGGCGTTCTTGCTCTTCGGCTTGCGGAACGCGGGCACGCCGTTGCTGATCGCCTCGACACCGGTGAGCGCGGCACAGCCGGAGGAGAAGGCCCGCAGCAGCAGGAAGACGAGGGCGAAGCCGGCCAGCCCCTGGTGCTCGGGCTTGATCTCGTAGTCCGAGGTCGGTGCGTGCATGGTGTCGCCGAGGACCAGCCCGCGGAACGCGCCCCAGAGAATCATGGCGAAGACCCCCGCCACGAAGAGGTACGTCGGGATGGCGAAGAGCTTTCCGGACTCCTTCACGCCCCGCAGGTTCATCAGGGTCAGCAGCACGATGGCCGCGATGGCGCAGAGCGTCTTGTGCTCGACCACGAAGGGGATCGCGGAGCCGAGGTTCTCCACCCCGGAGGAGATCGACACGGCGACGGTGAGGACGTAGTCGACGAGGAGGGCGCTGGCGACGGTCAGACCGGCCTTGGGGCCGAGGTTGGTGTTGGCGACCTCGTAGTCGCCGCCACCGCTCGGGTAGGCGCGCACGTTCTGCCGGTAGGAGGCGACCACCGTGAACATGAGGACCACGACGGCTGCCGCGATCCACGGGCTGAAGTGGTAGGCCGACACGCCCGCGATGGACAGTACGAGGAGGACTTCTCCCGGGGCGTACGCCACAGAGGACAGCGGGTCGGATGCGAAGACGGGGAGTGCGATGCGCTTGGGGAGGAGTGTCTCTCCCAGCTTGTCGCTGCGCAGCGCCCGGCCGATCAGGATCCGTTTGGGCACGTCGGTCAGTTTGGACACGCTGAGGATCGTAAGCGTTGTGAAGACGGGCCGCCGAAGCACCACCCCCTCGGTGCCCGTAAATCCTTCATAATTACCCGCCCTCACCGGAAAAGTCCATGGAATCCTTAACGGAATCCTTGCGGGGCGAGCGGCCGGGCGAGGGCTCCCCGGGCCTCTCGGTCCAGCCCCCGCGGGCCTCGCCGTACGGCCCCCGCGGGGTTCCCTTTGCCGTTCCGGCCTCGGCGTACGCACACTCGGATGAGGCAGTGGATGCGGCGCCGCATAAGCTCATCCCCGGGCAACACCGAAGGTGGTTGCCCCATTGTTTGCCCCGCAAGCTGAGAGAGAAGTGTGAGCAGGGTGTTTTCGCAGGTCATCCGGACGACCAGGACTGCGAGGTAGGCGCAAGGTGCACATCGTCATCATGGGCTGCGGCCGAGTCGGAGCCGCACTCGCACAGACCCTGGAGCAGCAGGGGCACACGGTCGCCGTGATCGACCAGGACCCCACGGCGTTCCGCCGGCTCGGTTCCGGGTTCGGCGGCCGGCGGGTGAGCGGGGTCGGTTTCGACCAGGACACCCTCCGCGAGGCCGGGATCGAGGAGGCCGGTGCGTTCGCAGCGGTGAGCAGCGGCGACAACTCCAACATCATCGCGGCCCGGGTGGCCCGCGAGATGTTCGGCATCGAGAACGTCGCGGCGCGCATCTACGACCCGAAGCGTGCCGAGGTCTATCAGCGTCTCGGCATCCCGACCGTGGCCACGGTCCGCTGGACGGCGGACCAGATGCTGCGACGGCTGCTGCCGTCGGGTGCCGAGCCGCTGTGGCGCGACCCGAGCGGTGGTGTCCAGCTCGCCGAGGTGCACACGACGCCCTCCTGGATCGGCCACAAGATCAGCACGCTGCAGGAGGAGACGGGCGTCCGCGTGGCGTTCATCACCCGGTTGGGCGAGGCCATTCTGCCCTCGTCGCAGACGGTTCTGCAGGAGGGCGATCTGGTCCACGTGATGATGCGTACGGACGAGATCGCGAAGGTCGAGGAGGCCTTTGCCGAAGGTCCTGAGGAGGGCGGTCACTGATGCGCGTGTCGATTGCCGGGGCCGGCGCGGTGGGGCGTTCCATCGCGGCCGAGCTCCTGGAGAACGGGCACGAGGTGCTGCTGATCGACAAGGCGCCGACCGCCATCTCGGTGGAGCGGGTCCCGATGGCCGAATGGCTGCTCGCGGACGCCTGCGAGATCACGTCGCTGGACGAGGCGGCGCTGCAGCGGTGCAACGTGGTCATCGCCGCGACCGGCGACGACAAGGTCAATCTGGTCGTCTCGCTGCTCGCCAAGACCGAGTACGGCGTTCCGCGGGTCGTCGCCCGGGTCAACAACCCGAAGAACGAGTGGCTGTTCAACGAGTCCTGGGGGGTCGATGTCGCGGTCTCCACGCCGCGTCTGATGTCCGCCCTGGTCGAGGAGGCGGTGAGCGTCGGTGATCTGGTCCGGCTGCTGCGCTTCAGCCACGGCGACGCCAACCTCGTCGAGCTGACGCTGCCCCCGGAGTCGGCGCTGGCCGGCACCCCGATCAGCGATGTGGCCTGGCCCGAGGACACCTCGCTGGTCACCATCATCCGCGGTACGCGCGTCCTGACGCCGAGCCCCGAGGAGACCCTGGAGGCCGGTGACGAGCTGCTGTTCGTGGCCGCCCAGGCCCGTGAGGAGCAGCTGGAGGACCTGCTGTCGGTCCGCCGCGAGCCCTCCGACAGCTGAGGCACTGCACACGTGAGGGGCCCGGAACCGTGTGTCACGGTTCCGGGCCCCTCACGTGTTCAGTGCGTACGGGCCGGGTCAGACTTCGTAGTTGCGGGCCTCGGCGGCCCGGGCGTTCTGCGCGTCCTTGCGGGCCTTCTCGGCCTCCTCCTGCGCTTCCATCTCCGCGAAGACGTCGATGGGCGGCGGCGCCTTGGCGAGGAAGACCCAGGTCAGGTACACCGCGAGCAGGAACGGCGGGATCTTGAGCGCGACCAGCACCCAGCCGAGCTGCGTGGTGTCGGCCCACCAGTACAGCGGGAAGAGGATCGCGCACTTGGCGAGCAGGATCAGCCCCCACGCGTAGCTGGCCTTGGCATAGGCCTTCTTGCGACCGGGGTTCCTGGTGCGCCAGGAGAGGTTCTCCTTGAAGACCGGACCGAGGATCAGTCCGATCAGCGGGACCCCGGCGAGGGTCGTGATGAGGTAGGCGAGCGCCAGGCCGAGCGTGTAGATCATGCCCGGCAGATAGAAGTCCTTGGCGTTGCCCGTCATCATCGCGAAGACCACACCGAAGGCGACGCCGAAGACACCGCTGAAGGCGTGCTTGACGGTGTCCTTGCGGATCAGCCGTACGACGACGAGCACCAGGGACAGTGCCAGCGCGGCGATGGCCGAGGCCTTCAGGTCCTTGTTGACGGTGAAGATCGTGACGAAGAGCAGCCCGGGAAGGACTGTCTCCACCATGCCGCGCACGCCGCCGAAGGCCTCGAAGAGCGCGGCTTCCGTGACCGCTTTCGCGTCGGCTGCCGGCTGGTCGGTGCTGTGGGGCTGGTCCGTGTCGGGCGTCGGCTTGTCGAGAGACGTCACCGGCTACTCCTTGCCGAGTGGTCGGAGTTCGTATTTGGGGTTGAACAGCACCCGGCGCCCGTGACTCATGGCGATGCGGCCCGAGGCTATGAGCTTGCGGCCGGGCTCGATGCCGATGATGGAACGCCGGCCCAGCCAGACCACGTCGAGCGGCGCGGTGCCGTCGAAGAGCTCCGCCTCCAGGGCGGGCACTCCGGCGCGCGGGCGCAAGGTGACCGTCCGCAAGGTACCAGCCACCTTGACGATCTGGCGGTCCGAGCACTCGGAAATGCGCGTGCAACCCGAGGCGTGCGTGTCCTCCTGCAGCTCCTCGGACTCCAGGTCCTCCTGGGAACTGGACAGCCGGTCGAGCATGCGGCGGAAGCGGCCGGACGGCTTCTCGGCCCTGCCGGCCTTCTCGAATCGGGGAACAGCGCTCATACCCGAAGGGTACCGGTCTCCTGTGGTAAGGGCTGGCCCGAGGGGGTGCCACCCGAACGGGTGACAACGGTCGCCCCCGGACCCCGTTCTCAGCCCTTCTCGAAGCGGTAGCCCATGCCCGGCTCGGTCACGAAGTGCCTGGGGTGCGAGGGGTCGGCCTCCAGCTTGCGGCGCAGCTGCGCCATGTAGACCCGCAGGTAGTTGGTCTCGGTGCCGTAGGAGGGCCCCCACACCTCCTGGAGCAGCTGCTTCTGGCTGACGAGCCGGCCGGCGTTGCGGACGAGGACCTCCAGGAGGTGCCACTCCGTGGGGGTGAGCCGCACATCGCGGCCCTCCCTTTGGACCTTCTTCGCCGCCAGGTCCACGGTGAAGCCCTGTGTCTCGACGATCACGAGGTCGTCGGCCCCGTCCTGGCCGACCGGTTCGGCCCTGCGCACCGCCGCGCGCAGCCGGGCCAGCAGCTCGTCCATGCCGAACGGCTTGGTGACGTAGTCGTCGGCGCCGGCGTCCAGGGCCTCGACCTTCTCGTCGGAGGTGTGGCGGGCGGAGAGCACGAGGATCGGCACACGTGTCCAGCCGCGCAGGCCCTTGATCACCTCGACGCCGTCCATGTCGGGCAGTCCGAGGTCCAGGACGACGACGTCGGGATGGCGGGCGGCGGCAAGCTGCAGGGCTGTCGCCCCGTCCGGCGCCGCGTCCACCTCGTACCTGCGCGCCTTCAGATTGATCACGAGGGCGCGTACGATCTGCGGCTCGTCGTCGACCACAAGCACCCGGGTCATCTCGATCCTGCCTTTCCTGAACATGTGTACGAGGTGGGGTTCCGCCCCGAGGGGTTCACGAGGTGACCTGGGCGGGCAGGCCGGGGCCGACGCCGACCTGTCCGGGTACCGCCTTGAGCGTGAGGACCATCGTGAGTCCGCCGCCCGGGGTGTCCTCGGCCCCGAGGGTTCCGCCCATGGACTCCACGAAGCCCCGGGCAACGGCGAGCCCGAGGCCGACTCCCGCGCCGCGCGGGGCGTCGCCGTAGCGCTGGAAGGGCTCGAAGATGCGTTCCTTGCCCTCGTCGGGGACACCTCGGCCGCGGTCGGCCACCCTCAGCTCGACGCGTTCGCCCAGGGCGCTGGCGGCGACCGTGACGCGGTCCCGGCCGGGGCTGTACTTGACCGCGTTCTCCACGATGTTGGCGACGGCCCGCTCCAGCAGCCCGGGGTCGACGGCGACCATCGGCAGCGTCTCGGGGATGTCGAGGTCGACGCTGCCCTCGGGTACTCCTCCGAGGGCCATCGGCACGACCTCGTCGAGGTCGATCTCACGGATGAGCGGGGTGACGGTGCCGGTCTGCAGGCGGGACATGTCGAGGAGGTTGCCGATCAGGTGGTCCAGCCGGTCGGCGCCGTCCTCGATGGCCGCGAGGAACTCGGCCTCGTCCTCGTCGGACCAGGCGACGTCGTCGGCTCGCAGCGAGCTCACGGCGGCCTTGATGGCCGCCAGAGGGGTACGCAGGTCGTGGCTGACGGCGGCGAGCAGCGCGGTCCTGATCCGGTTGCCCTCGGCCAGCCGGCGTGCCGCCTCGGCCTCCCCCACCAGGCGCTGCCGGTCCAGGACCACCGCGGCCTGCGCCGCGAACGCTCCGAGCACCCGGCGGTCCTCGGCGGGCAGTACCCGGCCGGAGAGGGCGAGCGCCATGTTGTCGCCGACCGGCATGTCGACGTCGGCGTCGTCCGGCCGGGCCACCGGGGCGGGGCCGACGGATCCGGCGCAGGTCCACGGATCCACGTCGCTCTGCCGCTCCAGCAGGGCGACGGACTCCATGCCGAAGGTCTCTCGGACCCGCTCCAGCAGGGCGTCCAGGGCCGTCTCGCCGCGCAGGACGCTCCCGGCCAGGGCGGAGAGGATCTCCGACTCGGCGCGCAGCCGTGCCGCCTGATGGGTGCGGCGCGCCGCCAGGTCCACCACGGAGGCGACCGCGACGGCCACCGCGAAGAAGATCACGATGGCGACGAAGTTCTCGGGGTCCTGCACCGTCAGCGTGTGGGTGGGCGGGGTGAACCAGTAGTTCAGGAGCATGGAGCCGACGGCGGCCGAGGCCAGCGCGGGCGCCAGTCCGCCGAGCAGGGCCGCCGCGACGGTCAGGAAGAGGAAGAGCAGGACGTCGTTGGCGAGACCCGGGCCGTTCTCCAGGCGGAGCAGCAGCAGGGTGAGCAGGGCCGGTCCGAGGACGCCGACCGTCCAGCCCCAGATGATCCGGGTGCGCCCGAGCCGGGCTCCGCGGGCGATGGGGAGGCCGCGCCCCTTGGCGACCTCTTCGTGCGTGACGATGTGGACGTCCAGGTCGGGTCCGGACTCGCGGGCGACGGTGGCGCCGACTCCGGGGCCGTAGATGTACTGCCAGGCCTTGCGGCGGCTGGAGCCGAGAACGATCTGGGTGGCGTTGACGCCCCGGGCGAATTCGAGGAGCGCCGAGGGTATGTCGTCGCCGATGACGTGGTGGAAGGTGCCGCCGAGGTCCTCGACGAGGGTGCGCTGGACCGCGAGCTCCTTGGGCGACGCGGAGGTCAGCCCGTCGCTGCGGGCGATGTACACCGCGAGGATCTCGCTGCCGGAGCCCTTGGCCGCCATCCGGGACGCGCGGCGGATGAGCGTACGGCCTTCGGGGCCGCCGGTCAGTCCCACCACGATGCGTTCGCGGGCCTGCCAGGTGGTGCGGATGTTGTGCTCGCCCCGGTACTGCTGGAGGTACTCGTCGACGCGGTCGGCGACCCACAGGAGGGCCAGCTCGCGCAGGGCGGTGAGGTTGCCCGGGCGGAAGTAGTTGGACAGGGCCGCGTCGACCTTGTCGGACCGGTAGATGTTGCCGTGCGCCATGCGGCGGCGCAGCGCCTGGGGCGACATGTCGACAAGCTCGATCTGGTCGGCCCGGCGTGCCACCTCGTCGGGGATGGTCTCCTTCTGCCGTACACCGGTTATCGACTCGACGACGTCACCGAGCGACTCCAGGTGCTGGATGTTCACGGTGGAGATCACATCGATGCCGGCCTTCAGGAGCTCCTCGACGTCCTGCCAGCGCTTGGCGTTGCGTGAGCCCGGCACATTGGTGTGGGCCAGTTCGTCCACCAGCGCGACGGCGGGGGCCCGCTCCAGAACCGCTTCGACGTCCATCTCCGTGAAAACGACGGACCGGTACTCGATCTCGCGCCGGCGGATCTGTTCGAGGCCGTGCAGCAGCACCTCGGTGCGTTCCCGTTCGTGGTGCTCCACGAACGCGACGACGCAGTCCGTGCCCCGTTCCACCCGGCGGTGCGCCTCGGACAGCATCGCGTACGTCTTGCCGACGCCGGGTGCCGCACCCAGGTAGATCCGAAGCTTGCCGCGTGCCATGGCCCCATTGTCTTCTCTGACCGGCCGCCGTGTATCCGGCGGCTGCTTCAGAAGCTACCCCGAGAATTTCCGGCATATGGGACCAGGGGCGGACGCAGGGTCCGTATTGACGGGATTCTGATGCGGCCCCGCGGGGTGCCCGCTGTTCACACCTGCTCGACGATGTGCCCGTCACTGAGCTCCAGGACCCGGTCGGCGAAGCCGAGCAGCTGCGCGTCGTGGGTGGCGACGAGAACGGTGACGCCCTCGCTGCGCACCACGGCCCGCAGCAGCTCCATGACCGCAAGGCCCGTCTCCGCGTCCAGCTGCCCGGTGGGCTCGTCGGCGATCAGGAGCGCGGGCCGGTTGGCCAGCGCGCGGGCGATGGCGACGCGCTGCTGCTGGCCGCCGGAGAGCTCGCCGGGGCGCTGCTGGGCGTGGTCGCCGAGGCCCACCAGGGAGAGCAGCAGCGCCACCCGGTCCTCGCGCTCCCCCGGCTCCGCCCGGCGCAGCCGCATCGGCACCCCGACGTTCTCCGCCGCGGTCAGGATCGGGATCAGGCCGAACGACTGGAAGATGAAGCCGATCCGGTCCCTGCGCAGCTCCAGCAGGCCGTTCTCGCCGAGCTCGGAGAGGTCCGTACCGTCGACGGTGATCCGGCCGCTGTCCGGTGAGTCGAGGCCGCCGACGAGGTTGAGCAGGGTCGTCTTGCCGGAGCCCGAGCGGCCCTTGAGCGCGACCAGTTCCCCGCGCGGGATCTCGAAGGAGACGCCGCGCAGGGCGTGCACGGCGGCGGCGCCGGTTCCGTACGAGCGGTGCAGGTCCTCGATCCGCACCATGGGCCCGCCGGCCGGGTCCTCGGCCACTGCCGTGCCGCTCTGTCCGGTGGCGCTCTCGGTCATGTCTCTCCCCGGTACGTACGTGCTCTCGTCGCCGCCAGTATGTGCACGAGGCACACGCACGGGCAATGGCCGGTGGGCCGCACCCCGCAAGGGGTACGGCCCACCGGCCGAATCATGCTGTGCGAGTCGCTCAGCGCACCTCGGTGATCTCGGGTCCGCGCTGGAGCTGACCCATGCCGCCGGAGAACTTCGAGCTCTCCTGGTCCTCCTGCTGCACACCCTCCGGCACCATCTGGGCGTCGTTGGGAAGCTTCAGGACGATCGGGTCGCGCGGGGCCATCGGGCCGTCGCCACGGACGACCACGGTGTCCCGGAAGATCGTCTCCAGGAGTCCGGCCGCCTCCGGCTGCACGGCACCCTGACCGGAGATCACTCCGCGCAGGAACCAGCGAGGTCCGTCGACACCGATGAAGCGCACCAGCTGTACGCCGTTCTTCCCGTCGGGGAGCTGTACGGGGACCTGCGCGCGCAGCTCCCAGCCCAGCGGGCCCTCGACCTCGTCGATGATCCCGCCCTGCTGGGTGATGCCCGAGGCGATCTCCTCGCGGACCTCGCCCCAGATGCCCTGCTTCTTGGGGGCCGCGAAGGCCTGCAGCTGGACCGCGCTGTCGCGCAGGACGACGGTGGCGGCGACGATCGCGTCACCGGCCACCTCCACCCGCAGCTCCATGCCTTCGACTCCGGGCACGAAGATGCCGCCGAGGTCCACCCGTCCCTCACCGGGCTGGGAGACCTCGGAGATGTCCCACGGCCCGTCCGGCCTGGGGGCCGGCGGAAGGTTCGTCCGGCGCGAGCCGGATGCGGCTCCGTCGGTGCCATCGAGCTCGTCGGCGACCTGCTCGGCCTCGCGCGCTTCGTCCGCCGTGTCCTCGGCGGAACCACTGTTCTTGCGACGTCCGAACACGTCACTGTCCTTCCCGGTCGGATACGACCGAAGCGTAGCTGTTCCCACCCTGGGTGTTACCGCCCCTGACGCCGTCCACGGCGGCGTGACCGCCGGTGGACCCGAAGCCCCCCTCGGCCCGCGCCGAACCGGGAAGTTCCGCCACCTCGTGGAAGCGCACCTTCTCGACCTGCTGGACGACCAGCTGGGCAATCCGGTCGAACCTCTCGAACCGCACGGTCTCGCGCGGGTCGAGATTGACCACGATTACCTTGATCTCCCCACGGTACCCGGCATCAACCGTCCCTGGGGCATTCACGAGGGCCACTCCGCAGCGGGCTGCGAGGCCGGAGCGGGGGTGCACGAACGCCGCGTACCCGTCGGGCAGCGCGATCGACACCCCGGTGGGGAGCACCGCCCGCTCGCCCGGGGCGAGCTCGGCAGCCTGGGTGGTCACCAGATCGGCACCGGCATCGCCCGGGTGTCCGTAGGCGGGGATCGGCACGTCCGGGTCGACCCGGCGGATCAGTACGTCGACGGGATGGCGCATCACGGGTTCACCTCGAAGGCACGGGCACGCCTGACCTGGTCCGGGTCGGCCATCGCCGCCCGGATCTCCTCAGGCCGGCCGTTGTCGATGAAGTGGTCCATCTTGACCTCGATGAAGAGGGCCTCGGCACGGACCGCGACGGGCCCGTCGGGGCCGCCGATCCGGCCGGTGGCCCGGCAGAAGATCTTCCGCCTGTGCACGGCGGTGACCTCGGCGTCCAGGAAGAGCACCGTGTCCACCGGCACCGGCCTGACGTAGTCGGTCTCCAGCCGTCCGGTCACCGCGATCACCCGCAGCAGCCAGCTCAGGGCGCCGAGGGTCTCGTCCATCGCCGTGGCGAGCACACCGCCGTGCGCGAGCCCCGGAGCACCCTGGTGCGCGGGCTTCACGGTGAACTCGGCGGTGACGCTCACACCTTCTCCGGCCCGTGCCCGCAGGTGCAGCCCGTGGGGCTGCTCATCGCCGCAGCCGAAGCATTGCTCGTAGTGCGACCCCAGCAGCGTGCCCGGCGCCGGGGCATCAGGGTGCCGTTCCGGCTTCGCGGCATCGGCCGGGGGTGTCAGACGTGTTGATGTTCCACTCACAGGCGCAGACCTTACCCGCGCGGCCGATCGCAGGTCGCGCCGTGCCAAGCTTGGCTCCATGCAGCCTTCCGCACCGCCCTTCGACGAACGTCTCACCGCACCCCGCACGTGGTGGCTCATCGCCTTCGGGGTCGGAGTCGCCTGTGCCCTGATGCTCCTGCCGCTCGGCACGCTGCCCATGCTCGGTGGGCTGGCCGGCGGCACGGCCGCGGCTGCCGTGGTGGTGAGCCAGTACGGCTCGGCGCGCGTCCGTGTGGTGGCCGGCGCCCTCGTCGCGGGCGACGCGCGTATCCCGCTGTCGGCGCTCGGCGACGCCGAGGCACTGGATGCGGAGGAGGCGCGCGCCTGGCGCTCGTACAAGGCGGATCCCCGCGCCTTCATGCTGCTGCGCAGCTACATCCCGACCGCCGTGCGGGTGAAGGTCACGGATCCGGACGACCCGACGCCGTACGTCTATCTCTCGACCCGGGAGCCGCAGGCCCTGGTGGCCGCCCTCGCGGGTGTCCCTGCCTGAGGCACCGGCGGGGCGCCCCGGCCCGAGGCCCTAGACGCCGGGCTCGTCGAGCCCCTTCGGCAGTTCCTTCGCGGGCACCGCGGGCTGCTCCAGCGGGGGCAGCTCGGGGAGCCGGTCCCAGGTGACCTGCTGCTTGCGCAGATCGGCCCTGACCCGGTCGGCCAGCTTCCTGGTGTCCCTGCGGTTCATCAGCGCGCCCACGGCGGCGCCGATCATGAACGGAATGAGGTTGGGCAGGTCGCGCACCATGCGCTTCATGATCTGCTGACGCAGTTCGCGCTTCATCTGCCCGCCCAGCGCCGCGTTCAGCGTGGTGGGGCGTGACACGTCGATGCCGCGCTCCTCCGTCCAGGACGTCAGATACGCGGTGCTGCGCTGCCCCAGGTTGCCCGGCGGGCGCCGGCCGTAGACCTCGTGGAGCTCGGCGACGAGCTTCATCTCGATGGCTGCCACGCCGGTGATCTCGGCAGCCAGCTCGGCCAGCATGGCGGGGGGTACGGGCATCATGGCCGCCGCCCCGATACCTGCGCCGACGGTGGCGGTCGCGTTGCACGCGCCCGCGACGAGCTTGTCGGCGAGTTCTTCGGGACCGAGTCCCGGGAACTGCTTGCGCAGTGTGGCGAGGTCGCGCACAGGGATGCGGGGAGCCGTGTCGATGATCCGGTCGGCCAGCTGGCCGACCGCCGCTCTGGCGCTCTCCCCGCCCTTGTGTACGCCCCGTTTCAGTCTTCTCAGACGGCCTGCCCCGGTCGTGGGCTCCGTCGTGCCGTCCTGTCCGGGCATCTCCGGAGATGCCGCTGCCCGGACCGCTTCGAGCGAGGCCGACCGGCCCCGCTCGTCGTCAGATGTGCCGGGAGAGGGCGGCAGGGCGGCCTGGTGCTCGGCAGGAGTGCTTGCGCCCTCTGCCGGGCCTGTGCCGCCCTGATGCGCCTCCGACGACTTCGTGCGCCGCAAGCGCCGCTTCCGGAACGGTGTGTCGCCTGCCACGGCCGGCCTGCCTCAGTCGCAGTCGCGGCAGATGGGCTGGCCGTTCTTCTCGCGCGCCAGCTGACTCCTGTGGTGGACCAGGAAGCAGCTCATGCAGGTGAACTCGTCCGCCTGCTTGGGCAGGACCCGCACGGCCAGTTCTTCGTTGGACAGGTCCGCGCCGGGCAGCTCAAGGCCCTCTGCCGCGTCGAACTCGTCCACGTCGACGGCGGATGCCGTCTTGTCGCTCCGACGAGCCTTGAGCTCTTCGAGGCTGTCCTGGTCCACGTCGTCGTCAGTCTTGCGTGGGGTGTCGTAATCCGTTGCCATGTCGCTCTCCCCCTCTTGGGTGTCTGCGGTGTCTCAGCGCACGTAACGCGTGAGAGGCCGGACTTGTGCCCGACCTGAGGCGGAGATTTTGCCTCACATCAAGGTCTGTTACTCAATCGACACCCAACCGGATCTCCCGAGAGCGATCAGCTTGGGTGGCGATGGGGACCGTACACGGTCCGATTGCTGCAGTTCACGGGTGCCACCCCGTGTACTTCCCGTGATATCGACCCCCGGAAACCCGGACGTTTCCCGGCTTTCCGGCAGAGACGTGATCACCGAGAGTAGAAGGACCGAAAATGGCTCCTGTGATCGATCACACAGGGAGTCAACGGGACTGGCGCCCGAAAATTCCGCCCAAAGCGAACAGAGCGATCCAATGCGGCTTCACACCGCGAAGCCTCTCAGACCGGCAGGGTGACGCGCATCACGAGACCACCGCCCTCGCGGGGCTCCGCGATGATACGGCCTCCGTGCGCCCGCGCGACGGACCGCGCGATCGACAGGCCGAGCCCCACCCCCTTGTCGCTGCCTGTGCGTTCCGTGCGCAGCCGCCTGAACGGCTCGAAGAGGTTGTCGACCTCGTAGGCGGGCACCACAGGACCTGTGTTCGAGACCACCAGGAGCGCCTGTCCGGGCTGGAGCTCCGTGGTGACCTCCACCCAGCCGCCCTCCGCCACGTTGTAGCGCACGGCGTTCTGTACGAGGTTCAGCGCGATCCGCTCCAGGAGGACACCGTTGCCCTGGACGACGGCCGGAGCACGCTCGCCACGGATCTCCACCGCCTTCTGCGCCGCCTCGGCGCGGGCCTGGTCGATGGCGCGGTCGGCGACCTCGGCGAGGTCCACCGGTTTGCGCTCGACGATCTGGTTCTCGCTGCGGGCGAGCAGCAGCAGGCCTTCGACCAGCTGCTCGCTGCGCTCGTTGGTGGCGAGAAGTGTCTTGCCGAGCTGCTGGAGCTCCGTAGGGGCCTCGGGGTCGGAGAGGTGCACCTCCAGCAGGGTGCGGTTGATCGCGAGCGGCGTGCGCAGCTCGTGCGAGGCGTTCCCGACGAATCGCTGCTGGGCCGTGAAGGCCCGCTCCAGGCGGTCCAGCATCTCGTCGAAGGTGTCGGCGAGCTCCTTCAGCTCGTCGTCCGGGCCGTCCAGCTCGATCCGGCGGGACAGGTCCGTCCCGGCCACCCTGCGTGCGGTGCGGGTGATCCTGCCCAACGGGGACAGGACGCGGCCGGCCATGGCGTAGCCGAAGGCGAACGCGATGATGCTGAGGCCCACGAGGGCCAGCAGCGAACGGTTCAGCAGGGAGTCGAGCGCCTGCTGGCGCTGCTGGTTGACGCAGGCGTTCATGGAGGCGTTGAAGGTCTCCGGGCTCGCATTCTTCGGCAGGTCGCAGACCTCGCTGGTGACCTGGCCGGTGACGATCCGGAACGGCAGGTCGCTGCCCACGTTCAGCGCCTGTGCCGCCAGCATGTAGATGATCGAGAGCAGCAGGATGCCCGCGATCAGGAACATGCCGCCGTAGAGCAGGGTGAGCCGTATCCGGATGGTCGGGCGCAGCCAGGGGTACGGCGGCTCCTGCGGCTTGGGCTCCCAGGTCGGCTTCGGAGGCGCCTTCACGGGCGCCGGGGAGGCTGCCACGGGGCGCTCAGATCCTGTATCCGGAGCCGGGCACGGTGACGATGACGGGAGGTTCCCCGAGCTTGCGCCGCAGGGTCATCACCGTCACACGCACCACGTTGGTGAAGGGGTCGGTGTTCTCGTCCCAGGCCTTCTCCAGGAGCTGCTCGGCCGAGACGACCGCGCCCTCGCTGCGCATCAGCACCTCGAGCACGGCGAATTCCTTCGGGGCCAGCTGGATCTCCTGCTCGTCCCGGAAGACCTCGCGGCGGTTGGGGTCGAGCTTGATGCCGGCCCGCTCCAGGACGGGCGGCAGAGCGACCGTGGTGCGGCGCCCCAGGGCCCGTACCCGAGCGGTCAGCTCACTGAAGGCGAAGGGCTTGGGCAGATAGTCGTCCGCGCCGAGCTCCAGGCCCTCGACCCGGTCGCTGACGTCCCCGGACGCGGTGAGCATGAGGATCCTGGTGGGCATGCCGAGCTCGACGATCCTGCGGCAGACGTCGTCCCCGTGCACCAGCGGGAGGTCCCGGTCCAGCACCACGACGTCGTAGTCGTTGACCCCGACGCGCTCCAGGGCCGCCGCTCCGTCGTAGACGACGTCGACGGCCATGGCCTCCCGGCGCAGTCCGGTGGCCACCGCATCGGCGAGCAGCTGCTCGTCCTCGACGACGAGTACGCGCACGGCGCAGTCCTTCCCTAGATCTTCAGAAATACGGCGAGCGGCCCTCGTTCCGGCCGCTCGCTGCACGTCAGCGGCACCGACTGTGCGCGTCCATCCTGCCCGTAACGCGCATAAACCGGCGGTAAGACGACGCGGCCCGGGCTACGCCTCCCGGGAATTCATCGGATTCCCGGGCCAGTTGAGGTTTCTCTGGCATGCGGCCCGGGGAGGACGATTTCACACCCGCGATCACGCCATGCACGTGGCGTTCCACAGCCCGCCCTTCTCCCCGGAGGGCCTGCGTGATCACCCGCCCCCCGACCGCTGGCCGGGGGAATCCCGGGCACACCCCCGTGCCACCGACCCACGATGAGGGGGCGCTCCATGGACGCTTTCACCGCAGGTCTGCTGCAACGAATCAAGACCACCGAGACCGATCTCACGAGGGCTCGCGAGACGGGCGACGACTTCCTCGCGGATGTCGAGCAGGGAGAGCTGGACGACCTGCACCGCCTCGCCGCCGAGCACGGCGTCGAAATCAGCGCCACAAGCGTCTGAGCCGCCACGAGAGGGCCCCGGAGCCGATAACGGCACCCGGGGCCCTCTCGTACGTCCAGGCCCGTCCGGGGTGCCGCCAGGGCCCCGGGCACGGCATCAGTCGTGCCAGGCCCCCAGCTCCTCCAGGAGCACCTGCAGCGGCTCGAAGACGCCCGGGGTCGCGGCGACGGTCAGGTCGCCGTCCGCCGGGAGACCCGGCCGGCCTCCGGTGAGCGCTCCGGCCTCGCGGGCGATGAGGTCGCCGGCCGCCAGGTCCCAGGGGTGCAGTCCGCGTTCGTAGTAGCCGTCGAGCCGGCCCGCCGCGACGTCGCAGAGGTCGACCGCGGCGGATCCGCCGCGCCGGATGTCGCGCAGCTTCGGGATCAGCTGCTGGGCGACGGCGGCCTGGTGGGTGCGTACTTCGGTGACGTAGTTGAAGCCGGTCGACACGAGGGCCTCGCCGAAGGGCGGGGCGGGGCGGCAGGTCAGGGCCTCGCCGTTCAGGTACGCGCCGCCGCCGAGCACCGCGTGGAACGTCTCGCGGCGCATCGGGGCCTCGACCACGCCGACGACCCGCTCGCCGTCGCGCTCGGCGGCGATGGAGACGGCCCAGGTGGGCAGCCCGTAGAGGTAGTTCACCGTGCCGTCGAGCGGATCGATGACCCACCGGATCCCGCTGCTGCCCTCGGCGCTGGCGCCCTCCTCGCCGAGGAAGCCGTCGCGGGGGCGGTTCCCGGAGAGGAAGCCCGTGATGAGCTTCTCCGCCCGGATGTCCATCTCGGTGACGACGTCGATGGGGCTGGACTTCGTCGCGGCCACCCCCAGGTCGGCCGGGCGGCCGTCACGCAGCAGGGCTCCGGCCCGGCGGGCCGCCTCCAGGGCGAGGTCGAGCAGTTCGGACAGGAAGGGGTCGGTCACAACGCTCCAGGGGTGTTCCGGCCGGCTTGCATGCCGGGGTTTCAGGCGTACGGGCTGTCGGCACCCGCGGCTGCGGGCCTGACGGCCCTGGCCGGACAGCACCCGGCCGGGCAGAGGTCGTGGGAGGCGCCGAGAGCGCCCAGGGCGCACCGGTCCACCGGGCGGCCCTCTTCGGCGGCGGTGCGCTCCAGGAGGAGCTCACGCACGGCCGCCGCGAACCTGGGGTCCGCACCGACCGTCGCGGACCTGCGGACCGGCAGTCCCAGCTCGGCGGCCTTCGCGGTGGCTTCCGTGTCGAGGTCGTACAGGACCTCCATGTGGTCCGAGACGAAGCCGATGGGGGCCATGACGACCGCGGGGACACCGGCGCCGTGGAGCGTCTCCAGGTGGTCGCAGATGTCGGGCTCCAGCCACGGGATGTGCGGGGCGCCGCTGCGCGACTGGTAGACGAGCTGCCACGGGTGGTCGGTCCCGGTCTCCTCGCGCACCGCGTCGACGATCACCCGGGCCACGTCGAGGTGCTCCGCCACGTAGGAGCCGCCGTCCCCGTGCGTCGACACGGGACCCGAGGCGTCGGCGGCGGAGGTCGGGATGGAGTGCGTGGTGAACGCGAGGTGCGCGCCTGGCCTGACGTCGTCGGGGAGGTCCGCCAGCGAGGCCAGCACACCGTCCACCATGGGGCGTACGAAGCCGGGGTGGTTGAAGTAGTGCCGGAGCTTGTCCACGCGCGGCACCGGCAGTCCCTCGGCCTCCAGCACTGCCAGCGACTCGGCGAGGTTCTCGCGGTACTGGCGGCAGCCCGAGTACGAGGCGTAGGCGCTGGTGGCGAGGACGGCGATGCGGCGATGGCCGTCCGCGACCATGTCCCGGAGGGTGTCGGTGAGGTACGGCGCCCAGTTGCGGTTGCCCCAGTACACCGGCAGATCGAGGCCGTGGTCGGCGAAGTCCTTGCGCAGGGCGTCGAGCAGCGACCTGTTCTGCGCGTTGATCGGGCTGACGCCGCCGAACAGGAAGTAGTGCTTGCCGACTTCCTTGAGCCGTTCTTCGGGGATACCCCTGCCCCGTGTCACGTTCGCCAGGAACGGGACCACGTCGTCCGGGCCTTCGGGGCCGCCGAAGGAGAGCAGCAGCAGGGCGTCGTAGAGAGCGGGATCGCGCAGATCGGACATGAACCCGATCCTGCCACCCGCCTCCGCCCGTGCGACAGCCGACATCGGTCGCGGTCCCCGGGGACCGCGACCGCCCGTAAGCTGTATCAGCCATCTATACGCCTGACAGGCTTCCCCGGAGCTCCTCTTGCCCAGCCCCTACCGCGCCATCTTCGCCGCCCCCGGCACCAGGGGTTTCTCGGCGGCAGGATTCTTCGGCCGGATGCCCCTCTCCATGATGGGGATCGGCGTGGTGACGATGGTGTCCCAGATCACCGGCCGCTACGGGCTCGCCGGTGCGCTCTCGGCGACGCTCGCCATGGCCGCGGCCGTCGTGGGGCCGCAGATCTCCCGGCTGGTCGACCGGTACGGGCAGCGCCGTGTCCTGCGCCCGGTCACCCTGGTCTCCGTCGCGGCGGTCGCGGGGCTCCTGATCTGCGCCCAGCAGCGGCTGCCGGACTGGACCCTCTTCGTCTTCGCCGCGGGGGCCGGCTGCGTCCCGAGCGTGGGTTCGATGGTCAGGGCACGCTGGGCCGAGATCTACCGGGGTTCCGGCCGTCAGCTGCACACCGCGTACGCCTGGGAGTCGATCGTCGACGAGGTGTGCTTCATCTTCGGGCCGATCATCTCCATCGGCCTGTCCACGGCGTGGTTCCCGGAGGCCGGGCCGCTGCTCGCGGCCGTGTTCCTGGTGATCGGCGTCTTCTGGCTGACCGCCCAGCGTGCCACCGAGCCGCGACCGCACCCCAAGGAGCACCACTCGGGCGGTTCGGCGCTCCGCTCGACCGGTCTGCAGGTCCTGGTGGTCACTTTCGTCGCCACGGGCGCGATCTTCGGTGCGGTCGACGTGGTGACGGTGGCCTTCGCGGAGGAGCGCGGCCACAAGGCGGCGGCCAGCCTCGTCCTGGCGGTCTACGCCCTGGGGTCGTGTCTCGCGGGAGCCGTCTTCGGCCTGCTGCACCTCAGGGGGAAGTCGTCCACGAGGTGGCTGGTGGGGGTCTGCGCGATGGCCGTGAGTATGATCCCCCTCCAATTGGCCGGGAGCCTGCCGTTCCTGGCCGTGGCGCTCTTTGTCGCGGGTCTCGCCATCGCACCGACGATGGTCACCACCATGGCCCTCGTCGAACAGCACGTACCGCGCACCCAGCTGACCGAGGGCATGACCTGGACCAGTACCGGGCTCGCTGTCGGAGTGGCGCTCGGCTCCTCCGCCGCCGGCTGGGTGGTCGACGCCTCGGGGGCCGAGGCGGGGTACGCGGTGCCCGCCGTGGCGGGAGCGCTCGCGGCCGCGGTGGCGTTCCTGGGGTATCGCCGGCTCGCCGAGCCGGTTCCTACGGGAGGGCGCGGGGAAGATGACCGACACCTACGCACGGACGACGACGAGCACGTGGCGTAACTGGGCGGGAAACGTCACCGCCCGGCCGGTACGGACCGTGTCCCCCGCCTCCGTCGACGAGCTCGCCGAGGTGCTCCGCAGGGCCTCCGAGGACGGCCTGACGGTGAAGCCGGTCGGCACCGGTCACTCGTTCACCGCGGCCGCGGCGACCGACGGTGTGCTGATCCGCCCCGGTCTGCTCACCGGGATCCGGGAGATCGACCGTACGGCGATGACGGTGACCGTCGAGGCGGGCACCCCGCTGAAGCGTCTCAACACGGTGCTTGCCCGCGAGGGGCTCTCGCTCACCAACATGGGCGACATCATGGAGCAGACGGTTGCCGGGGCCACCTCCACCGGTACCCACGGCACCGGCCGCGACTCGGCTTCCATCTCCGCGCAGATACGCGCGCTGGAACTGGTCACCGCGGGTGGCACGGTACTGCGCTGTTCGAAGAGCGAGAACTCCGATGTCTTCGCGGCCGCCCGGATCGGGCTCGGCGCACTCGGTGTGGTCACCGCGGTCACGTTCGCGGTGGAGCCGGTCTTCCTGCTCAGGGCACGCGAGGAACCGATGACCTTCGACCGGGTCACCGCCGACTTCGATCAGCTGGTCGCCGAGAACGAGCACTTCGAGTTCTATTGGTTCCCTCACACCGGCAACTGCAACACCAAGCGCAACAACCGCAGCGCGGGCCCCGCCGATCCGCCCGGCCGGATCAGCGGCTGGATCGAGGACGAGCTCCTCTCCAACGGGATCTTCCAGGTCGCCTGTTCGGTCGGCCGGGCGGTCCCGGGGACCATCCCCTCCCTCGCGAAGCTCTCCAGCCGTGCCCTGTCGGCCCGTACGTACACCGACGTTCCCTACAAGGTGTTCACCAGTCCCCGGCGGGTGCGCTTCGTCGAGATGGAGTACGCCCTGCCGCGCGAGGCCGCGGTCGAGGCGCTGCGCGAGGTCAAGGCCATGGTCGAGCGCTCACCGCTGCGGGTCGGCTTCCCGGTGGAGGTCCGGACGGCGCCCGCGGACGACATCACGCTCTCCACGGCCCACGGCCGCGAGAGCGCGTACATCGCCGTGCACCTGTACCGCGGCACCCCGCACCAGGCGTACTTCACGGCCGTCGAACGGATCATGACGGGCTATGCCGGACGCCCGCACTGGGGAAAGATCCACACCCGGGACGCCGAGTATCTGGCCGGGGCGTACCCGAAGTTCGGCGAGTTCACCGCCGTACGCGACCGGCTCGACCCGGACCGGCTGTTCGCCAACGACTACCTGCGGCGCGTTCTGGGCGACTGAACCCTGCGGTGCCGCGCGGACGGCCGGTCACCGGCCGGCGTCCGTCCCCCCTGTGGCCCCGTCGCTCGGCTCCGGGGCGTCACCGGCTCCGGTCGGGTCCGGTGACGCCGGAGCTCCGTCGCCGGGCGCCGTCGGAGTGGCGGTGGGATCCGGGGCCGGGTCTCCGCCGGGGGCGGAAGGTGTGGTTCCGGGATCGGCCGACGAGCCGCCGCTCCGGTCCGGAACCGGGTCCGGAGCCGTGCTCCGCCCGTCGTCCGCGTCCGTCCCGGGCGTGGTGCCGGCCCCGCTGCCCGGATCGCTGTCGTGGTCGCCGTCCCGCTCCTCGCCGGTGCTGCCCGAAGGCTCCGGAGCGGTCGTTCCCGTGTCCCGTTCGCCGTGCACGACGGAACCGACGGTCGTCCCTCCGCCGCCGCTGAGGTCGTTGCCGGAGACCAGTTCGTAGGCGGTGATACCGGCCATCGAAAGGGCGAAGACGGCGACCGCCGCGAGCGCCGAGCGCCGTGCGCCCCGGATCCGGGTGCCGTGGGTACGGGCGTCCGAGTACGCGTCGGGCCGGACCCGGCCGAGCAGCTGCGTCGCGTCCGCGTCGGCTCTCAGCAGCTGCGTACGCTCCGGGTCGGACTCCACCGTGCGCAGGACCGTCGTCGCGTCGTCGCCCGGGAGCCGTGCCGGCCGCAGGACCCTCGTCGCATCGTCACCCGGGAGTCGTGCCGGCTCCGCCGGGGCCGTCTCCCGGATGAGTACGGCCACCTGACGGCCGGCCGGATGCTTCGCCTGGACGGTGACTTCGCGGATCTGCTCACCCGTGCGACGGAAGAAGTGCTGGAAGACCGACCCCCCGCAGGTGGCGACGACACTCATCACGCCGGCGCCGGCGATCGTCCCGTACACACCCAGCTGCGAAGCCATCACCGCCGCGGCGACCGCGGCGACCGCGCTGCCCGCGACCTGCGGCAGGCTCAGATCTATGCGCTTCTGCCCGGGTTCCGCATCCCTTTGCGGCTTCTGATCCATTACCAGCCCTTGCTCGACAACTACCCCACCCTGCACCAAGAATGGACATATGAGCGAAGGGAATAGTTCCGATTCTGGAGATTGTGTGAAGCAGCACACGCATTGAGGGCATAGTGCCGACAACTGGGTAGCCCAACTCCCGTGCCCGGCGAGAACTTCGGCGGCGCGCCGGTCCACCCCCGTGGCCCGAATGGAGTACTGTGGCGAGCCCTGGGGCCGGACTCCCACATGGGTATCCGGGACCTGCGGGAGGGGGCCGAAGACGGCACTCGAACCGGCGGCGCCGCGGCATCGCACGGGCGCCTGCAACACAGAGCGACCAAATGGTCACTATGTGTCGCAAACAGGTAACCGTGCCATGGTGGCGATCCAGGGCCAACGCCCGACACGCCGGGTAACTTGGCAAGGTTGTGGCAGGCTGCACCCGGGCAGGCCACACTCGACTAGCGGAAGCAGCGACGCACGTGACGTCGGCAGGCACCACCCGGGAGGTTCCCATGCCCGAACTGCGTGTCGTGGCCGTCTCAAACGACGGCACACGACTGGTGCTCAAGGCTGCGGACAGCACGGAGTACACGCTTCCGATCGATGAGCGGCTGCGTGCCGCCGTGCGCAATGACCGCGCCAGGCTCGGCCAGATCGAGATCGAGGTGGAGAGCCACCTCCGCCCCCGCGACATCCAGGCACGGATACGAGCCGGTGCCTCCGCGGAGGAAGTCGCCCAGTTCGCCGGAATCCCCGTCGACCGTGTGCGCCGCTTCGAGGGCCCCGTCCTCGCCGAGCGCGCCTTCATGGCCGAGCGGGCCCGGAAGACTCCTGTGCGCCGTCCCGGCGAGAACACCGGCCCCCAGCTCGGCGAGGCGGTGCAGGAGCGCCTCCTGATGCGCGGAGCCGACAAGGAAACCGTCCAGTGGGACTCCTGGCGCCGGGACGACGGCACCTGGGAGGTCCTCCTGGTGTACCGGGTCGCGGGCGAACCGCACTCGGCGAGCTGGACGTACGACCCGCCGCGCCGGCTGGTCCAGGCGGTGGACGACGAAGCACGCTCGCTGATCGGCGAGACGGACGACGTCGCTGCGCCGGAGCCCAGCTTCCCGTTCGTGCCGCGGATCGCACGGCTGCCGCGCGACCGGCCGCTGGACCGTGCGCTCGACCGTCAGATCGAGCGCCCCACTCCCCCGGCACCGGAGCCGGAGGAGCGCATCAGCGGTGTGTCGGCCGGCGAGCGCGACTCGCTGACCAGCCTGTTGGAGGCGGTCCCCAGCTTCCGTGGCGACATGGTCGTCCCGGAGCGTCCCCAGCAGCCCGAACCGCCGGCGATCGAACCCGCCGTCCAGGAGCCGGAGGCCGACGAGCCGCCGGCGGCTGCCGCATCCGCGGGTGCGGGTTCCGCCTACGCGGACGTGCTGATGCCGCGCGCGGTGGCCGGCCACCGCGACCGGCTGACCGGGACGACGGACCGGCAGGCGGAGGCGGACGGAGTCCGTCCGGGTCGCCGGGCCGCGGTGCCCAGCTGGGACGAGATCGTCTTCGGCACGCGCCGGAAGAAGCAGGACTGAGGGCCATCCGGATGTCCGTAGCATGACGAGGGCCCGTACGCCGCTGCGTACGGGCCCTCGCTCTGTCCGGAGACGGGCCGCGTCAGCTGGGGTCCGGCCCGGTCGCGACGGGGCGGGACTCGTCCGAGGACCACTCGGACCAGGAACCCGCGTACAGCGCCGCCCGGTGACCGGCGATCTCCAGCGCCAGCACCTCATGGGCGCCCGAGACACCCGAGCCGCAGTAGACACCGACCTCGGTGCCCGCGCCGGCCCCCAGGGCGGCGAAACGGGAAGCCAGCGAACCGGCGGGGAGGAATCGCCCGTCCTCGGCCACGTTCTGTACGGTCGGGGCCGATACCGCGCCGGGGATATGGCCGCCCACCCGGTCGATCGGCTCCACATCGCCCCGGTAGCGCTCCGCCGCCCGTGCGTCGAGCAGCAGTCCCGAGCGGGCGAGTGCCGCGGCTGCGTCCGCGTCCAGCAGGGGGAGCGCACCCGGTTCGGGCCGGAAATCGCCCTCGTCGGGCGTCGGAATCTTCGTCGAGAGCTCTCCGGTCCACGCCGCGAGACCGCCGTCCAGAACCCGGACGTCGGGGTGTCCCGCCCAGCGCAGGAGCCACCAGGCGCGGGCCGCCGCCCAGCCCAGGCCGCCGTCGTAGACCACCACCGGTGTGCCGTGGGAGACGCCGGCCCGCCGCATGGCCGCCCCGAAGGTTTCCGGGCGGGGCAGCGGGTGGCGACCGCCGCTGCCCGCCGGACCGGCGAGCTCCGCATCGAGGTCGACGAACACCGCGCCGGGGATGTGCCCGGCTTCGTAATCGGGGCGGCCGTGCGGACCGCCCAGCTGCCAGCGGATGTCCAGGAGCACCGGCGGACGTGGCCCTGCCGACTCGCTCGCATATTCGGATGCGGTGATGATGGGCTTCATAGGTGCCATCTTCGCGCAGACGGCGTCCCGCATAGGGTGACGCCAAAATGGACGTACCGCATCAAATCGGTCTTCGCACCTTCAGAACCCGGAAAATGCGGCGCGGCCGGGGTGCCTGCGGAGCTCGGTGGTGCGAGCATCTGCACGGAGCGTACACACCCGTATCCGTACCGCTGGACGGCGTACCGGCCCCGTTCCCCCCGTACGGCCACGACGATGGTCCGAGGAGAGATAAGAAGATGACCGAGGCTGCCGCCCGGCGCACGCCCGGAGCACCTTGCTGGGTGAGTCTGATCGTGCACGGCCTGACCGCGACCCAGGAGTTCTACGGCAATCTGTTCGGCTGGGAGTTCCGGCCGGGACCCGAAGAGCTCGGGCCGTACGTCCGCGCGCTGCTTCACGGGAAGGAAGTCGCGGGCATCGGCCAGCTTCCCCCAGACCGCCACCTGCCGATCGCCTGGACCACCTATCTCGCCACCGAGGACGCCGATCTCACCGCGGAGGTGATCCGCGCCTGCGGCGGCACGGTCGCCGTCGGGCCGATCGTCGCCGGGAGTGCGGGCCGCCTCGCCATCGCCTCCGACCCGAGCGGAGCGGTCTTCGGTATCTGGCAGGCCGCCGAGCACGTCGGTACGGCCCTGGCGGGCGAACCCGGAACCCCTGTCTGGAACGAGCTGGTGACACGCGAGACGTCCTCGGTCGCCAAGTTCTACCAGGCTGTGTTCGGGTTCGAGTTGGAGGCGGTCGTCTCGGCCGACTTCGACTACCAGACCCTGCATCTGGAAGGCCGCCCCGTGGCGGCTCTCCACGGGGTGGGCCATGCGCTGCCGCGCGACCGGGGACCGCACTGGATGACCTATTTCGAGGTGTCCGACACGGACGACGCCGCCGCGCGTGTGGTGGAGCTCGGCGGACATATCCTGCAGCCGCCGCGGGAGGGATCGAGCGGGCGGCTCGCCACGGTCGCGGATCCGGAGGGCGCGGTGTTCACGATCGTGCGGTCGGCGGGCCGCTGAGCCCGGCCGGGCCACGCCGGTCGTCCCGCGCCACGGCGTCCCCGGCCGGTCAGGCGCCTCCCAGCAGCCCGCCGAGCAGTCCTCCGAGCAGATCTCCGAGCGGCCCTCCGGACGGGGCCTCGGCCTCCGGGCCCTGAGTGTCGTCACCACCGCCGGCCGGCGTGTCGGTCCCGGAGCCGTTTCCGGTCTCCGGAGCGGGCGCCGACGGCTCGCTCGGGGATTCTTCGCCGCCCCCACCGGTCTGCGTGTTCCCGCCGGATGCGGGGTCGGGTGTCTTGGGTCCTGCCGTGGGCGCGGCGGGCCCCACGTCCACGGCGGGGATGCTCGCGGGGCCGAAGGACGCTTCGAGCGGCCGCTGAACGGCGGGCGGCGCGGCGACCACCAGGTGTGCCTGATCGGGTGCCACCGGACCGGGCGTGCCGAGCGCGGCTTCGGTTGCCGAGGCCGCACCGTTCTCGTCCTCGGACTCGGCCGGCCGCTCTCCCACCTCGCGCTCCAGGCCCATCGCCCTGGGCAGTTGGAAGAAGGGCGCACTGGAGTCGCCCCCTAACAGCGCGGCGACCACGGTCGTGGCGTAGCAAGTGCAGCAGAGCGCGGTGATGGTCCCCGCACGGCGCCAGGTTCGGCTGCGTTTCCCGCTGCTGTCGACGAAGACCGGCCGGGTGGGCGGTGCAACGGTGCGGGAGTCCGAGCCGTCCCCGACTGCGGCGACGGCGGATGCCCTGCCGTTCACTGCCGAGTCCCTGACTCTTTTCGCACCGCCGTCGCATCGAGGGCTCGCGCCCTGACGGCTGTGCGTTTCGTCGACCGTGGTCCTGTCGCCCCGTATGCTCCGTGCGTCGTTCACTGTCGCGCTGCGTATGCCCACGTAAGTCTCCACCTGTGTCTGTCTGCCGGACCGCTCGCCGGCAGGGCTCTTCCGTTGCCGGGGTCCGCGCCACGCGCGCGCCGAAGAGGTCCGGCACATGGCGCCGGACCTGTCCCCTCCCCTAGCTGTTCGGATCCAAATGCCCTACGGATTGGTCCGATTGGCCGGTAACCGGACAACTGCCGATCGCGCCCACGGGTAACGGGTCCTGTCCTTCTCAGGCTACGCGAACTGGGAGTACACAAAGGCGACTTGGCCCTGGAGTGGCAACCATGCAGGGCTGGTTCCACCGGATCGCCGAGTAAAGCCCTTCACGTCCGCGACGGCAGGTGGGAGCAGACGTGTCACAGGCGCGGTCACCGGAGCCCGGGCGCAGGCGGCCTGGCGAATGTGTGTCATTGGCATGATCCGGCCACCCGGAACCGTCGCCCGTGGCCGTGGCATACGCAAGCATCCCGGTCACGACTGCAACCGAACCGGAGAGAACCCCATCATGCGACCCACACGTAGAAGACCGGTGCGCGCGGCGCTTGGCAGTACCGCGGTCGCCGCCACCATCGTGGTCTCGGCGATCAGCCCGGTGGCACCCGCCGCGGCCGAGTCCACGGGGCGTGCCGACGACGCGGCCCGAAAGCCCGCCGCTGCCGCCGGGTCGACCACGGCCGCCGTCACCCTGCTCACCGGCGACACCGTCAACGTCACCACGGCAGGCGGCCGTACGTCGGTGACGGCCGCCCCCGGAGACCGACAGGCCGCGTCGTTCCAGAGCGAGACGACGCCCGACGGTGACGTGTACGTCTACCCGGACAGCGCGCTCGGAGGCATCGCCTCCGGCAAGCTCGACCGTGAACTCTTCAATGTCACGGGGCTGATAGCCGCCGGGTACGACGACGCCCACCGCGCCACCATCCCCGTCATCGTCAGTTACAAGGACGAGCCCTCCGCCCGCGCGCTCGACATGCGGACCGAGAGCCTCGCCGACGCGAGCGCACGCCCCCTGGCCTCCATCGACGCGGCGGCCACCTCGCTCGGCAAGAAGGACACGGACGAGTTCTTCGACGCTCTCGGCACCGGCGACGACCGGCCCGCGAAGGCCGCCCGCGAGATCAAGAAGGTATGGCTCGACCAGCAGGTCAAGCCGCTCCTTGAGAAGAGCGTGCCGCAGATCGGCGCACCCGACGCATGGGCCGCCGGATACGACGGCAAGGGGGTGAAGGTCGCCGTCCTCGACACCGGGGCCGACCTCGACCACCCCGACCTGGCGGGCAGGATCTCCGCCTCGGAGAGCTTCGTGCCGACCGAGACCGTCCCTGACAAGCAGGGGCACGGCACGCACGTCGCGGCGACCATCGCCGGCTCGGGCGCCGCCTCCGGCGGGCTCCGCAAGGGTGTCGCCCCCGGCGCCGACCTGATCGTCGGGAAGGTCCTCAGCAACAGCGGTTCCGGTGACTCCTCATGGGTGCTCGCCGGTATGGAGTGGGCCGCCGCGCAGGGCGCCGATGTCATCAGCATGAGCCTCGGCGGAGACGGCACCCCCAACGACGTCCTCAGCCAGGCCGTCAACCGGCTCAGCGAGCAGTACGGCACCCTGTTCGTCATCGCCGCCGGCAACGCGGGACCCGGCGCCGGCACGGTCAGATCGCCCGGCCTCGCAGCGAGGGCGCTGACCGTCGGCGCCGTCGACGGCGACGACAAGATGGCGCCCTTCTCCAGCCGGGGGCCCGGCAACAGCGGCGGGTCGCTGAAGCCCGAGATCTCCGCGCCGGGCGTCGGCATCGTCGCCGCGCGCGCGGACGGCACCAGCCTGGGTACGCCCGTCGACGACAACTACACCTCGCTCAGCGGCACCTCGATGGCCACCCCTCATGTCGCCGGTGCAGCCGCGATCATGGCGCAGATCCACCCCGACATGAACGGCGAGCAGCTCAAGAACGCCCTGGCCAGCACCGCGAAGAACCTCCCCGTGGTCACCCCCTTCGACGAGGGGGCGGGCCGCGTCGACCTCACCAACGGCATCAGGTCGACGGTCTTCGCCAGTGCCAAGGCAGACTTCGGGACGTTCATCGCCTCCGATACGCCGACGGATCCCCTCAACCGCACCATCACCTACACCAACATCGGCGACAAGGACGTCACGCTCTCCCTCGGGCTCGACATGGACCGCGGTGTCGACACGGTCGAGGACGAGGTCCGCCTCTCCTCGGGCACCGTCACCGTGCCCGCGCACGGCACCGCCGATGTGACGCTCTCCGTCGACCAGTACCTCGGTGGGTACAGCCACCACAGTGGCTTCGTGCACGCCACAGCGGACGGCGCCCGGCTCGTCACCGCGGTCGGTTACATCAGGTGGGCCCCACAGGCGGATGTCACGGTGCACCTGGCCGATCGCAACGGCAAGGCTCCCGCGCTGGCGACGATCCAGGTGTTCGACATGGTCACGGACGACGTCGTGTTCCGCAGCGCGACCCTGCAGAACCAGGACTCGTACTCCGTCACCGTCCCCAAGGGCCGCTACTCGGTGATCGCACGGCTCCGTACGGACGTGAACGGCACGGAGTCCGCCTCGGACTTCTACGCCGAGCCCGAAATCGACCTGGCCAAGGACATGGAGGTCAGCATCGACGCCCGCAAGGCCGTCGACGTGAGGGCGCGTGTGGCCGACGAGAAGCGGCCGACGGCCGACTCCTGGTACTCGACGTCGCTGACGCGCACCCGTCCGGGGAACTTCGTCGGCTCGCTGACCAGCTACGGTCTCGCCGGCGACCGTGTCGTCACCGAAGGCGTCATCCCGTCGGAGTCGACGGCCGAGACGGGCACGCTCACCTTCGGCCGGGACACCGGACTCCGTGACCCGCTGGTCACCGCCGAGGCGGACCTGCCGGGCCCGGACCGCCTCAGCATCGTGACCCCGGCGCTGGGCATGCGGAAGGACACCTCGCGCCACCTCAAGTCGGTTCCGGTCGGTGGCGGTTCGGACGCCGACTACTCCGGACGCGATGTACGCGGCCGGCTGGCTGTGATCACCACCATGGCCGTCGACGTGTCGAAGCTCGTCGACACGGCGGTCGCCAAGGGTGCGGCCGGGGTGCTGATCGCCCGTCCCGAAACGGGTTCCGGGGCGATCACCGACATCGAGGGCCGCAAGATCCCGGTCTTCGCCACCACCCAGGCATCCAGCCTGCGTCTGCTGCGCGAACTGTCCCGCAGGCCCGTCACGGTGGAGGTGGCCACGCGGGCCGAGAGCCGCTTCACCTACCTCGTCCCCCTCGCCTTCCAGGGCGCCCTGCCCGCCAGGCCCGTCATGACCACCTACAAGAAGCAGTACGCCGTCACGGAGAACCACTTCTACAGCGACCTGGAACCGCGTCTCGCCAACGAGACGATGAGCGCCTGGCACCCGTGGGGCGGCTATGCCTTCCGCACCAGGGCCTACATGAACGCCCCCGCCACCCGGCAGGAATACGTGTACGCGCCCGACATGACGTACCAGCAGTCCGTCCACTCCGGTCGGCCGGGCACCGAGATGCGGGAGCCCGTCGCCGCCTTCAAGGCCGGTCAGAAGCGCGAGCGGGACTGGTACCGCGGGCCCGTGCATGCCGGGACGCCGCAGCTCACGGCGTGCGCTTTCTGCCGCACCCCGGAGCGGATCACCTTCGCGTACACGACTGCCGGAGACTCCGAGTCGTCCCACTGGGGGATGTACGGCGCGACGGCGATGACGGCCCGCTACTACCGCGACGACACGAAGATCGACAACCTCGCGGAGCTGCTCGTTCCCGAGGAGGCCACCTACCGGATGGAGTACGACGTCACCCGGGCCCTGGGTTCCGGCGTCCGGCTCGGCACGGAGCAGAAGACGGCCTGGACGTTCCGCTCGGCCGCGCCGAAGGGAGTCCAGTCCGATGAGTGCCGGGCAGCGTACGGAAACCCGACGGACTGCTCGACCCTGCCGGTGATCCTCACCGGCTTCGACGTGCCGGTGGACGCGCTCAACCGGGCCGATGCGGGCGAGCGGTTCGGATTCACGCTCACCACCTCCCGCCAGGCCGGATACACCGGGGACGAGGACATCGCCGGTGCCAAGGTCTCCGTCTCCTACGACGACGGCGCCACCTGGCGTCTCGCCGACGTACGGGTCGGCGACGAAGGGAGCCACCGCGTGAGCGTCCGCCACCCGAGCCGTGCGGAGACCAACGGCTTCGTGGCCCTGCGCGTCGAGGTGTGGGACGACGCGGGCAACCGCACGACGCAGACCGTCAAGCGGGCGTACGCCCTGGACTGACCCCGCGAGCAGTTCTGCAGGCGCTCGGCCGGGGTTTCCCGGCCGAGCGTTCTGCGTGGGCGGCCGTCGACAGGGTTCAGTCGGAGCCCACCGGCAGGACGTCCGGCGAGAGCGCGCCGGCGTGGACGGAGCCGCTCGTCATACGGCGACGATGGTGACGCCGGCACAACACCTCGTAGCCGACTTCCGCGGCAGGGCTGCTCACGTCACCGACAACGACCTGCTCACCTTCCACCACCATCTCGCCGCCCACCGTGCGGGCATTGTGCGTAGCACGCGCCCCGCACCAGCACAGCGCCTCCACCTGCAGCGTCTCCACGCGGTCCGCCAGCTCGAACAGCCGCCGCGAGCCAGGGAAGAGCTTCGTGCGGAAGTCGGTGGTGATACCGAAGGAAAAGACGTCCAGGTCCAAGTCATCGACGATGCGCGCCAGTTGGTCGATCTGCTCCGGCTCCAGGAACTGCGCCTCGTCCACGATCAAGTAGTCGACCCTGCCGCCCTGCGACACCCGGTCGACGACGTAGGCGTACAGGTTCATACCCGCCACCGCCTCGACGGCCTCCGTCACCAGCCCGAGCCGGGAAGAGAGCTTCCCCTCCCCCGCACGGTCGTCCCGGGTGAAGTTCAGGCCCTGCAGCCCTCTCGCCGACCGGTTGTGCGCAATCTGCAGCGCGAGCGTGCTCTTTCCGCAGTCCATCGTTCCGGAGAAGAACACAAGCTCGGGCATGAGAAGTTGAGCGCCTTTCGGGTCGTGCGTGGTGGGGGTGGGAGGGAGCTACGAGCGTACTTCGAGGAGCGGGACGAGCTGCTCCGCCGGGGTCAGAGAACCGTGCATGCCGGCCATCACGGACTCATGGGGCTCGTTGACCGACGCGGTGATCACCACGTCGTCGTGCGCGGCCGCCACCACGTCTCCGATCCTGCCGTGGACCCGCTCGTCGATCCGCGGGCCGAACCAGCCGGCCGCGATCGCCTCGTCCCGGCTCGCCACCCAGAACTGCTCGCCGAGCACTTCGCGCCAGACGGTCAGGACATCGTTCTGCGCCCCGGGGACCGCGTACACATGACGGGCCCGGCCTTCGCCGCCGAGCAGGGCGACTCCGGCGCGGAGCTCCCAGTCCTCGTCGAAGTCGATCCTGGACTGCTCGTCGAACGGGATGTCGATCATGCCGTGGTCGGCGGTGATGTACAGCGCCGAGCGGGGCGGGAGCTGCTCGGCGAGGCGCCGGGCCAGCCCGTCGACATACATCAGCTGGCCCCGCCAGGCGTCGGAGTCGACGCCGAAGCGGTGCCCCTTGCCGTCGACCTCGCTGTAGTACGTGTAGACGAGCGACCTGTCACCGGCGGCGAGCCGCTCCGCGGCCAGGTCCATCCGGTCCTCGCCGGAGAGCCGGCCGAGGAACGAGCCTCCACTGAGCGCGACCTTGGTGAGCGGGGTCTGCTCGAACGTGGGCGCGGAGACCTGTGCTGTGCGCACACCTGCCGCGTCGGCGCGCTGGAAGACGGTGGGGTACGGCTGCCAGACCTTGGGCTCCGTCCAGGGCTTCCAGCGGAGCTGGTTCATCAGCTCGCCGGTCTCCGGATTGCGCGCGGTGTAGCCGGGAAGGCCGTGCTCGCCGGGCGCCAGCCCCGTACCGACGGAGGCGAGCGAGGTCGCCGTGGTGGACGGGAAGCCCGAGGTGATCGGGCGGCCCGTGCCGCCGCGGGACGTGGGGAGCAGCGCGTGCAGGAAGGGCGCCTCGTCCGGGTGTGCCTTGATCTGCTCCCAGCCGAGTCCGTCGATGAGGAAGACGCAGTTCCGGTCGGCGGGGGTCAGCTCCGCGAGCGTCGCCTCGAAGCCGGGTACGCCCTGCCCCGCGGCGATCGTCGGGAGCAGGTCCGCGAGCGAGCCGCTGCCGTACTCGGGAACGGGAGCGCTGTCGAGAGCGAGCAGAACGGGGTCCTGCCAGGCCGGCTGGGCCATCAGCGGCCGGTCGCCGCGGTCGCGGCCGTGGCCTCGGAGAGGGCCTGGGCGAAGGCCAGGGTCTGGCGCACGGTGTCCGGCCCGTCGCCGGCCTCGCTGACCCGCAGGCTGAGGTCGTCGGCGGTCGAACTGCCGGTGTAGCCGTGGTCGGCCTCGCAGTTGGGGTCGCCGCAGGCGGCGGGCTCGAGGTCGATCCGGGAGACCGCGCCCCAGCCGATGGTCAGGACGACCTCGCGGGGCAGGGTGCCGGGTACGTACTTCTCGGGGTCGGCGACCACACGGCTGACCACGACGGAGGAGATCCGGTCGAGCTTGACCGACTCGGTGGACGTGGTGGCGTACGGCGTCGGGGAACTGGTGTCGGCGGCCTGCTCGTCGGTGTGGCTGACGATGAAGCGGGTGTCCGTCAGGACCAGGACCGTGACATGGCGACGCACCTCGTTGGAGTCGAAGGTGGTCTCCTGGTGCACCAGGTACGACGCGACAGGCTCACCGCCGACGGCGGCCTCCACCGCCTCGGCCACGAGGGCCGGGTAGTAGCCGCTGCGCTCGATCGCCGCGCGCAGCCCCTGGGTCGTCGTACCGGTCTTTGCCATACGGACCATCCTACGGGGGGCCGGTGGCTGCCGGGGACGCCGTGGTGAGGTCCGGGGCAGTCAGTAGCTGGGGAGTCTGCGGGGACCGAGATCGGTACGGGCCGGAGGCGGCGCGAGCCGGACGCTCGCTCCCAGGACGGTCAGGCCCTGCGTGGCGACCACGACGGGTTCCAGGGCGACCGACACCACCTCGGGATGGTCGTCGACCAGACGGGACACCCGCAGGAGGAGCTCTTCGAGCGCCGCGGTGTCCGCGGGCGCGGAGCCCCGCCAGCCGAACAGCACCGGCGCCGCCCTGATGGACCGGATCAGCTCTGCGGCGTCGCGGTCGGTGGCCGGGACGAGGCGGTGGGCCACGTCGCCGAGCAGCTCGGAGGGCGCGCCGGCCAGACCGAAGGAGAGGACGGCTCCCGCGGCGGCGTCGATCGAGGCCCGTACGACGGTGTCGACACCGCGCGGCGCCATGGCCTGGACGACGGGCCGCAGCTCGGCAGGCGTGCCGAGCAGCTCGGTCAGTTCGCCGTAGGCCCGGCTCAGGGCGCTCTCGTTGGCGAGGTCCAGCCGGACACCGCCGAGGTCCGCGCGGTGACGGAGGTGGGGGGCGGTCGTCTTGAGTGCCACCGGGTAGCCGAGTCGCGCGGCGGCGGCGACGGCGGCCCGCGGGTCGAGGGCCGGGAGGGCCGGCCGTACGGCGATGCCGTAGCGGCCGAGCAGTTCGGCTGCCTCGTCGTGGGTGAGCGGACGGCCCTTCGGGTCGGGGCTGGGGCCGAGCAGCGCCTCGATCAGGGTGGCCGCCCCCGGCTCGTCGATGGTCTCGTCCAGGAACTCGGGAATCTTCCCGGGCACGGCCGCCTGCCGCCGCCACTGCGCGTACTTCACGGCCTCGGAGAGCGCACGGACGGCACGTTCGGCGGCCGGGTAGGCGGGGATCCGCCCGGTCCGGGGCTGCGGGCCGAGCGCCTCGTCGGGCCCTTCGCCGCGTTCCGCGGTGCCGCTCGTCCCGGGGCCGGCGGCGCCGTCCCGGCCGGTGCCCTCGCGGTTCGCCGTGCCGGTCCGTGACGCGTCCGGTCGTGGCGCACCGGCCGGAGGCTCGTCCGGTTCCTGCTCGCCCTGCCCCCGCCCGGGGGTCTCCGGGGCGCCTGTCGCGTACGGGGAAGGCGCCCCCGGCCGGGATTCGCCGGCCGGGGTGGCCGTGCTCGCGGCCGCGGCCAGGGCCTCCGCCAGGCCGCCCATTTCGACGTGCACCACGGCGACCGGCTTGGCCGGGCCCGTGGCCGCCGCTTCGCGCAGGGCAGCGGCCAGCACCTCGCCGTCGCCCGTCTCCGCTTCGCCGTTCTCTCCCACCCAGGGGATCGCGGTCACGATCACGGCGTCGCAGGTCTGGTCGGTGAGCGCCTCGGCCAGGGCGTCCCGGAAGTCCTGCGGCCCGGCAGCCGTCGTCAGGTCGCGCGGCGGGCGCGGGCGCAGCCCTTCGGCGAGGCAGGCGTCGTAGGTGAGGAGGCCGAGGGATTCGGAGTTGCCGAGGATCGCCACCCGGGGACCGGCCGGCAAGGGCTGATCGGCGAGCAGCAGGCCCGCGTCGACCATCTCCGTGACCGTGTCGACGCGGATCACGCCGGCCTGGCGCATCAGGGCGGAGACCGTCGCGTCGGGGATCCGGCTGACGGGGACGGCGTGGCCGGGCGGGGTGGAGCCGCTGTGCCGGGCGCCCTTGACGACGACCACGGGTTTCACGGCGGCGGTACGGCGGGCGAGCCGGGTGAACTTGCGCGGGTTGCCGAGCGATTCGAGATAGAGGAGGGCCACATCGGTGTCCTGGTCCTCGAACCAGTACTGCAGGAAGTCGTTGCCCGAGACATCGGCCCGGTTGCCCGCGGAGATGAACGTCGACAGCCCCGCGCCGCGCCGGTGCAGGCCGGACAGCAGGGCGATCCCGATCGCGCCGGACTGGGTGAACAGCCCGATGCGTCCGGGTGCGGGCGACGTGGGGGCGAGGGAGGCGTTCAGCCTGACGGCGTCGGAGGTGTTGATGATGCCGAAGGCGTTCGGACCGATGATCCGCATTCCGTAACTGCGGGCCTGCCGGACCAGTTCGCGCTGGCGCTCCCGGCCTTCGGCGCCGCGCTCGGCGTAACCGGCGGAGAGGACGACGAGGCCCTGGACCCCGTGCTCTCCGCAGTCGGCCACGACCTCCGGTACCCGTTCGGCCGGGACGGCGACGATCGCGAGGTCGACCTGTTCGCCGATCTCGGCCACGGAGCGGTGCGCGGGCACACCGTCGACCGTGGCCTGTTCGGCGGCGAAGGACCGGTTCACCGCGTAGGTGCGTCCGGTGAAGCCCGAGCCGAGAAGGTTGCGCAGCACCGTGCGGCCCACTCCGCCCGCGGCGCGGCCGGCGCCGACGACGGCGATCGAGCCGGGGGCCAGCAGCCGCTGCACGGAGCGCGCCTCGGCCCGCTGTTCACGGCCGCGCTGGACCGCCAGGGACGCCGCGGTGGGTTCGAGGTCGAGCGTGAGGTGGACGGAACCGTCCTCGAAGCTGCGCTGCTGGGTGTAGCCGGCGTCCCGGAACACCTTGATCATCTTGTTGTTCGCGGGCAGCACTTCGGCGGCGAAGCGCACGATGCCGCGCTCACGGGCAACCGCCGCGATGTGTTCGAGGAGCGCCGATGCCACACCGCGGCCCTGGTGGGCGTCCTGGACGAGGAAGGCGACCTCGGCCTCGTCGGCGGGTGCGGAGGCCGGTCTGCCCTGTTCGTTGATCCGGTCGAAGCGGACGGTCGCGATGAACTCTCCGCCGATCGTGACGGCCAGCCCCACCCGGTCGACGTAGTCGTGATGGGTGAAGCGGTGCACGTCCTTGGCGGAGAGACGTGGATAGGGGGCGAAGAAGCGGTAGTACTTCGACTCGTCGGAGACCTGTTCGTAGAAGCTGACCAGCCGCTCGGCATCGTCCGTGGTGATGGGCCTGATCCTGGCGGTACCACCGTCGCGGAGCACCACGTCCGCCTCCCAGTGGTCGGGGTACGCGTGATGCGGACTCTGCTCCGGCGTGGGCTCCATGGGCAAAGCCTACGGCCGCCGCACCGGTCGCGGACGGATCGTGGCACGGGCAGTCTGAGGGAGCCGATCGACGGTGGCGGCCGGGCCGGAGGTCGGACACAGCAGTGCGCACTGCATGAGAGACTGGTCTAGACAACCATTGATTCGTGAAGGGCAGAACCATGGCTGAGCGCCGCGTCAACGTCGGTTGGGCCGAGGGCCTGCACGCCCGCCCCGCATCCATCTTCGTCCGTGCCGCCACGGCCTCCGGCGTCCCCGTGACGATCGCCAAGGCTGACGGCAACCCGGTGAACGCCGCCTCGATGCTCGCCGTGCTCGGCCTGGGCGCCCAGGGTGGCGAGGAGATCGTGCTCGCGTCCGAGGCGGACGACGCCGAAGCCGCCCTGGACCGTCTGGCGAAGCTGGTCACCGAGGGGCTCGAGGAGCTTCCGGAGACCGTCTGATTCCGCCCGTTCCGGACCGGAATTACTTCCTCGGCAAAGCCGCGGTATCCCCATCGGGAGCCGCGGCTTTGTCGTTTCCGGGAAGTCCGCGACGTTGGTGAGGACGACCTGAATTCGGGCAGCAAAAAGAAAGCCCTCCCGAATTCCCTTCTTTGTATACGGCGCCATTGTTAATGCCGGACACCTGCGATGTTTACAGAATGTTGCGAAGTCCTCACCCGGGCCGGACCTGCCGTGCGGCCGGGCCGGTCCGTGCGCCGCAGCCGGTGGGCGGCGGTGGCCCGCTCGGCATGCTGGGCCGCGAGCGCCCTGGCCCGTTCCGCGTCACCGCGCGCCACGGCGTCCACGATGGCGCCGTGCTCGGCCCAGGAATCGGCGGGGCGGGCCGGATGCTCGACCGTGTACATCCAGGCGATCTTGTGCCTGAGCTGGGTGAGCAGCGAGATGAGGGCGGGGCTGCCCGACGCCTGTGCCAGCGTCTCGTGGAACCAGCCGCCGAGCGAGCGCAGATCCTCGCCCTCGCCCCGGCGAACCCGCTCCTGTCCCAGTCTGACCAGCCCTCGGAGCACCTTGAGGTGTGCCTCGGTGCGACGCTGGGCGGCGCGGGCGGCACCCAGTGGTTCCAGGAGCATGCGGATCTCCAAGAGGTCGGCGGCCTCCTGCTCCGTGGGCTCGGCGACACAGGCGCCGGCGTGCCTGCGGGTGACGACGAACCCCTCGGACTCCAGGGTGCGCAGTGCCTCGCGCACCGGGACGCGGGAGACCCCGTACCGACGTGCGAGCACCTCCTCGGTGAGGCGGCTGCCGCGTTCGAAGACACCGGAGACGATGTCGTCACGGATTGCCGTGCATACCGAATGCGCGGGAATGCGCATGTCCGAACCTCCGCCTTAATCCCCGCGAAACGCGGCCGATCGACGCCTGTTCTGTGACTCTATTGCAATCAGCCGCAATTTCCGATGGCGGAGCGGAATCCATGGATATCTTCCAGCCGACGAGTACTTCTGCGGCGGTTCGCGGCGGAGCGGTCCCGGGGCGGCACGACGAAGGCCCCGGCGGGTGCCGGGGCCTTCGGAAAGCTGTGCGACAGGAGGGTCTCAGACCTGGAGACCGTGCGCCCGGAGGTAGGCGACCGGGTCCATGTCGGATCCGTACTCCGGGGTGGTCCGCGCCTCGAAGTGCAGGTGCGGTCCGGTGGAGTTGCCGGTGGAGCCCGACAGGCCTATCTGCTGCCCCGAGGCGACGCTCTGTCCGACGGACACGCCGATCGAGGAGAGGTGGCCGTACTGGGTGTACGTGCCGTCCGTCATCCGGAGCACGATGTTGTTGCCGTACGCGCCGCCCCAGCCCGCCTCGACGACCGTCCCGGCGCCGACGGCGACGACGGAGCTGCCGGACGCGGCGCGGAAGTCGACACCGGAGTGGCTGCCGGAGGACCAGAGGGCACCGCTGGACTTGTAGCCGGTGGTCACGGAGGAGCCGGCGACCGGGAGGTGGAAGGAGTTCAGCCGGGCGCGCTCGGCGGCGCGGGCGGCGCGCGCCTTGGCCTCACGGACCTCCTTGGCGCGGGCTTCGGCCTTGCGCTTCGCCTCGGCCTTGGCCTTCGCCTTGGCCGCCGCTTCGGCCTTCGCCTTCGCCGCGACGTCGGCCTGGTGCTGCTGCGCCTCGGCCTGGGCGTCGATCTGGGCGGCGAGAGTGGTGTCGAGGGCAACGGCCTGGGTCAGACCGGTGACGGTGAGGGCCTCGGAGTCCGCGGCGAGGGCCGGGGAGGCCATTCCGCCGATGACGCCGGTGGTGGCCAGAGCCGCGATGCCGGCGACCTTGGCGCTCCTGCGCGTCAGGCGGCTCGGGGCACGGTGCTTCCCGGTGGCACGGGTGAACGCCATGGAGGGGCTGATCCTTTCCTTCCTTCTCGCCTACCGGGTTAGCTGACGGGTTCGGAGCAGGAAGGTCTCCTACGGATCCCCCCGCCTCGTACGAGACGCGGACATCCGATTCACCCCAGGGACTACGTGGGTCCCCGGCTCCCCAGGCTCGCGCCTGACGGGGACTCGGCGATGACTGCCCGGCGCCGCGGATGCGGCATACGTCTGGCGGACAGCCGAGCCGACGCTAGGCCGGGCGACTTTCAATCACCAAACGGACAGGTCGCTTTGTCGCACATCCCACAGGCCATACCTGAACGTTCTTCACCAAATCAGACAAAAAGGAGAACCCCGGCGAGAAGGCACTCGCCGGGGTTCGCTTTGTTCTGTTCTGTCAGCCGGTGACGACCGACACCTCGCCGATACCCAGCGCCCTGACGGGCTCCGCGATCTGCGAAGCGTCTCCCACGAGGACCGTGACCAGCCGGTCCACGGGGAACGCGTTGACGACCGCGGCCGTCGCCTCCACCGTGCCGGTCTCCGCCAGGCGCGCGTACAGCTGGGCCTGGTAGTCGTCCGGGAGGTGCTGCTCCACCTGGTCGGCGAGGGTGCCCGCGACCGATGCCGCCGTCTCGAACTTCAGCGGGGCGACCCCCACGAGGTTCTGCACGGCGGTCTCGCGCTCGGCGTCCGTGAGCCCCTCGGCCGCCAGGGTGCGCAGGACCTTCCACAGGTCGTCCAGGGCCAGCCCGGTGGACTCCGTGTCCACGGAGCCGCTGATGGCGAGCATCGCGGCGCCGGTCGCCCCGGAGACGGATCCGGGTGCCGTCGAGCGCAGCACCTGGCCGAAGGCCCGGACGCCGTAGGTGTAGCCCTTCTCCTCGCGCAGGACGCGGTCCAGCCGGGAGGTGAGGGTGCCCCCCAGGCAGTACGTGCCCAGGACCTGGGCGGGCCAGACGCTGTCGTGCCGGTCGGCGCCGATCCGGCCGATCAGCAGCTGCGTCTGCACGGCTCCGGGACGGTCCACGATCACCACCCGGCCGGTGTCGTCCGCGGTGATCGGCGGCACCGGGCGCGCCTGGCCGGCGTTGCCCGACCAGTCACCGATGGTGTCCGCGAGCAGCGTGTCCAGATCGACCCCGGTGAGGTCACCGACGATGACAGCCGTCGCGGTGGACGGGCGGACATGGGCGTCGTAGAAGGCGCGCACACCCGCGGCGTCGATCCGCCGCACGGTCTCCTCGGTGCCCTGGCGCGGACGGGACATCCGCGCCGTGGCGGGGAACAGCTCCTTGGAGAGCTGCTTGGCGGCACGCCGGGCCGGGTTGGCCTGCTCGTGCGGAATCTCGTCGAGCCGGTTGCCCACCAGGCGCTCCACCTCGCTCTCGGTGAAGGCCGGCGCCCGCAGCGCTTCGGCGACCAGGCCGAGCGCCTTGGAGAGCCGGGAGACCGGGACCTCCAGCGAGACCCGGACACCGGGGTGGTCGGCGTGCGCGTCGAGCGTGGCACCGCAGCGCTCCAGCTCGGCGGCGAACTCCTCCGCCGAATGCTTGTCGGTGCCCTCGGACAGCGCGCGCGCCATGATCGTGGCCACACCGTCCAGACCCTCGGGCTCGGCGTCGAGCGGCGCGTCCAGGAAGATCTCCACGGCGACGACCTGCTGGCCGGGGCGGTGGCAGCGCAGCACGGTCAGGCCATTGGGCAGAGCGCCGCGATCGGGCGCGGGAAAGGCCCAGGGCCTGGCCTCGCCTGCGGTCGGCTGCGGGTGGTACTCCATCGCTACTCCAGTCACGGCGGCGTCGGTCACTTCTCGGCCCCCTCGTGGTCGTCGGTGCTGCCTGCGGCATCCTCGGCCTCGTCCGCCGGCTCGACCGGCTCGTAGACCAGGACCGCCCGGTTGTCGGGACGCAGATGCGCCTGGGCGGCCGCCTGGACCTCCTGCGCGGTGACGTCGAGCACCCGCTGCACCGCGGTGAGCGCGAGCTGGGGGTCGCCGAACAGCACGGCGTACCTGCACAGTTCGTCGGCGCGGCCCGCGACCGTGCCGAGCCTGTCCAGCCACTCGCGCTCCAACTGGGCCTGCGCCCGCTCCATTTCCTCGGGCGTGGGGCCCTCGGCCGCGAAGCGGGCCAGCTCCTCGTCGACGGCCGTCTCGATCTGCGGCACCTCGACACCACCGGACGTCTTCACGTCCAGCCAGCCCAGGGAGGGCGCTCCGGAGAGCCTGAGCAGCCCGAATCCCGCGGCCACCGCCGTACGGTCGCGCCGGACCAGGCGGTTGTGCAGCCGGGACGACTCGCCGCCGCCGAGGACGGTCAGCGCCAGGTCCGCGGCGTCGCACTCGCGGGTGCCGTCGTGCGGCAGCCGGTAGGCGGCCATCAGCGCACGCGCGGGGACCTCCTCGTGCACCACTTCGCGCAGCTGCTCACCGATGGTGCCGGGCAGCGTGCCGTCGCGCGGCGGCTGCTTGCCGTCGTGCGAGGGGATGGAGCCGAAGTACTTCTCGATCCAGGCCAGCGTCTGCTCCGGGTCGATGTCACCGACCACCGAGAGCACGGCGTTGTTGGGCGCGTAGTACGTGCGGAAGAACGCCTGCGCGTCGTCCAGCGTCGCCGCGTCCAGATCGGCCATCGAGCCGATCGGCGTGTGGTGGTACGGGTGGCCCTCCGGGTACGCGAGGGCCGTGAGCTTCTCGAACGCCGTGCCGTACGGAACGTTGTCGTAGCGCTGGCGGCGCTCGTTCTTCACGACGTCGCGCTGGTTCTCCATGGACTCGTCGTCGAGCGCGGCGAGCAGCGAGCCCATCCGGTCGGCCTCGAGCCACAGGGCGAGCTCCAGCTGGTGCGTGGGCATCGTCTCGAAGTAGTTGGTGCGCTCGAAGCTGGTGGTGCCGTTGAGGGAACCGCCGGCCCCCTGCACCAGCTCGAAGTGTCCGTTCCCCTTGACCTGGCCGGAGCCCTGGAACATCAGGTGCTCGAAGAGGTGAGCCAGGCCTGTGCGCCCCTTGACCTCGTGACGGGAACCGACGTCGTACCAGAGGCAGACCGCGGCGACCGGGGTCAGATGGTCCTCCGAGAGCACCACGCGCAGGCCGTTGGCCAGGCGGTGCTCGGTCGCCGTCAAGCCGCCGGAACCGGCCTGGGCTGTGGCCGTGTGACCCATGGGCATGTACGTCCCTTCGATCGCGATACAGGATTTCCTGCCGGACCTGCCACTGTAAGCAAGCGCACCGGCACCTGGCGAAGTTCCCGATCGGTGAATGTTGTCGTAGATGGTGCCGTAAACAGGGGCTCCTGAGGGGCCCCTGGGACCACTTCGGACGGGTCGAGGTCGGCGTTGTCAGTACGGCGGTCCACAATGGTCGGCGTCAGAACCTGAGGTTGCCCGACAGAATCTGTGAAGGAGTCGCAGCCGCGATGGCCCGCCGCAGCACGAAGACCCCGCCGCCGGACGACTTCGAGGAGAAGATCCTCGACATCGACGTCGTCGACGAAATGCAGGGCTCCTTCCTCGAGTACGCGTACTCGGTGATCTACTCCAGGGCTCTGCCCGACGCCCGCGACGGCATGAAGCCCGTGCACCGCCGCATCGTGTCCCAGATGAACGAGATGGGGCTGCGCCCCGACCGCGGCTACGTGAAGTGCGCCCGTGTCGTCGGCGAAGTGATGGGCAAGTTGCACCCGCACGGCGACGCGTCGATCTATGACGCACTGGTGCGCATGGCACAGCCGTTCTCGATGCGCCTGCCCCTCGTCGACGGACACGGCAACTTCGGCTCGCTCGGCAACGACGACCCGCCGGCCGCCATGCGGTACACCGAGTGCCGGATGGCCGACGCCACGTCGCTGATGACGGAGTCGATCGACGAGGACACCGTCGACTACCAGTCGAACTACGACGGACAGGAGCGGGAGCCTGTCGTCCTCCCGGCGGCGTACCCGAACCTCCTGGTCAACGGGGCGTCCGGGATCGCGGTCGGCATGGCGACGAACATGCCGCCGCACAACCTCGGCGAGGTGATCGCCGCCGCCCGCCATCTCATCAGGCACCCGAACGCCGACCTCGAGACCCTGATGCGTTTCGTCCCGGGCCCCGACCTGCCGACGGGTGGCAGGATCGTCGGTCTCGGCGGCATCAAGGACGCGTACGCCGCAGGTCGCGGCACGTTCAAGATCCGTGCGACCGTCGCGATAGAGGACGTCACGCCGCGCCGCAAGGGCCTCGTCGTCACCGAACTGCCCTTCACCGTCGGCCCGGAGAAGGTGATCGCCAAGATCAAGGACCTCGTGTCCGCGAAGAAGCTCCAGGGCATCGCGGACGTCAAGGACCTCACCGACCGGTCGCACGGGCTCCGGCTGGTGATCGAGGTCAAGAACGGCTTCGTGCCGGAGGCCGTGCTGGAGCAGCTCTACAAGCTGACGCCGATGGAGGAGTCCTTCGGCATCAACAACGTGGCGCTGGTCGACGGGCAGCCGCTCACCCTGGGGCTCAAGGAGCTCCTGGAGGTCTACCTCGACCACCGCTTCGAGGTGGTGCGCCGGCGCAGCGAGTTCCGCAGGACCAAGCGCCGGGACCGGCTGCATCTGGTCGAGGGGCTTCTCGTCGCCCTGCTCGACATCGACGAGGTCATCCGCATCATCCGGGACAGCGACAATTCGGCACAGGCCAAGGAGCGGCTGATCGAGCGCTTCTCCCTGAGCGAGATCCAGACGATGTACATCCTGGACACCCCGCTGCGCAGGCTCACCCGGTTCGACCGCATCGAGCTGGAGAGCGAGCGCGACCGGCTCAACGACGAGATCGACAAGCTGACGGCGATCCTGGAGTCGGACGCGGAGCTGCGCAAGCTCGTCTCGGCCGAACTGGCCGCGGTGGCGAAGAAGTTCGGCACCGACCGACGCACGGTGCTGCTGGAGTCGGCAGGTTCGCAGGTCGCCTCCGTACCGCTGGAGGTCGCCGACGACCCGTGCCGGGTGCTCCTCTCGTCGACCGGTCTGCTGGCCCGTACGGCCAACGCCGACCAGGTCGTGGCGGCCGAGGACGCCAAGCGCACGAAGCACGACGTGGTCGTCTCGGCCGTCCCCGCGACGGCGCGGGGTGATGTCGGTGCGGTGACGTCCACGGGGCGCCTGCTGCGGCTGTCGGTGATCGATCTGCCGCAGTTGCCGGACACCCACGCGGCTCCCAACCTCTCGGGAGGGGCTCAGATCTCGGAGTTCCTCACGCTGGAGACGGGCGAGGAGTTGATCTGCCTCACCACACTGGACGAGGAGTCGCCGGGCCTGGCGATCGGCACCCTGCAGGGGGTGGTGAAGCGCGTGGTGCCCGACTATCCGGCCAACAAGGACGAGCTGGAGGTCATCACGCTCAAGGACGGCGACCGCATCGTCGGCGCGACGGAGCTGCGTACGGGCGAGGAGGACCTGGTCTTCATCACGTCCGACGCACAGCTGCTTCGCTATCCGGCGGCGCAGGTGCGCCCGCAGGGCCGCCCGGCGGGCGGCATGGCGGGCGTCAAGCTCACGGCGGGGGCCGTGGTGCTCTCGTTCACGGCGGTGGATCCCGCGGTCGACGCCGTGGTGTTCACGGTGGCCGGCTCGCACGGCACGCTGGACGATTCGGAGCTGACCTCGAAGCTCACCCCGTTCGACCAGTATCCGCGCAAGGGCAGGGCCACCGGTGGGGTGCGCTGCCAGCGCTTCCTCAAGGGGGAGGACGTCCTGGTGTTCGCGTGGGCAGGCGCCGTTCCGGCCCGCGCCGCGCAGCGGAACGGCACACCGGCAGAGCTGCCTGCCCCGGATCCGCGGCGCGACGGCTCGGGCACACCGCTGACGAGCCCGGTCTCCGTGATCGCCGGACCGCTGTAACACCCGGCCGGACGACGCCGGGGCCGCTCAGGCCTCGTCGTCGTCCGGCCGCTGTACGTAGCGCAGGATGCCCCACATGCTGCGCTCGAGTTCTCCGGTGGCGTCCTGCTCCGGCTCCCGGCAGTCGGAGAGCCCCTTGTCCAGCGCCTCCGCGTCGATACCGGAACCGATGAGCACCAGTTGCGTGCTCCTCGGCTCGTCCCGCGTCCACGCCTGCGGGACGAAGCGCAGAAACCTGCCGACGGAGTGCAGGGTGTACCTGTTTCCCGGATCGCCCACGCCGAAGTCGACGTACCCCTTGATCCGGTAGAGGCCCTCGGGCCTGGAATCGAGGAACTCGATGAACCGCCGGGGATTCATCGGCACGTCGGTGGTGAAGGAGACGCTCTCGTACGCCGCGTGCAGATGGCTGTCGTGCTCGTGGTCCGTCTCCAGGAGAAGGTCCTCGAACGTCAGCTGACGTGCGGTGTCTTCACCGTCCGGCCGCAGCACGGGATCGACGAGCAGCTCGGGGTCGATGCGCCCGAACTCGGCGTGGATGACGGCCGCCCTGCTGCCGGCGGTCGCCACCGCCTCCCGCACGGCGTCCAGTTCCGCCGGTGCCACCCTGTCGGTCTTGTTCAGCACGACGAGGTCGGCGACCCCGAGATGGCGGTCGATCTCCGGGTGCCGCTCCCGCGTGGACATGAATTCGGCGGCGTCGACGACCTCGACCAGTCCCCCGTACCGGATGTGCGGATTGTCGCTGGCCAGCAGCATCCGTACGAGCTCCTGGGGCTCGGCGAGACCGCTCGCCTCGATGACGATCACATCGAGCCGGGCGGCAGGCCTGGTCAGCGTCTCCAGGAAGGTGTCGAGCTCGCTCGCGTCGACTGCGCAGCACAGGCAGCCGTTGCCCAGAGAGACCGTCGACCCGACCTGCCCCGCGACGGCCATGGCGTCGATCTCGATGGAACCGAAGTCGTTGACGATCACACCGATCCGGTTGCCGGCCCGGTTGCGGAGCAGATGGTTGAGCAGGGTCGTCTTGCCTGATCCCAGGAACCCCGCCAGGACGACGACCGGGATCTGTGGGGCGCGGGGCGGGGTCAACGTGGGCCTTTCTCGGGGCCGGTCAGGGTGCCGGTACGGGCTGGGGCGGGGGCGTTCCCACATAGCGGGCCGCCGGGCGGATGATCTTCGAGTCCTCCGCCTGCTCCAGGATATTGGCGCTCCAGCCGACCACACGCGCGGCGCAGAAGGTGGGGGTGAACATCTCGCGCGGCAGACCGCAGAGCTCCATGACGACCCCGGCGTAGAACTCCACGTTGGTGTGCAGCTCACGCCCCGGCTTGAGCTCGGCGAGGATGAGCTCCACCTGCCGTTCGACCTCGACGGCGAAGTCGACGAGTGGGCCGCCGAAGCTCTGCGCGATCGAGCGCAGCATGCGTGAGCGCGGGTCCTCGGTGCGGTAGACGGGGTGTCCGAAGCCCATGATCCGGCCTCCCGCGAGGACCTGTTCCCGGATCCATCCGTCGATGCGGTCCGGAGTCCCGATGGCGTCCAGTGTGTCCAGAGCCCGGCTGGGCGCGCCGCCGTGCAGCGGCCCGGAGAGCGCGCCGACCGCCGCGACCAGGCAGGCGGCCACGTCCGCGCCGGTGGACGCCACCACCCTGCCGGTGAACGTCGACGCGTTGAAGCCGTGATCGATGGTGGAGATGAGGTACTGCTCGACGGCCCTGACCCGTGCGGCGTCCGGCTCGGCTCCGGTGAGCATGTACAGGTAGTTCGCCGCGAACGGCAGGTCCTCACGCGGTTCGACCGGTTCGAGTCCCTGGCCGAGCCGGTACAGGGCGGTCAGCACGGTCGGTACGGCCGCGCAGACGGCGAGCGCGTCGCTGCGGCGGCGGTCGGCGCCGATGTCGTACACCGGGCGGAATCCGGCAGAGGCCCCGAGCAGTGAGAGCGCGGTGCGCAGGCCGGCCAGCGGGCCGGAGACCGCGCCCGCGCGGGCGATGGCCGGCAGCGCCTCGCGCACCTCGTCCGGCAGACGGCGCAGACCGGCCGTGCGGGCCGCGAAGTCGGCGCCTGCGGCACGGTCGGGCAGTTCGCCGTGGAACAGCAGGTACCAGACGTCCTCGAAGCTGCGGCTCTGCGCCAGATCGATCGCCGAGTAGTGCCGGTAGTGGTAGAAGCCCTCCCGCCCGCGCACATCGCCGATCGCGGTGTCGGTGACGATCACGCCGGCGAGGCCGCGGGGCACGTCGAGCGGGGCGGTACCAGTCCTCAAGGCAGACATTTCCGGTCTCTCCTCCGACAGTCGATTGAACATTGATTCGACTGTCTATGATTGACTCAATTCATGTCAACATTGATCCAATCAACATGGAGTCTCGATGGATGCCGATGGATATGGATACGGTGGGCACCATGACGCATGAGGCAGCGCGCGAGGCCGGCACGGAAGGCGCCGGGGGCGAAGATCCCGGGGAGGCGCGCAGGCTCACCACACGGGAGACGGCCGAACTGCTGGGAGTGAAGCCCGAGACCGTGTACGCCTACGTGAGCCGGGGACAGCTCAGCAGCAGGCGGGCCCCCGGGGGACGAGGCAGCACGTTCGACGCCGCAGAGGTCGCTGCCCTGGTCCGGCGCACCGGACGCCGGGAGCCCGTTCCCTCCGCGGGCGAGCTGGTCTTCCGTACCGGCATCACGCTCATCGAGCACGACGCGTACTACTTCCGCGGGGTCGACGCCACCGAGCTCGCCCGCATGTACGGCTACGAGGAGGTCGCGGAGTGGATCTGGACCGGCGAGCTCCGCCCGGGCGTGCGTTTCACCGCGCCTCCGGAATCGCTCGCTGCGGCACGGCGGACAGTCGCCGCCCTCCCGGCCCACAGCGGCTCGACCGACCGGCTGCGGGTCGCTGTCACGGCGGCCGCGGCAGCCGATCCGCTGCGGTTCGATCTCTCCCCCCAGGGGGTTCTCAGCAGCGCGCGCGGCCTGATCCCCACCCTGGTGGGCGCATTGCCCGTGGTCGGGGAACAGCCGCATGCCGACAGCCACGACGTGACGGGCGACGCCTCCGCGCCCCTCGCCCGGCAGCTGTGGCCGAGGCTCTCCGGTCAGCCGGCCGACGCGGCGTCACTGGCCGTGCTCGACACCGCACTGGCCCTGCTCACCGACCACGACCTGGCGGCGTCGACGCTGGCTGCGCGGGTCGCCGCGTCCGCGCACGCCCATCCGTACGCGGTGGTCTCGGCGGGGCTGGGCGTACTGGAGGGTCCTCTGCACGGCGCCGCGAGCGGCCTGGCCCACCGGATGCTGTCCGAGGTCGTGGAACGGGGCAGCGCCTCCCCGGTCGTCGCCGACCATCTCCGCGCCGGCCGCCGCGTGCCCGGGCTGGGACACCGCCTGTACACGGGTGAGGATCCACGGGCCCAGGTCCTGTTCGACCTGCTCGAGGACGTACCACAGGCTGCCCGGGCGCTGGCCGCGGCCCGCGACGTGGTCGCCACCACCGCCCGCCACACTCCCCTGCACGCCAATGTCGACCTGGCGCTCGCCGTCCTGTCGGTCGCCTGCGGCATGCCCGCGGAGGCGGGCGAGACGGTGTTCGCCGTGTCCCGCACCGCGGGCTGGATCGCCCACGCGCTGGAGGAGTACACGGAGCGGCCCCTGCGGATGCGGCCCAGCGGGCAGTACACAGGGCCTCGCCCGCCGCAGCCACTGCCCGCGCCGGTCCTGCGGCCCGCACCGCTGCCCCGGGCCGATCCTGCAAATTAGCTACAATCAGCGGGAATTTTCGCGTGGCGGCTGGGCCGTGGAGCCGCGCACCACGAGTTCCGGCTCGAAGAGAAGCTCGTCGGACGGCACCGCACGGCCCGCGATCTGCACCGAGAGCAGCTCCACCGCTGCCCGGCCCATGGCCTCGATGGGCTGGCGGACCGTGGTCAGCGGCGGCTCGGTGCAGTTCATGAAGGCCGAGTCGTCGTAGCCGACGACCGAGACGTCCGCGGGCACGGACAGTCCGCGGCGGCGTGCCGCCCGCACCGCGCCCAGGGCGAGCGGGTCGCTGGCGCAGATGATGCCGGTGACTCCCTGGTCCAGCAGCCGCATGGCCGCGGCCTGGCCGCCCTCGAGCGAGAACATGGCCCTGGCCACCCGCTCGTCCGGCACCGTCGTCCCCGCCTCCTCGGCGAGCGCGCGAGCGGCAGCGAGCTTGCGCTGCGAGGGCACGTGGTCGGACGGGCCGAGGACGAACCCGATCCGTTCGTGACCGAGCGAGACGAGGTGGCGCCACGCCTGCTCGACAGCCACGGAGTCGTCGCACGAGACCCCGGGGAATCCGAGATGGGCGATGGCCGCGTTGATCAGGACCACGGGGATCTTGCGGTCGGCGAGCACCTTGTAGTGATCGTGCGGGGCGTCGGCCTGGGCGTAGAGCCCACCGGCGAACACGACCCCGGACACCTGCTGCTGCAGCAGGAGCTCGACGTAGTCGGCCTCGGAGACGCCGCCCTTGGTCTGGGTGCAGAGCACGGGAGTCAGCCCCTGCTGGGCGAGCGCGCCCCCGACCACTTCGGCGAAGGCCGGGAAGATCGGGTTCTGCAGCTCGGGAAGGACGAGTCCGACGAGCCGGGCCCGCTCTCCGCGCAGTTGGGTGGGGCGCTCGTAACCGAGGACGTCCAGCGCGGAGAGGACGGCTTGCCGCGTGGCGTCGGAGACGCCCGGCTTGCCGTTCAGCACCCGGCTGACCGTGGCCTCGCTGACTCCAACCTTCTGGGCAACCTGAGCAAGTCGTCGCGTCATGAACGCAAGATTAGCGCAAGAACCGCAAGAAGATTGCGCTGCGGTGGAAATCACCGAAACCCATTGCACGCTCACAGATCGAGCGCCTGGAGGCAAGCCCTCCGGCTCAAGCGTTCCGGTGCACCGGCGGAAGATCAACAGGAAGGGATTTCGGGAAGGACCGGAATGCCCTCTACCGTTCATACGATGAGCACCCCACCGACCACCGTCCGGGGACCCCGCCGGTTCGGCTGGCCGAAGCGGGTCTTCTCTCAGGTCCTCCTGATGCAGCTGACCATCATCACCGGTGTCACAGCGCTGGTCACCGGCCTCTTCCTGGCGCCGCTCAGCGACCAGCTCGACGACCAGGCGATGCGCCGGGCCCTCGCCATCGCGCAGAGCACGGCGGCACAGCCCCAGGTCGCCTCGTCGCTGCTCACCACGGCCCCGGCCCCCGACGGCCCCGTCCAGACCGTGGCCGAACGGATCAGGCGGTCCACGGGCGCCGAGTACGTCGTGGTCATGGACAGGCGCGGGGTGCGCTGGTCGCACACGGACACGGCCCGCATCGGCGAAGTCGTCTCCACGGACCCCAGTACGGCGCTCGCGGGCAGGTCCGTGATGGAGATCGACAGCGGCACACTCGGCCGCTCCGCCCGCGGCAAGGTGCCGCTCCGCGACGGGGCGGACCGGATCGTGGGCGCCGTCTCCGTCGGCATCGCCTACGACAGCGTCCGCGCCCGGCTGCTCGCCGCGATCCCGGGGCTGCTCGCCTATGCCGGCGGGGCGCTGGCCGTGGGAGCGCTCGCCGCCTACCTGATCTCGCGCCGCCTCCAGCGGCAGACCCATGACCTGGCGTTCTCCGACATCTCCGCACTGCTGACGGAGCGCGAAGCCATGCTGCACAGCATCCGTGAGGGTGTGGTCGCCCTCGACCGCACGGGACGCATCCGGCTGCTGAACGACGAGGCCCAGCGCCTCCTCGGCCTCGGTCCCGATGCGGCCGGCCGGCCGCTCGACGAGGTCCTGGGAGCCGGGCGGACCGCCGACGTGCTGGCGGGCCGGGTGGTCGGGCACGACCTGGTGACCGTCCGCGGCACCCGTGTGCTGCTCGCCAACCGGATGCCGACCGACGACGGTGGGGCCGTCGCCACCCTCCGCGACCGGACCGAGCTCGAGAACCTCGGCCGTGAGCTCGACTCCACCCGCGGCCTGATCGACGCCCTCCGCGCCCAGGACCATGAACACGCGAACCGGCTGCACACGCTCCTGGGGCTCCTGGAGCTGGAGATGCACGACGACGCGATGGAGTTCGTCACCGAAGTCGTCGGCGTCCACCGGGCAACCGCCGAGCAGGTCACCGAGAAGGTCCACGACCCGCTGCTGGCCGCGCTGCTCGTCGGCAAGACGACGGTGGCCGCGGAGCGTGGCGTCGCCCTGCGCATGGCACCCGGCACGCTCCTGCCGGACCGGCTGGTGGACCCGCGCGGTCTCGTCACGGTCGTCGGCAATCTCGTCGACAACGCCCTGGACGCCGCCGCCGGATCGGTGGACGCCCAGGTCGAGGTGGGCCTGCGGGCCGACGGCCGTACGGTGGTCCTGCACGTGCACGACAGCGGACCCGGCATTCCCCCGGGCAGCCATGACTCGATCTTCATGGAGGGCTGGTCCACCAAGGAGCCCCCCGCCCACGGCAAACGCGGGCTGGGCCTGCCGTTGGTGCGGCGGCTGGCGGAACGGCAGGGCGGCAGCGTGTCCGTGTCGGATTCCCCGGAGGGCGGGGCCGTGTTCACGGTCGTCCTGCCCGAGGCACTCGGGGAACGGGCCCCGGACGGCATGGCGACACCCGCGCGACCGGCAACGGCAGGAGAGACCCCGTGATCGAGGTCCTGATCGTGGACGACGACATCAGGGTCGCGCAGATCAACGCGGCGTACGTCTCCAAGGTGCCCGGCTTCCACGTGGCAGGCCAGGCCCACTCGTCCACCGAGGCTCTCGCCCGGATCGGTGAGACACCCATCGACCTGATCCTGCTCGACCACTACCTGCCGGACCGCAACGGTCTGACCCTGGTGCGGGAGCTGCGAGCGCTCGGCCATCACACCGACGTGATCATGGTGACGGCGGCACGCGATGTCGCGACCGTTCAGGCGGCGATGCGCCACGGAGCCCTGCAGTACCTGGTGAAGCCGTTCGCGTACGCGGGGCTGCGCACCAAGCTGGAGGCGTACGCGGCCCTGCGGCACAGCTTCGAGGGCGGCGGCGAGGCCGAGCAGACAGAGGTGGACCGGCTCTTCGGCGCCCTGTGGGCCACCGGGGAGTCCGACCTGCCCAAGGGGCACTCGCCGACGACCGCCGAGCTGGTCCGCCAGGCCCTGCGCACCGCCGACGGGCCCCTCTCCGCGCAGGAGATCGCGGAGAGCGCCGGAATGAGCCGGCAGACCGCCCAGCGGTATCTGAAACTGCTGGAGCGAACGGGACGGGTACGGCTGTCCCTGAAGTACGGCGAGACGGGCCGCCCCGAACACCGGTACACCTGGGCTTCGGGCACCTGAACCAGCGGCAGGAGCGGAACGCCTCAGGCCGCTCCCGCGCCCGTCAGCGACCGGACCTCGGCCTCCGCGTGCTTGGCCGCGTCGGGCGGCTCCGTGGAGGTGACCGTGCCGATCCAGCCGGCCAGGAAGCCGGTCGGGATGGACACCAGCCCCGGGTTGTCCAGGGGGAAGAGCTGGAAGTCCACGCCCGGGAAGAGCGAGGTCGGGCTCCCCGAGACGACCGGCGAGAGCAGGACGAGCAGCACCGCGGGAATCAGCCCGCCGTAGACGGCCCAGACCGCCCCCCGCGTGGTGAAGTTCCGCCAGAACAGCGAGTAGAGCAGCGCCGGAAGGTTGGCCGAGGCCGCGACCGCGAAGGCCAGTCCCACCAGGAACGCGACGTTGAGATCCTGGGCGAGGAGTCCCAGCGCGATCGCGACGACGCCGATGCCCGCTGCCGCCGTCCTGGCCACGGCCACCTCACTGCGCTGCTTGGACCCCCGGCGCCGGAACGAGGCGTAGAGGTCGTGCGCGACGGAGGCGGAGGAGGCCAGCGTGATCCCGGCGACGACGGCGAGAATGGTCGCGAAGGCGATGGCTGCGACCACGGCGAACAGAACCGTGCCCCCGGTGGATCCTTCGCCGCCTCCGAGAACGAGTGCCAGGAGCGGGACCGCCGTGTTCCCCGAGGCGTTCGACGCCCGCACGTCCGCCGAGCCGACCAGGGCGGCCGCTCCGAACCCGAGCACGATCGTCATCAGGTAGAAGCTGCCGATGAGTCCGATGGACCAGACGACGGAGCGCCGGGCCGCCCGGGCCGTGGGCACGGTGTAGAAGCGCGACAGAATGTGCGGCAGACCGGCCGTGCCGAGCACGAGGGCCAGGCCCAGGCTCATGAAGTCGAAGCGTGCCGTCCAGCTTCCGCCGTACTTGAGTCCGGGCGAGAGGAAGTCCCGGCCGTGGCCGCTGCGGTCGGCGGCCGTGTTGAGGAGTGTGTTGACGTTGCCGTGGAAGTGCACGAGGACGAGCACGGTGAGCGCGAGAGCGCCGGCCATCAACAGGACGGCCTTGACGATCTGGATCCAGGTCGTGGCGCGCATACCGCCGAGCGACACGTAGATCACCATGAGCGCGCCGACCCCGACGACGGTCCAGGACCGGGCGGTGTCGCTCGTCCCCCCGAGCAGGAGCGCGACGAGGCTGCCCGCACCCACCATCTGCGCCACCAGGTACAGCACCGAGACGGTGACCGACGAGGTGCCGAGCGCTGTGCGCACCGGACGCTCCGCCATGCGGGCGGCAACCACGTCGGCGAGAGTGAACCGTCCGCAGTTGCGCACGAGTTCGGCGACGAGGAGCAGGACGACCAGCCAGGCGACGAGGAAGCCGACCGAATAGAGCATGCCGTCGTAGCCGAAGAGGGCGATCAGCCCCGAGATCCCGAGGAACGAGGCGGCGGACATGTAGTCGCCGGCGATGGCGAATCCATTTTCCATGGGCGAGAAGAGCCGCCCGCCCGCATAGAACTCCTCCGGCGATCCCTGCCTGTTCCGGCTCACCCAGGTGGTGATGCCGAGCGTCACGGCGATGAACGCGCTGAACAGCAGCAGCGCCAGCGTCTGGTGGTCCCCGCTCACCGGTCGATCCCTCTCGTCATCTCCTGGGTGTCCCAGCGCAGTTCCAGTGCGGCGCGGTCCCGGCGCAGCCGGGCATGTCGCGCGTACGCCCAGGTGAGCAGGAACGTGGTGACGAACTGACCGAGCCCCGCGACCATCGCCACGTTGAGCGCGCCGACGACCGGGCGCGCCATCAGGTCGTGTGCCGTGGTCGCGGCAACGACGTAGGCGAAGTACCAGAGGAGGAAGGCGACCGCCGCGGGGACCACGAACCTCCGGTAGCGGCGGCGCACTTCGCGGAAGGCCGCGCTCTGCTGCACCTCGAGATAGATGTCGGCAGCACTGTGGTTGTGCTGTGGCGGCACGGACCCGGGCGGCCCGTCGGGCGCAATGCCTCCCGTACCGTCCAGCTCACCCCATCCGGGAGCCAGCGCGTCGTACCACGGGTCGTCGAGCCGCACTGATGCGACTTTCGGCCCTGCTTCCTTCTCCACCCGAACAACTCCCTTGTCCACGAGCCTTTTCGGTCGCGTAGCCAAGAATGGGCAGATCAGGAAGATCCCGGGCACTTCATTCGCCCGGCTTCACCATTTCAGGTGACGGAAGTGCCGGGCGGGTGTGCGAGTCCCCGCCCGTACGCATAGCGCACGGCCTGTGCCCGGTCACGCGCTCCGGTCTTGGCGAAGAGGTTGTTGATGTGGGTCTTCACCGTGGCCTGGGAGATGTGCAGCGTGCGTGCGATCTCCGCGTTGGACAGTCCCCCGGCGATCAGGACGAGCACCTCGGCCTCCCGCGGGGTGAGCCCGTCGGGCAGCTCGGAGGGCACCGGGGGCCCTGTCTCCGCGGTGACGCGCTCCAGCAGCCGGCGTTGAACCTTCGGCGAGAGTCCGGCCTCGCCGGACAGCACCGCCTCGATGGCCTGCACGATCTCCTCACCCCGCGCGTCCTTGGTCAGATAGCCTCGCGCGCCTGCCTGCAGCGCGGTGAACAGAGAGTCGTCGTCGGCGAAGGTCGTGAGCACCACCACCTGGGTGCGCGGATATTCCTTGCGGATCCTGCGCGTTGCCTCGACGCCGTCGCAGCGGGGCATCCGCAGATCCATCAGGACCACATCGGGCGCCTTCTCGGCGACGAGCGCAACCGCCTCGTGCCCGTCCTTCGCCGCACCGACCACCTCGATGCCGGGCAACAGCCCCAGCAGCATGACGATGCCTTCGCGCACGATTGCCTGATCATCGGCGACCACCACCCGCGCGCTCACGCAGGCACCCAAAGATTCACCACGAACCCCTCCTCGCCCGGCCCTGCCTCCAGCGTCCCGCCGATCAGTTCGGCACGCTCCCTCATCCCCAGCAGACCGTAACCGGAGCCACTGACAGCGAGCTCTCCCGCCGAGCTGCGTCCGCCGGAGTCCCGCACCTCCAGGGCGACGGAGTCCGGCAGATACTCGAGCCGGACCAGGACCGCAGCCCCCGGAGCGTGCTTCCGGGCATTGGTCATCGCCTCCTGCGCGACCCTCCGCACCGTCTGGGAAGCATCCGCGGCCAATGGTCTGCACTCCCCCGCGACGAGCACCTCGGCAGCCTCGCCGGCCACCAGCTGACGCAGGAAGTCCTCCACCGGCGTCATCTCCCCTCGCAGTGCGGACAGCGCCTGGCGCGTCTCTGCGAGGCCCTCACGCGCCATGGAGCGCGCTGCGACGACTCGCTCCAGCACAAGGTCGCGGAACTCCCCCTCAGGCTCTCGTTCGATCAGCAGCCGGGCCGCCTCCAGGTGCACCAGTTGCGCGGAGAGGCTGTGGGCGAGCACATCGTGGATCTCACGGGCGATCCTGGACCTCTCGGCCAGCGCGGCCGTCCCGGCCTCAGCCACCCTCGCCGCCCGCTCCTGGGCGAGGAGCCGCTTGGCGCTGCCCCGGGCCTCGGCATCGAGTCGCAGGACGTATCCCCCCAGGCACAGGCTTCCGGTGGTGATCACCGTGGTCAGCCAACCGTCGCTCTCCACGATCGCGTAGGCGGCGAGAGCCACAGCGGTGAGTGGAACGGCGGCGGAGAGCGGGAGCCGCTCCAGAGCGGTGATGGCGCAGCCGCACCACAGCACAACGGCAAGGGCTCCGGCGCCCGCCTCCTGCGCCCCGAACGCCGCGGCCATGAGCAGCACCAGGAGTGCCAAGGACGGCCACAGACGATGCGCCAGGGTGCTCCGGAAGAATGCGACGCCCGCCACCGCGCAGCCGGCCACTCCCACCGGAAGGACCGCGATCTGCCAGGGAGCGAACCCTCCTTCGGCGAGAGTGCGCCAGAGGAGGCCGACGAGCACAGCGGTCCATACGAGGAGTCCGATGGCGGCCCGCGGGCGTGTGTGCGCGGCTCTGGCGAGGGCCTCCTTGGACGGCCAGCTCGTCCACGTGCTGCGGTTCACGCGTGCCCCTTCCACGCGGCATGTGCGGGCTGCCACGGCATCGCGCCGGCCGGACCACCGTGCGACGCACGCAGACTCCGGGCCCGCAGGCTCAGCACTCCGCTGCGCGCGAGCAGCATGGCCGCGAGCGACATCGTGAGAGCGGCTGCCCCCTGGTGTATGCCCAACAGCACCCCGGCACCCGCCAGTGCGGCGCGGATCGTGAGGCCTCCCGCCCACACCAGGACTGTGCCCCTGGTGCCCCTGCTCCACACGGAGCCGTCCGGATCGCGCCACAGCCGGGCCGTCCAGCCCCAGCCGGCGCCGGTGACCAGCCCCACCACGAGCCCCGCTCCGAGGATCAGTGCGGACAGTGCCTCGTGGTGCGGATCGAGGGCTCCGTCGTTGCGTGCGGAGATGATCAGCAGGATCCCCGGCAGGACCCACCACCGCTTGTCGTCGCCGATCCGCTGCGCCGTGAACTGGCGCACGACGACGAGCGCGACGACCGCGGCGATCACCAGAACGTGGAAGAGCGCGGACATGAGTGCCTCCGACGGGCGGGAAGGTTCGAGGCCTTCGACGCTACGGAAGCACGCGGTTCAGCGGATCGGCTCAGGGGTTGAGCGTGGGTGGAGAAGCTGTCTCCACCCACGGGTGGACCCGGTCGGACGTGGACCCGGTCAGACGTCGATGCGCGAGCGGTCGAGCGTGGCCGCCGAGCTGGTGATGAATTCCTTTCGGGGCGCGACCTCGTTGCCCATCAGCAGATCGAAGACCTGCTCGGAGGATTCGAGGTCACCGATGTTGATCCGGCGCAGTGTGCGGTGGCGCGGATCCATCGTGGTCTCCGCCAGCTGGTCCGCGTCCATCTCACCCAGGCCCTTGTAGCGCTGGATCGAGTCCTTGTACCGGACGTTCTTGCGCTGCAGCTCCAGCAGCGTCTGCCGCAGCTCGTTGTCGGAGTACGTGTAGATGTACTTGTCCTGGCCCTTCTTGGGCTGGACGAGCTCGATCCGGTGCAGCGGGGGCACCGCCGCGAAGACCCGCCCGGCCTCGACCATGGGCCGCATGTAGCGCTGGAAGAGCGTGAGCAGCAGGCACCGGATGTGGGCACCGTCGACATCGGCGTCCACCAGCAGGACGATCTTGCCGTAACGCGCGGCGTCGATGTCGAAGGTCCGTCCGGACCCCGCTCCTATGACCTGGATGATGGCGCCGCACTCGGCGTTCTTGAGCATGTCCGAGACGGACGACTTCTGAACGTTGAGGATCTTTCCGCGGATCGGCAGCAGCGCCTGGAACTCACTGTTCCGGGCGAGCTTGGCGGTACCCAGCGCCGAGTCTCCCTCCACGATGAAGAGCTCACTGCGCTCGACGTCGTCGCTGCGGCAGTCGGCGAGCTTCGCCGGCAGGGAGGAGGACTCCAGTGCGGTCTTACGGCGCTGTGCGTCCTTGTGCTGGCGGGCGGCGATCCGCGTGCGGGCGGCTGCCACCGCCTTCTCCAGTACCGACCTGGCCTGGGCCTTGTCGTCACGCTTCGTGGAGGTCAGGAATGCCTTGAGCTCCTTGGCCACCACATTGGCGACGATCCGGTTGGCCGCCGAGGTGCCGAGCACCTCCTTGGTCTGACCCTCGAACTGCGGCTCCGCCAGCCGTACGGTGACGACCGCCGTGAGGCCCTCCAGGGCGTCGTCCTTGACGACGTCGTCCTCGGCCACGCGCAGCAGCTTGGCGGAGCGGAGCACCTCGTTGACCGTCTTGGTCAGGGAGCGCTCGAAGCCCGACACGTGGGTGCCGCCCTTGGGAGTGGCAATGATGTTGACGAACGACTTGACGTTGGTGTCGTACCCGGTGCCCCAGCGCAGCGCGATGTCGACGCCCAGCTCGCGGGTGACCTCTGTCGCCGTCATGTGGCCGCGGTCGTCCAGGACCGGCACGGTCTCCTTGAACGTCCCCGTTCCGGTCAGGCGCTGGACGTCGCAGACCGCCTTGTCCTGGGCCAGGTACTCACAGAACTCGCTGATTCCGCCGTCGAAGCGGAACGTCTCCTCCGTCTTTCCCTCGCCGTCGATGCCGCGCTCGTCCCGTACGACGATGGTCAGGCCCGGCACCAGGAAGGCCGTCTGCCGTGCTCGCTGGTACAGCGTCTCCAGGTTGAGCTTGGCGTCCTTGAGGAAGATCTGCCGGTCCGCCCAGTACCTCACCCGGGTACCGGTGCGGTTCTTCGGGACCCGCTTCCCCTTGCGCAGCCCGTTCGACGGATCGAAGGGACTGTCCGGCCCCTGCTCCGTGAACATGCCCGGAACGCCACGCCGGAAGCTGATCGAGTGGGTCGAGCCGGTGCGGTCGACCTCCACGTCGAGCCGCGCGGAGAGCGCGTTGACCACCGAAGCGCCCACGCCGTGCAGGCCGCCCGACGCCGCGTAGGAGCCACCGCCGAACTTTCCGCCGGCATGGAGCTTGGTCATGACGACCTCGATGCCGGAGAGCCCCGTCTTGGGCTCGACGTCGACGGGGATACCCCGCCCGTTGTCGCGGACCTCGACGGAGCTGTCGTCGTGGAGGATGACCTCGATGCTGTCGCAGTAGCCGCCGAGAGCCTCGTCGACCGAGTTGTCGATGATCTCCCAGAGGCAGTGCATGAGTCCGCGACTGTCCGTGGACCCGATGTACATACCGGGGCGCTTGCGGACCGCTTCGAGCCCCTCAAGAACGAGAAGGTGCCGCGCGGTGTAGTTGGAGCTGTCCCTGTCTGCGCCGCCTGCTCCGGTCAGCAGCGCAGTGGACGGCACGGAATCGGCGGTCACGCGGTTCGCTCCTCGCTGAATTTCATTTGGGGCCCAGTGGGTAACGGGCTCGGCCTCGGTAGCCGCTGAGAGCCTACCGAGGCCTGGTAGAGCGGTTGTAACGCCACCCAGGGGGAATCATTATGCTAGTCCAGCCTCGCATACGCGTTCGATCACTCGTTGGAGTGACATGCACATCACGTTCCCTTCGAGGCATGAACCATTTAGGCTCCGGGCACGTCCTCATGAACAACCGGCAAGCCAGCCGGCGGACCCACCCACCGCAAGCAACGCGAAACCGTAGCGCTCCGCAATACGGCACATTCGCCGCCAACCGGCAACAGACAGCCATCTTGAGAAGAAGTTTCGAAGAAAAGCCACGAGCGGGAACGTTTTCGGCCTGGTTGGATGTTGACCCTGGTACGACAGCTCGTCGAGCTAGAGAAGAGGCGACGTGACTACTGTTCTGACCCCCGCGAGCCCGCTGACCGCAGCTGACCGCTGTGACCGTTGCGGCGCCCAGGCATATCTGCGCGTCGTCCTGATCAGCGGCGGTGAACTGCTCTTCTGCGCCCACCACGGACGCAAGTTCGAGCCGGAACTCAAGAAGATCGCCGCGGAAATACAGGATGAGACAGATCGGCTCACCGCCGTACAGGCAAGTGCAGCCGACGAGGAACAACACTGACACCTCGCATCCACGACGAGCCAGGGGCCTGTCCAGGACCGGCCGACGGGCGGCTTCCCCTACGAGGGAAGCCGCCCGTTCTCGTACGTCCGGGGTGTTCGATCGGTCAGTCCTGACCGGCGGCCATCCACCGGATCGCCGCGGAGACACGCGTGTACACACCGGGGCTCCCCGGGCTCCCGCAGCCGCTGCCCCAGGAGACCAGGCCGATGAGCCGCCCACGGGCCACCAGCGGACCTCCTGAGTCGCCCTGGCACGCATCCCGCCCGCCGGCCGTATCACCGGCGCAGAGCATCGATGAGGCGTCGTACGTGCCGTGCAGGCCGCCGGGGTAGGCGCGCGCGCAGGCACTGTCCGGCAGCACACGTACCTGGGCGGCGTGCAGGACCGACGCGTAGGCGCCGTAGCCGGTCGTGTCCCCCCAGCCGTACACCTTCGCACCGGTTCCCGGCTCGTATGCGGCGCTCCCGGCTCCGGCCATAGGGATGACGCTGCTCGCCGGCAGCTTCCCCGCCAGAGTCAGCACTGCCAGATCGCCGGCGTTCGTGCGCGGGTCGTAGCCGGGATTGATCCATGCGGTACGCACCGGGATCTCCTGGCCGCCGGGTCCGCTCAGCTCGTCCCGGCCAGCGATGATCCGCAGATCGCGGACCTGGGAGACGCCGACGCTCAGGACGTCCTGCCTCAGGCAGTGCGCGGCCGTCAGCACCTTCGCGGGCGCGATCGCCACCGCACCGCAGAACTGACCGTCGCGGGTTCCTCCGAACCGGTCACGGCTGGACAGTGCCACGGTCCAGGGACTGTCCGCGATGCGGGCCGGACGGCCGCCGACAACAATGCTGTCCGCCACGGCAGGGGCCTGGGGGGCGAGAGGTATCACCGCCGCAACAGCCGCCAGGGCAAACGCCACGGGCACGGCACGGACGACAAAGCGGGGCATGAAGACTCCTGACTCCGGGGTGAACGTTGCCCACTCAGCGTCATCCGCACCGCAGCCGTCCGCACCCGCACACGGACGCGGGGCCCGGAACCTGAGTAGGTTCCGGGCCCCGCGTCGTGTCTGTCGGCGATCTAGTCGAGGTAGTCGCGCAGCACCTGGGAGCGCGACGGGTGACGCAGCTTCGACATCGTCTTCGACTCGATCTGACGGATGCGCTCGCGCGTCACGCCGTAGACCTTGCCGATCTCGTCCAGCGTCTTCGGCTGACCGTCGGTGAGACCGAAGCGCATCGACACGACGCCCGCCTCACGCTCGGAGAGCGTGTCGAGCACGGAGTGCAGCTGCTCCTGGAGCAGCGTGAAGCTGACCGCGTCGGCCGGCACGACCGCCTCGGAGTCCTCGATCAGGTCTCCGAACTCGCTGTCGCCGTCCTCACCCAGCGGGGTGTGGAGGGAGATCGGCTCACGGCCGTACTTCTGGACCTCGATGACCTTCTCAGGGGTCATGTCGAGCTCCTTGGCCAGCTCCTCCGGGGTGGGCTCACGGCCCAGGTCCTGGAGCATCTGGCGCTGCACCCGCGCGAGCTTGTTGATGACCTCGACCATGTGCACCGGGATACGGATGGTGCGGGCCTGGTCGGCCATGGCGCGGGTGATCGCCTGACGGATCCACCAGGTGGCGTACGTGGAGAACTTGTAGCCCTTGGTGTAGTCGAACTTCTCGACCGCGCGGATCAGACCGAGGTTGCCCTCCTGGATGAGGTCCAGGAAGAGCATGCCGCGGCCGGTGTAGCGCTTGGCCAGCGAGACCACGAGCCGGAGGTTGGCCTCCAGCAGGTGGTTCTTGGCCCTGCGGCCGTCCTCGGCGATGATCTCCAGCTCGCGCTTGAGCTTCGGCGCCAGCTTGTCGGAGTTCGCCAGCTTGTCCTCGGCGAACAGACCGGCCTCGATGCGCTTGGCGAGCTCGACCTCCTGCTCGGCGTTGAGGAGGGGAACCTTGCCGATCTGCTTCAGGTAGTCCTTGACCGGGTCGGCAGTGGCGCCGGCGACGGCGACCTGCTGGGCAGGTGCGTCGTCCTCGTCGTCGTCGGAGAGGACGAAGCCCTTGTTCTCGCCCTCGCCCTCCTCTTCGTCGCCCTTGGCAGCCTTGACTTCCTCGGCCGCCTCGTCGCCGTCGAGGAGCTCCTCGTCCTGCTTGCCGGCCTTCTTCGCCGCGGTCTTCTTGGCCACGGTCTTCTTCGCGGCAGTCTTCTTGGCCGCTGTCTTCTTTGCGGCGGTCTTCTTCGCAGGGGCGGCCGCGGCAGCGTCGTCAGCCGCCGGGTCCACGCCTTCGGCCGCCGGGGCGGCAGTGGCCGCGACGGTCCGCGTCACGGCGGTCTTGGCGGCGACAGTCTTGGTGGCGGTGCGCTTGACCGGGCTCTTCGCTGCGACGCTCTTGCGGGCGCGCTTCGGCGACTCCGCGGCACTGACCATCAGCGTCACACCCTCTTCCTCGAGGATCTGGTTGAGGCTGCGCAGAACATTCTTCCACTGGGTTGGCGGAATCTGGTCAGCCTCGAAGGCCCGACGCACGTCGTCGCCGGCGATCTGCCCATCAGCCTTTCCCCGCTCGATGAGCGCCATCACAGACTCGGACTCGGCGATCTCCGGCGGGAGCGTACGGGATGTGCTGGCCGACACGAACAACCTCTCGGAACGATGGAAACGGCTTCCGGCCCGGCCCTGGAGAGAGCTGGAACCGACGACCGGCGGCTGGGGATGTTGCCGACGGCGCGGGCTTGGCCTCAGAACTGCACAGCGCACTACGTGGCTGCTGTATTCCTTCCGCGGCGGTCACCTCTTAAGTCATCGCACTGTTTCGAGGAGTGTTACGCCCAATCCGCGTGGCCCGAGTCACACCTCATTAGCGACAAACGTAGCCAGAGGTCATATCTCCGTATAATTATGCCGCCGGACCATGAGGGTCCGGCGGCACACGGTTCTCATACCCCGGCAGTGCGGCGGTCAGTGCTCGCGCGGCGCGGGAACCACCCGCTCCACGTCCAGATGGACGACGAGCAGCTGCCGCATGGCGGCTTCGGCGCCGGCCGAGTCACCCGACGCGAGCGCCTCGACGATGCGCGCATGGTGGCCGAGCGACACTTCACCGGGCCGGTCACAGCCCGTGACGGGGCCGCCGGAGACCTGCAGGGCCGCCGAGACGATCCCGGAGAGGTGCTCGAGCATGCGATTGCCCGCCGCCTGAATGAGCAGGGAATGGAACTCCGCGTCGGCCCGGGAGAAGGTGATCGCGTCCGCCTGCGCCATCGCGTGCCCCATGATCTCGATCATGTCGCCGAGCCGCTGCTGGATGTCCTCACGCCCATGCCCCGCGGCGAGCCGGGCGGCCAGCGGCTCGATCGTCCAGCGGAGCTCGGCCAGCTCCCGGCGCTGGTCGTCGCGCTGAGGACCGAAGGCCCGCCATTCGATGATGTCGGGATCCAGAAGGTTCCAGTCGCTGACCGGCCGGACACGGGTGCCCACATTGGGCCGGGCGCTGACCAGCCCCTTGGCCTCGAGAACGCGCAGGGACTCCCTCACAACGGTGCGGGAGACCTCGAATCGCTGACCGATCTCCTCCGGAACAAGCGGCCGGTCGGCACCGAGGTCGCCGGAAACGATCATCTGGCCGAGCTGCTGGACCAGTTGGCCATGGAGCCCACGGCCCCGGCTGGCCGTGCCGCGCCGGCCCGCCCGCCCGAATTCGGAATCCGCACCGCCCCAGGAACGCAGCGCGGCGCGCTCGCCGGCCGGCGCCTCCCCGTAGGGGTATCGGTCGAGTTCGCCCGGGCCGGCGAGGCCGGAATCGGCGGAGCGGGCGGCGGTCATCATGGTGTGCGCAAGGGTACTCACGCATCCTTTGTCGGCGTGGCTCAGCCGACCCTTGAGGTCTTTGGTGAAAAGCACACGAAAGGGTGATCGGCACCCACCTCGCAATTGACGCCTTATCGGCTGAAATCGCACATTTTCGGGAGAGTTGCCCACGCCCTGCCTCCAGGACGAATCTTCACGATCACCAACGGGCCCTTCCTCGAAGGCTGGTGAACACATACGCGCAGATGAGGGCGGACAACGACAAGGAAAGCGCTACTCCCACGGGCTGGGTCACCACGCGCACGGCGGCCATCGCCCACCTGTCCGTTTCGTAGGGCCATTGCAGCCAGGCGAGCTCCCGCAGCCTGCTCGGGAGTCCGACGATCGAACGGGCGGACGGACCCGAGAGCAGCCACTGCACGAGGGGAACGACGAGGACCGGGACAGCGAGGACCGCGGCAACTCCGGCGCCCGTCAGTCGAAAGACACCGGCCGCCAGCAGCCCCGCCCAGGCGCAGCCGACCGCCAGACCCACCCAACTCGCTGCCAATTGCGCGGCGTTTGCGGGGACCTCGACCAAGTCGCCGCCGTAGACGAGACGCAGGGCCTCGGCGTCCGCGAGCACGGAAGCCGTGGCCAGAAACACCGCCACGCCTGCGGACACAGCCAGCTTGGCGACCAGGAGACCGAGGCGGCGCGGGACGGTCCCGCGACCCGCCGCGAGTGCCGGGTAGCGGAACTCGTCGCCGAAGGACAGCGCACCGAGCAGACCCGCGCCGAACGCGGCGGGAGGCAGAGGCAGCAGGTCGGGCCAGGCAACCAGCAGATCGGGCAGGGGCGTCCGGCCCGAGCGGGCCAGCAGGACGGAGAGCCCCACGGAGGCAACCAGAACGGCCGCCATGATCATGGTCGTTGTCCGGACGCCCAGGAGGCGGCGCAGTTCGTAGCGCAGAGGACGCAGGGGACCCCGGGCGGGGCGTACGGGGATCGGCGGGGGGAGCTCCGAGATCGCCACGGACGAGGCGGGCCTCGGTACGGCTCGCACACCGGCGCCAGCACCGGCGGCAGAAGCGGACACCGGACCCGTGTCCCCGGTCTCGTCGGCGAGTTGGTGCACGGGAACGCCGTGCCGGTAAGCCGTGTCACCGATCTCCGCACAGCTGCTGCCGTACACCGACAGTCGGTTGCTCTCCTCGGCGACCACCTCGACGGAACGCTGAGCGGCCCTCGCCTCACGCCTGACCACCGATGCCAGCCTGGCCGCATGCGGAGTCCGTACAGCGACGCGGGGGCGGAGTCTGGTGCGGGAGAAGTCGGCGACGTCCTGGTCGGCGACGAGGCGCCCGTCATCGATGGTCACGACGCGGTCGGCGGTGCGGGCGGCCTCCTTCGGATCGCTGGTGGTGTGCAGGACGGTGCCGCCCTCGCTCGCGTGCGCGCGGAGCAGCCCGTGCAACCAGCTTCTCTCCCGAGGGGAGAGTCCCTCGGCGGGGTCGTCGAGAACGAGCGTGTGCGGGTCGCCGAGCAGTGCCGACGCGAGGCCGAGGCGACGGTCCATTCCGACCGAGAGGGTGCCGAGGCGCTGATCCCCCAGTCCGGCGAGACCGACGACTTCGAGCAGGTCGTCGGCTCGTGACGCGGGGACGCCGGCGGCGGCGCAGAGCATGCGGAGCTGTCCGCGGGCGGTCCGCGCGGGATGGCCCGGTACGTCGCCGAGCAGCACGCCGACCTCGCGGGCGGGATGCCCGATGCGGTGCAGGGGCCGACCTCGGAAGTAGGTAACTCCTCGCCCGGAGTCGAGCTCGAGCATCAGACGCAGAGCAGTGGTCTTACCGGAACCCGGAGCGCCGAGAAGTGCGGTGACGCGGCCGGGCGGGGCTTCGAAGGTCAGGTCGTCCACAGCGGGGGAAAGGTCGCGGCGGGGGGTGCTGGTGAGTCCGATGGCCTGGAGCATCGCTTCTCTCGCGGAGTGTGAGACCGCTCGGCGGCAGGGTTGGGTACCCCAGCAAGATAACGCGACATTTCAGACTTTTTGCGCATCACTGAAGCGGCGGGCGTTCCGCAGCCCGGACTTCACACGTCCGCGCCGTCAGACCTCGGGCCTCAGCATCGGAGGATTGAGCACGGTGGCCGCACCCGCCCGGAAGAGCTGCGCGGGGCGCCCGCCCTGGCGGGTGGTCGTCCCTCCGGAGGGAACCAGGAAACCGGGCGTGCCGGTGACCTTCCGGTGGAAGTTGCGAGGATCCAGGACGACGCCCCACACCGCTTCGTAGACCCGGCGCAGCTCACCGACAGTGAACTCGGGCGGGCAGAACGCCGTGGCAAGTGAGGAATATTCGATCTTGGAGCGGGCCCGCTCCACCCCGTCGTCGAGAATCCGTGCGTGATCGAAGGCGAGCGGCTCGGACTGCTCACCCTCACGGCCGAAACCTCCTTCGGGGCCGAGCAGGTCCTCGACCGGCGCCCAGCGGGCACTGTTCGCGTCACCACCGGCGCGAGGTGCGGGAAGATCGGGTGCCAGTGCGAGGTGTGCGACGCTGACGACCCTCATCCGGGGGTCGCGCTCGGGATCTCCGTAGGTGGCGAGCTGTTCGAGATGGGCGCCGTTTCCGGCAGCGGGGACGGCCGGATCGTGTGCGCAGAGACCGGTTTCCTCGACGAGTTCACGCGCCGCCGCTGCAGCGAGATCCTCATCGGCTCTGACGAATCCGCCCGGTAGCGCCCACCTGCCCTGGAAAGGCTGCTCTCCACGGCGCACCACCAACGCACAGAGCGCGTGACGGCGCACCGTGAGCACAACCAGGTCGACGGTGACAGCGAAGGGCGGGAAGGTCGACGGGTCGTAGGGCGGCATGCCGAGATCATAGTCGTCTGCCTGACGATAAACAGTCCCTTCGCCGTGCCCGACTCCGTCCGCCACTCCGCCACGGCCTCCGTCCGCTACTCCTCCACGGCCTTCGCCCGGACCGGCGCTCACGTTCATTCGGCCGGTTCCCGGACCGACCCGGCTTCCTGCACTTGTCGGTCTCGGTATCCGCTCCGGACGGGACCGCCTCGCCCGACTGCGTGCCTCCTGTCACCTGCCGCTCCTGGTGTCACGTCGGCCCTGCCGCTGGAGATCCCGGACCCGCCGCCGCGACGACGCCGCCGGTCCCGGGCGCGCGGAGCCGGGGGACGCCCTCCTGCGCCGTGCGGCCGAGGTGCGCGCCTGCTGCGGCCGAGTGCGCCCCGCCGTACGCCGCTCAACATGTCCAACGGCGCCACGGCCGCCGCCCCGCCCGGAGCGCATGCTGCGCTCGCTGCGAAGACACCGCCGCAGGGTCTCCGGGTCCAGGCCCTCGTTGCACGCCTGGTGCAGCAGCTGAGCGAAGGTGTAGTCCGGATCGGCCCGCAGCGCGAGCCCCAGCGCCACCCTCGCGGCCGGTTCATCACCCGAGGACCAGGAGACCCAGCCCGCCAGCGAGAGCGGCGCAGCCGCATGCTCCACGTACGGGCCGACACATCGACGGGCCAGTGCCCGCCACAGCCGCAGTGCGGTTTCGGCCTCTCGGCCTTCCATCCACTCCGCCGCCCTGTCCCGCGTCTCCCTGTCCTGAAGCCCGAGAATCACAGCGGCGGCCTCGTCCGAGCTGATCAGACGGTCATCACCACTGTCCGCTTCCGACGGAGCGGGCACCGGCGCACTTCCGAGGCGCTTCATGAGAGAACGCGCGAGTGTCAGAGTCTCCCCGGCCACCTCACGCCGCCCCATGGCGTCGAGGAGCCTGGACATCAGCGCGGCTCCCGCGGAGTCCAGGGCCCGCTCCTGTTCCGCCGCGGCCGCAGCCGCGGAATCCCAGGGCGAGAGCCGCGCCTCCATCTCCCGCAGCGAACCTCGCACCTGGATACCGGCGTAGGCGGCTGCCGCTGCCATCACGGTCGTACCAGGAAGTGCCAGTGGATTCCCCTCGGCCGGACAGCACCGCTCATCGGGGCAGCAGTAGGACCAGTAGCGGCCGTCGGAGATGCAGAGCGCTTCCAGCACCGGAACGTCGAGTGCCCCGCAAGCCCTGCGCAGACGCTGCGCGAGGGGCCTCAGTCGCTCCATGGTCTGGTTGCCGCTCTCTCCGTCGGCAGGGTCCTGGCAGAGGAAGACGACGATCGCGTCCGGACGCGTGTCACGCCGCTCGCTGCCGGAGATCAAGGACTGCGCAAGCTGGTCGGCGACCGGCGCCCACTCCGTCGGCGACTGCGGAATGCCGAGCCTGAGCCGCCCGCCGAAGCGGCCCCGCCCGCCGTGGAGGGCCACCATGACCACGCTGTCGTTCGGATGGAAGCCCATGAGGTACGGCAGGGCGTCGGCAAGTTCGGCGGGGCCGCGCAGGGTGATCTGCTGCTCGTCGGCCGGTCCGGTGGATTCGCGGTGCTTGTTCATGGCACGACCGTCCCGCGGGCAGCCGATTTCCGCGACCCCTGTGGATAACTTTATCCACAGGCACCGCACGGCCGTTCGCGGTTTGTCACAGGCATCGGGTTGCATGGGGGCATGACCAACGCAGACCGCGCAGAGCTCAGAGCCTCGGCCGATTCCGTACTTGCCCGACTCGTCGGGGACACCACCGGCGCTGCCCGCCTGCGCGAGGACCAGTGGCGGGCCATCGAGGCCCTCGTCGCCGACAAGCGCAGAGCCCTGGTCGTACAGCGGACGGGATGGGGTAAATCCGCTGTGTATTTCGTGGCGACCTCGCTGCTGCGCGCGCAGGGCAGCGGCCCGACGGTGATCGTCTCGCCCCTGCTCGCGCTGATGCGCAACCAGGTCGCCGCAGCCGCCAGGGCCGGCATCAGCGCCCGCACGATCAACTCCTCGAACACCGAGGAGTGGGAGACCGTCCAGGCAGAGGTCGCCGCGGGCGAGGTGGATGTGCTGCTCGTCAGCCCCGAACGGCTCAACAACCCCGACTTCCGCGACCAGGTGCTGCCGGCGCTCGCCGCCGCGACGGGCCTGCTGGTGGTGGACGAGGCCCACTGCATCTCCGACTGGGGGCACGATTTCCGGCCGGATTACCGGCGCCTGCGGACCATGCTCGCCGACCTCCCCGCAGGCGTCCCCGTCCTCGCCACCACGGCCACAGCCAATGCCCGTGTGACCGCGGACGTCGCGGAGCAGCTCGGAACGGGCGCGGGCACGGACGCGCTGGTCCTGCGCGGCCCGCTGGACCGGGAGAGCCTCAGTCTCAGCGTGCTCCAACTGCCCAATGCCGCGCATCGCCTGGCATGGCTGGGCGACCATCTCGGGGAGCTTCCCGGCTCCGGGATCATCTACACGCTCACCGTCGCGGCGGCCGAGGAGATCACGGCGTACCTGCGCCAGGGAGGGCACACGGTCGCGTCGTACACAGGCCGTACGGAGAACGCCGACCGGCAGCAGGCGGAAGACGATCTGCTGGCCAACCGGGTAAAGGCCCTGGTCGCCACCTCGGCACTCGGTATGGGATTCGACAAACCCGACCTCGGCTTCGTCGTGCACCTGGGCTCGCCGTCCTCCCCCATCGCCTACTACCAGCAGGTGGGTCGCGCGGGGCGCGGCGTCGAGCACGCCGAGGTGCTGCTGCTCCCGGGCAAGGAGGACGAAGCCATCTGGCAGTACTTCGCCTCGGTCGCCTTCCCTCCCGAGGAGCAGGTGCGACGAACGCTCGATGTCCTCGCCCAGGCCGGCCGGCCTCTCTCGTTGCCGGCCATGGAGCCCCTGGTCGATCTGCGGCGCACCCGTCTGGAAACCATGCTCAAGGTGCTGGATGTCGACGGTGCCGTGAAGCGGGTGAAGGGCGGCTGGATCTCCACGGGCGAGCCCTGGATCTACGATTCCGAGCGCTACGCCTGGGTCGCGAGGCAGCGGTCCGCCGAGCAGCAGGCCATGCGCGACTACGCCTCGGGGACCGGCTGCCGCATGGAGTTCCTCCGGCGCCAGCTGGATGACGAGGAGGCCAGGGCGTGCGGACGCTGTGACAACTGCGCAGGCGCCCGTTTCGACGACAAGGTCTCCACCGCGGCACTCGACGGTGCGCGGGGCGAGCTCGGCCGGCCGGGCGTGGAGGTCGAGCCGCGCAAGATGTGGCCCACAGGACTGGCGGCGGTCGGGGTCGACCTCAAAGGCAGGATCCCCGCGGGCGACCTGTCCTTCACCGGACGCGCACTCGGTCGGCTCTCCGACATCGGCTGGGGCAACCGGTTGCGCCCGATGCTCGCAGCTCAGGCCCCGGACACCACCGTTCCGGACGATGTGTCGAACGCGGTGGTCACTGTCATCACCGACTGGGCCAAGGGGCCGGGTGGTTGGGCTTCCGGGGCTCCGGACGCCGCCGCCAGACCGGTCGGCGTCGTCACGGTCGCCTCGCGCCGCAGGCCGCAGTTGGTGCACTCGCTCGGAAGCCGTATCGCCGAGGTCGGCAGGATGCCTCTGCTGGGTAGCGTGACCTACGCGCCCGGCGCCGAGGACCTGCGCATCTCGCAGACCAACAGCGCACAGCGGGTGAAGGCCTTGCACGAGGCCCTCGTCGTGGAACCTTCCCTCGCCGAGGCCCTGGCAGCCGCGAAGGGGCCCGTCCTGCTCGTGGACGACCTCTCCGACACCGGCTGGACGCTCGCCGTAGCGGCTCGGCTGCTCCGCCGGGCCGGCGCAGAGGGTGTGTTTCCGCTGGTCCTCGCCATCCAGGCATGACTCAAGGCTTCATCCGGCGCCGTATGGGCAGGGATATCCGTGTCATTCCGGCCGATACCCGTCAGGCGCACCAATTGCTCGTTGCCGCCTGCCGATACGACAGGAAGAATTGAACTCGCTCCCCGCACGGTCCTTTCGCGGGCCCGCAAGGGCTGTGCCGCGGCGCGCCCTCATTCGACCCTGCCCGCACCGTGGGCGCGTAGCGAAGGGAGGACCGTGACCTTCGGATTCGCTCCGTCCGCAGCCACATCGCTGTCGGCGTCCCCGGTATCCGCAGACTCCGTCAACCACCTTGCCAGGATGCTCGAACCGGCCGAGTGGGCGGCGGCCGGCATACCCCTGCTGCGCAGCCCGCGCGAGGTCGTCAGCGGCTTGCACGCACGGCACCGGCCGACCCCGGCCACCGCCGTGGTCGCTGTCCTCGATCATGAGGAACGGCTCACAGCCAGCGCGTCGTTCGCCCGCCGCACCTCGGTGACGGCGGACGGATGGGAGTTCCGCAACGCGGTGCTCGCCCATCTGCGCCGGGTGATCCCGCACGATCTGCGGCGCCGCACCCCGGTGCGTACCGCAGTGCTGCTCTACTGCCGCGAGGGTGACGAACGGTGGACGGAGGAGGACGGGGCGTGGATGTGGGGGCTGAGGGATGCCTGCACGCTGCACGGGCTTCGCTGCGGGGCCTACATCACCCTGACGCGTGGAGGCTGGCAGGTCCTGGGTGAGGGCCGGGGCGGCCGCCGTCCCAGCTCGCTGTCCCAGCCGTCAGCTCTCGCCGACACATCCACCGATCATGATCCGGTCCCGTTGCGCACGGGCGGCGGAGCGGCGGAGGCGCTGAGGCGGACCGCCGCCCGGTGAAACGGAACGTGGGTCCCGGGGGTCCTTTTCGGACCATCGGGACCCACGAACGTACGACCTAGCGGACGACTCCGACGCCCGCACCGAGCGCGGAGTTGATCTTCTGCGGGTCTCCGCACACGATCAGCAGCGCGCCCGCGCGGTCCCGGGCGACGGACAGCGCACGGGCGGCACTGTCATCGATGTCCCCGTTGGCGGCGACGATGACCACGGGACGGGAAGCACAGCGGTCGACAGACGCCGTGTGGGCGAAGAAGACATCGTCACCGGCATCCTGCTGTGCCCAGTACGCGGTCTCTCCGAAGGAGAGTTCGTGTGTGGCCCAGGGGTGGTTCTCACCTGTGGTGAGAACCAGGATGTCTCCGGGTGCCCGCCCGGAGTCCAGGAGCAGATCGACGGCCTCGTCGGCTGCGTCGAGCGCACCGCCGGCCGGGGCCGGGATCAGCTGGAGCTGAGCCGCGGAACGATTCTCCGGCTGCTTGCGCTCGGCCGGGGCGGGAGCCGCGACGGTGGCCGAAGCGGGAGCCGGGGCAGCGGGACGCGGGGGTGTGGGAAGCGGGCGCTGCGCCGGGGGCGCGGGCCGCGCAGGGCCGGGGCCCGGGTGTCCGGGACGCGGCGTGGCCGCGGAACGCGGGCCAGGTACGGGACGGGGGGTCGGCGCGGTACGGCCGGCGGCCGGAGTGACGCGGGGACCCTGGACGCTCTCGGGAATCTGAGGCTCCTCAAGGAGGGGGTAGGACGCTTGAATGGTTGTCTGTCGAACACCGGCGGTGTGCCGGGGAGTTACGCCTGCGCGATCAGAAGTCGAAGCCGAGCTGGCCCCCGCTTTCCAGTGCAGCCGCCTCGGCGGAGAGTCGGACCTTCTTCAGGTGCTGCCACCTCGGCAGCGCGTCGAGGTAGGACCAGCTGAGGCGGTGGTGAGGCGTGGGCCCCATCTCCTCCAGTGCGGCCCGGTGCACCGGTGACGGATAGCCCGCGTTGGCGGAGAAGGCGAAGTCTGCGTACTCGCCCGATTCCGCTCCCAGTTCGGCCATCATCGTGTCCCGGCGGACCTTCGCGATCACCGACGCCGCGGCGACAGCGATGCAGGACTGGTCGCCCTTGATCACCGTACGGACGTTCCAGGGCTGTCCGAGGTAGTCGTGCTTGCCGTCGAGAATCACGGCATCCGGACGCACCGGCAGCTCATTCAGGGCCCTGACCGCCGCGAGGCGGAGCGCCGCGGTCATGCCGAGATCATCGATTTCCAGCGGCGACGCGTGGCCCAGTCCGTAGGCCGTGACCCAGCCCTCGAGCAGCGGGGCCAGCTCCGCCCGGCGCTTGGGGCTGATCAGCTTGGAGTCGGTGAGGCCCTCGGGGGGTCTGCGGAGGCCGGTGACGGCCGCGCACACGGTGACGGGGCCGGCCCACGCTCCGCGTCCGACCTCATCGACACCTGCGACGGTCCTGGCACCGGAGGTGGCGCGCAGTGAGCGCTCGACGGTGTGCGTGGGCGGTTCGTACGGCATGACGCCTGTCAGGGTACGCCGATGGGCACGGCAAGAACACCCCGGGGCCACCGGACGACGGGCGGACCCGCACCCGGTCGGGGCCGGTACGGGGCGGACGCCGCGACCCGGCATCCGCCTGCGGCGTCAGACGCGGAACAGAGGCACCATGACCTGGTCGATCATCTGAGCGATCTCGTCGTCCGGCCACTCGCTTCCACTCACCTTGGTGCGGTACATCATCATCGCCGGAATCACGTCGAGGACCATCCCGCTCATGGCATCCGGTCGCACCTCGCCCCGGGCGACACCACGGGCAACGACTCTCCGGAAGAGTTCGGTGGAGGGTTCGATCATGCCGTTGACGATCACCGCCTGGAATCGCTCGGCAGCGTTCACGTCGCACTCGTGCAGGACCGACCTCAGGGCGATGCCGGGTCCTGAGAGCATCGCGTCGCGCATCCTGCGGCACACCTCGTAGAGGTCCTCGCGGACCCCTCCCCGGTCGGGTGCCTCGTCGAGGGTCGGCAGACCGGCCCGCAGCGCATCCGCGACCAGGTCCTCCTTCGAGGGCCACCGCCGGTACACCGCGGCCTTGCCGGTCCGGGCGCCGGCTGCGACGCCTTCCATCGTCAGACCGCCCCATCCCACCGTGCTCAGTTGCTCGAGCGCGGCATCGAGGATGGCCCGTTCGAGCACCGGCCCGCGGCGGCGCAGGGACATCGGCCCGGGCCGAGCGGCGGCCGTGGGACGCGAAGAAGTCATCAGCAGTTCTCCATCGGAACAGGGAAGCGCACATCGTCGCGGGCCTGAGCGGACCCGGTACCGAGGACGAGCACCCCCGATCGCATCCCGCCGACAGCAGTGTCAGTGAACGCTTGCGTTCACTAATGGGGACTCACTACCGTGGGCGAGACAGTGAACGCGTTCGTTCACTAACTCACTTGTGGGGGATCCATAGTGACAACATCTCAGTTAGAAGCACAGAGCAAACCCGGCGCGGCACGCAGGACAGGGCGTCCGGGGATCGCCCTCGCCGTCATCGCCGCGTGTCAGTTGATGGTTGTACTGGATGCCACGATCGTCAACATCGCGCTTCCGCACATCCAGGACGCGCTCAGCTTCTCCACGACCGACCTCTCCTGGGTGCTGAGTTCCTACACGCTCACCTTCGGCGGACTGCTGCTGCTGGGCGGCAGGGCGGGCGACATCCTGGGGCGCCGCAGGGTCTTCATGGCCGGAATCCTGCTCTTCACACTTGCCTCGCTCCTCGGCGGACTCGCCCAGGAGCCGTGGCAGTTGCTGGCCGCACGCGCGCTGCAGGGCGTCGGGGGCGCCATCGCGTCGCCCACCTCCCTCGCCCTGATCACCACCACGTTCCCCGAAGGGCCCGAACGCAACCGGGCGTTCGGCGTGTTCGCCGCAGTGTCGGCGGGCGGCGGAGCGATCGGACTGCTGACCGGCGGCATGCTCACCGAATGGCTCGACTGGCGCTGGGTCCTCTTCGTCAACGTGCCCATCGGTGTGCTGATCGCGGTCCTGGCACCGATGTACATCAACGAGTCGGAGAAGCACCCGGGGCGCTTCGACATCTCCGGGGCCCTGACCTCGACACTCGGCATGGCCTCGCTGGTCTACGGATTCATCCGCGCCTCGGAGGCGGGCTGGCGGGACACCCTCACGTTGTCGTCCTTCGGTGCCGCCGTGGTGCTCCTCGCCGCGTTCGTGCTCATCGAGTCGCGTGCCAGGGAACCGATCACCCCGCTGCGGATGTTCGCCGACCGCAACCGCTCCGGCACCTACATGATCATGCTCAGCCTGGCTGCGGCCATGTTCGGCATGTTCTTCTTCATCGTGCTGTTCGTTCAGAACGTCCTGAACTACAGCCCGATCGAGTCGGGTCTGGCGTTCCTGCCCGTCACGGTCGCGATCATTATCGGCGCGGGGCTCTCCCAGCGGCTGCTCCCGGTGCTGGGGCCGAAGCCGTTCATGGTCACCGGGTCGGCGATCACCGGGATCGGACTCTTCTGGCAGACCCTCATCTCACCGGACAGTTCGTACGTGAGCGGGGTGCTCGGACCGATGTTCCTCTTCGGATTCGGCATGGGGCTGAACTTCGTCACCCTCACCCTGACCGCGGTCTCCGGCGTCGCTCAGCACGAGGCCGGCGCTGCCTCCAGTCTCCTCAACGCGAGCCAGCAGGTCGGAGGTTCGCTGGGCCTGTCCATCCTGGTGACGGTCTTCGGCACCGCGAGCCGCAACGAGGCCGAGAAGCAGCTTCCGTCCTTCATGGCGCAGGCGACACCCGAGCAGAAGGCGGAGTTCGCCAGGACGCACGAACTGCCCGCTCCCTGGGGGCACGACGTGCTCACCCACGGCATCTCCACGGCCTTCACCGCGGCCGTCGCCATGGTCGCGCTCGCTCTGCTGACCGCCGCGCTCGTGATCCGGGTACGCAAGAGCGACCTGGAAGCACTCAGCGGGAAGTCCGCAGCGGCAGGACCCGGCGCCTAGCGGATCCCGACGGCGCCAAGGGGCCCGGAAAGCACCGTGCGGGCCTCTCCCGAGGGAGACGGCCCGCACGGTGCGAGCGCGGTCAGTACGGGTCGTAGGAGTCGTCCTCCTCGTAGTCCCGGTCACTGGTGTCGCTGCCCAGTTCGTCACACTCGTTGCCCCGGTCCTGGACCGCGCGCTCCTCGAGAATGTCCCGGGCCCTCGCCTCGCCCCAGCTCGACGCGTACCAGGGGGTGTCCGAGGTGACGAGGTCGCGCTGGATCCTCACCAGTGAGCAGGACCGCAGTGGCTCCGGCAGTTTGTCCAGAGCCGGTACGGCGTCGGCCGAGAGGCCTCCGAGGTAGTCGATGTCGATGGTCTTGCCCTTGTCGTGGCGCTGGACGTTCTGTTCCGCGATCAGCCCGTCGGGCGAGAGCAGTCCGAAGGCGAGCACACCGACAGCGGCACTCACGGCGACCGCGCGCGGCAGCAGCTTGGCGCCGAACACTCCCGCCGCGAGGATGAGGACCAGCACCACACCGAGCCAGAGTTCCACCGCGGCGACGGAGATCCGCAGCCGCGTCAGGCCGAAGGCGTCCACGTAGAGGTCCATGCGGCGCAGTGCCGAGGCCACGACGACAAGCGTGAGCACGCACAGGACGCCGAGGACGCCCCTGACCAGGGTCCGGTCACGCGATCCGCCCCTCGGAGCCCAGCGCAGCGCAAGCGCGATGACGACCAGAGTGAGGACCGTGGCCCAGAGCAGCTGCCAGAACCCCTGGCGTGCGTACTGGGCCGGGTACAGCCCGGTCTCCTCGTAGACCTTGTCGTACCCGCCGAGCAGGACCGCGAGCTGGAGCGCGATGAAGGCGGCGAACAGGAGGTTGAGCACGATCAGGGGAAGCGCCCATTCGACCCTGCTGCGGGCCGGTCCCGGGCGGACGGTGATGCCGTCCCAACGCACCGGGGCGGCCGCGGTGTACGCGGTGGCCAGGGCGCCGACGAGCCCGAGCACGAACAGGAAGACCCGCCACGGCGCCTCACCGATCGACACGTCGGGCAGGAGGTTGCCCAGGAGGTCCGCGAACGCGGCATCGGCGCTGGCGAAGAGCGCTCCGAACACGATGAGCAGAACGATGGCCACCGCAGCGCTGCGTACCGCCGTGCGCACACGGCCCTTGGAATCGTCGGCACGGTCGCGCACGCCCCGCAGACCCCAGCCCAGGCCGGCCGGGACCGAGTGGAACAGCCCCGTCGATCCGAGCAGGACCCCCGGCCAGCTTCGGCTGCCGTGCAGCGCGAGCGAGCCGAGGGCAAGTGCCGACACCATGGCGAGGAAGGTGGGCCAGCCGGCGTCCCGGAGCGCCGGAACCACCAGGAGCGCCAGGCCTCCGACCGCCCACGTGACGGTCCACGGGCGAATCCTGCGGCCTGCCTCACGCGCCGCGAAGAACGCCGCCAGGGTCGCGGGCACGGCGACCAGCAGAAGATTCAGCCCGAGGCCGTCGCCGAGCAGCAATGCGCTGAGCAGGGCCGTGGCCAGGACCGACCAGAACGTCGCGGCCCCGATCGCGGGCGGCGCCGAGGGCCGGAGTCCGGACAGCACACCGGGGGACGGCTTCTGCGCGCGGCGCTGCCAGGGGTCGGCGGGCGGCGGCTGGAGGTAGGCCGGCCGCACCGGCGGTTCCTGGCCGGAAGCCTGGCCCGGCACCGCTGCCGGTGTCTGCGCGCGCTCCCGGGGAGCCGCCTCCTGCCTGCCGGCGTCCTCGGGAGACCCCGTGTCGGCCGGCTCGGGCACGGTGCTGGACGCCTGGACACCCTCGGGCGGCGGTGACGCCTCGGCCCGGCGGGCTGCCTCGGACGGTTGATCGGACATGGGACCCCTCCCCCACCGGGGTCCTTCCGCACGGCCACATGGCGGCGCGCCGGCCCCGACGTCTCATCGGCGCACGCCCTTCAAGATCAATGAGAGCGGCGTGGCCGAAAGATTAGCCCCGTCCCGGCGACTCCAGGCGTCCGGGGGGCTGCTGTGGCAGGACCGTGACAAGTGGAAGCGGCCGGTCGGACCGTCAGACGTGCGCCCGGGTCAGCCAGTGCGGCGGCTCTTCCGTGAGGGCCAGCCATTCGGCCGGAGGACTGCCGGCCTCGCCCGAGGCGACAACACCGCCGACGATCGCGCAGGTGGTGTCCACGTCGCCGCCTGCTTGAGCAGTCACCCAGAAAGCCTGTTCGAAGTCACCGAGGCTGCGTGCCGCCGACCAGAGGGCGAACGGAACCGTGTCGTGCGCACTCGTCCGGCGGCCGTTGCCGAGGACGGCCGCGACCGTCCCGGCGTCCCGGTAGTCGAGCATGTCGCGTGCACGGCGCAGCCCGGCACCGACCGCACTGCGCGGAACGAGTGCGACGACGCCGTCCAGCAGGCCCTCGGGCGTCGGCGGCCCGTCGGGCGAGGCGACCAGCGAGGCAGCCGCCGCGACAGCCATGGCACCCACGACGGCCTCGCGGTGCTGGTGCGTGGTGTACGAGGAGATCTCGGCCTGGTGGGTGGCCTGCTCGGGGTCGTCGGCGTACCAGGCACCGAGAGGCGCGATACGCATGGCCGACCCGTTCCCCCAGGACCCCTGGCCCTGGAAGAGCGCGGAAGCCAGCTCGCGCCAGTCACCGCCCTCCCGGACCAGTCTGAGCAGACGGTTCACCGCGGGGCCGTAGCCCCGGTCGAAGTCGTGGTGCTCGGCGAAGGAGTGGGCGAGCGCGTCCTGGTCGATGCGCTGGTGTGCGGCCAGGACGGCGACCACCGAGCACGCCATCTCGGTGTCGTCGGTCCACTGCCAGGGACCCGGCGGCAGGGCTCGCCTCTTGAGGAGCGGGTAATTGGCCGGGACGAAGAACTGGGAGCCGAGGGCATCTCCCACGGACAGTCCACGCAGGCTGGCCAGAGCGCGTTCGAAGCGCCGGTCAAAAGCGGAGTCAACGGTCATCGCTCTGCCACTCTATCCGGTGCGGCCGTACGGCTCGGGGGTGCGCCACCGTTCGAAGGGCCGGTCCAGGGTGTACCGGCCGTTCTCGCCGAGCAGCAGGGTGCGGGTCTCGCCGTTGCCCGGGTTCGACAGCGATTCGAATTCGGCGACCGACCAGTGGAACCAGCGCATGCAGAAGAGCCGCATGGTCAGTCCGTGGGTGACCAGCAGGACGTTCTCCGGGTGGTCGGGGTCCTCGAAGCTGCGGTGCAGACTCTCCAGGAACGCTCCGACCCGGTCGTACACGTCGGCCCCGGACTCGCCCTGCGCGAAGCGGTAGAAGAAGTGCCCGTACGCGTCCCGGTAGGCCTTCTGCAGCCTGACGTCGTCCCGGTCCTGCCAGTTGCCCCAGTCCTGCTCGCGCAGTCGTGGTTCCTCCCTGATGCGCACCTGCCGCACATCGAGGCCGAGCAGCCGGAACGTCTCGTGGGTGCGCCGGTAGGGCGAGACATAGACGCTGACCTGCTCGTCCCCGAACAGCTCGCGCAGCCCCGTGCCGGTCTCCCGTGCCTGGCGCAGACCCGTCGCCGTGAGCCTCAGCGCATGGTCGGGCTCGCGTTCGTACACCGTGTCGTCGGCATTGCCCTCGGACTCGCCGTGCCGGACGAGAACTATGCGTTGCGGTCGTGCCATGTAACGACCCTAATTGCCGTCCGGCGTGACCGAGCGGTCGTACCGGCTCCATCCGGCGTATGTGACCGAGGGAACGCCGGTCGCGAAGCGGGGCGGTCACACCGTCCAGGACGCCTCGAGCTGGACCACGTCCCCGGTGAGCGCCTCGACGTCCGTCTCCGTCTGTGCCAGTGCGGACAGCCGGGCGAGGCTCGCCGGCCGGTACTTTCCGCGTTCGGCACTCGACTGCCACATGGACAGCACCAGGAATTCGTGTCCCGGCGCTTCTCCGAACACGCCGCGGAGCATGCCGGGGGAACCGGCCATCGCCGGGTTCCACACCCGCTTCTGCGTGAGCGCGAAGTGCTCGACGCGATCCTCGTACACCCGGCTGTGCGCCACCCTCAGCACGTCCGCGTCGGTGAAGAGCGGCTCGAAACCGGTCTTCACGTCGAACCGGCACTCGAAGAGCTTGACCTGCATGTCCTTGTACATTCCGGACTGGCCGGCAGCCAGCCGGTCGTGCTCCCGGGCCATGAACGAGTCGTAGAAGACCCGGTTCTCCCAGAATGCGAACACATGGGCGACATCGGGCTTCCCCCGGCTCCACCCACCGCTCTGCCCCCTGAACCCCGGCTCACCGAGCAGCCCCGCCCACTTTCGCTGCCCCCGTTCGAAACCGCGACGGTCCACCACGGTGCAACGAATCCACTTGACCAGCACGGGGCCATCGTACGGCGCCGGAGGTGGCGCGGGTCACGCTCCGGGGCGGTCGTCCGGCCGGCCGTCGGCGGCACCGGACATCCTCGGCCAGGCGATGGCCCGAATCCGCCGTACCAACCCAACGTGGTTGGATCCACGGACAGTTACGGACATCATCGGGGTGGCAGAGGTCCTTCGGCCCAGCAGCAAGGAGGGAAGTCCGATGAGCACTCCCAACAAGGACATCGAGAAGGTCGAAGTGAGGGTCAAATGGGACCCGAGCGAGACCGGTGAGCCCGCCAACGACCTCGACATCATCGCGGCCACGTACGCGTCGGAAGCGCCGTACGGCAGCCCCGCGTATCTCGTGCACTTCGACAGCCGCTCGCCGGACGGCACCATCACCCTGAACCGGGACAGCCGGACAGGTCAGGGCTTCGGCTTCGACGAGGTCATGACCCTGGAGCTGGACCGGCTCTCGGACGCGTACACCAGGGTCGTCGTCGGAGTGGCCATCCAGCAGCGCGACGGGCGGAAGACCTTCGGCCAGATAGAGCACACGGCCGTACAGATCCGCGAGGGATACACGAATCTGGATGAGGACGATTTCTCGGGAGTCTCCGCGGCCACGGCCGCGGTCGTCGCGGAATTCACCCGGAACGCTTCGGGCTCCTGGGGGTTCCACGCGGCCGTTCGCGGATTCGACGGTGACCCTGACGCGTTCGCGGCGGTCATGGGAAACCGCCTCCCCGGGAGCTGAGACCGATCGGTCCCGCCACCTCTTTCGTGCCGTAGGACCTGATCGACGAGTACCTCCTCTGCGTCCACCCCGCCCGGTGATCCTCGGCCAGGGAAAGTCGCCCTCCTCCGCCACGAGCGCCCCGCCCCCGCTGCGCGCGAGACCTCACACGCACGAGGGGAGGGGCACCGGCTCAGCAGCCGGTGCCCCTCCCCTTTCACGCTTCAGTCAGCCGATGTCAGCTGCACCCGCTGGTCGAGCCGCAGCCCTCGCAGATGTAGCAGGATCCGGCGCGCTGCATCTTCGTACCGCAGGAGAAGCACAGCGGAGCGTCCGCGCTGATGCCGAGTTGCATCTCGACCAGCTCGGCCGAGGTGTGTGCCGTCCTGGGAGCCGGCGTCTCGGCAACGCTCGCCTTGGGCGACGCGACCGCCTTCAGCGGCTCCACCTGTACGGGGGCGGACTGGGCCAGGCTCTCGACGTCCAGCTGGTCGTCCCCGAAGGAGGGCTCGTACGAACCCGTGTCGAGGTGACGCTGGCGCTCCTCGGCCGAGTGGATGCCGAGTGCCGAACGCGTCTCGAAGGGCAGGAAGTCGAGCGCCAGGCGACGGAAGATGTAGTCGACGATCGACTGCGCCATCCGCACGTCCGGGTCGTCCGTCATACCGGCCGGCTCGAAGCGCATGTTGGTGAACTTGGAGACGTAGGTCTCCAGCGGCACGCCGTACTGCAGACCGACCGAGACGGCGATCGAGAAGGCGTCCATCATGCCCGCGAGGGTCGAACCCTGCTTGGACATCTTCAGGAAGACCTCACCGAGACCGTCGTCCGGGTAGGAGTTGGCGGTCATGTAGCCCTCGGCGCCGCCCACCGTGAAGGAGGTGGTGATGCCGGGACGGCCCTTGGGCAGACGCTTGCGGACCGGGCGGTACTCGACGACCTTCTCGACCGCGGTACGGATGGTGTCCTCGGCCTTGGCGGTGACCGCCGCCTTCTCCTTCTCCTTGGTCTTCGCGGAGAGGGGCTGGCCGACCTTGCAGTTGTCGCGGTAGATCGCGAGCGCCTTGACGCCCATCTTCCACGCCTCGAAGTAGACCTCTTCGACGTCCTCGACGGTGGCCGTCTCCGGCAGGTTCACCGTCTTGGACAGCGCGCCGGAGATCCACGGCTGGATCGCCGCCATCATCCGGACGTGGCCCATGGCCGAGATGGAACGCTCGCCCATCGCGCAGTCGAAGACGCTGTAGTGCTCGGGCTTCAGACCCGGGGCGTCGATCACATTGCCGTTCTCGGCGATGTGGGCGACGACCGCCTCGATCTGCTCCGGCTGGTAGCCGAGGCGACGCAGGGCCTGCGGCACCGTGCCGTTGACGATCTGCATCGAGCCGCCGCCGACGAGCTTCTTGAACTTGACCAGGGCGAGGTCGGGCTCCAGGCCGGTGGTGTCGCAGGACATCGCGAGACCGATGGTGCCGGTGGGGGCGATGACCGAGGCCTGCGCGTTGCGGAAGCCGTTCTTCGCACCGATGCGGATCACGTCCTGCCAGGCCTCCGTCGCGGCGGCCCAGATCGGCGAGTCCAGGTCGTCCACGTGGACGGCCTTGCCGTTGGCGTCGGAGTGCTGCTTCATGACGCGCTGGTGCGGCTCGGCGTTGCGGGCGTAGCCGTCGTACGGGCCGACGACCGCGGCCAGCTCGGCGGAGCGCCGGTAGGAGGTGCCGGTCATCAGCGAGGTGATCGCACCGGCGAGCGCGCGGCCGCCGTCGCTGTCGTACGCGTGGCCGGTCGCCATCAGGAGGGCGCCGAGGTTGGCGTAGCCGATGCCCAGCTGGCGGTAGGCGCGGGTGTTCTCGCCGATCTTCTGGGTCGGGAAGTCCGCGAAGCAGATCGAGATGTCCATCGCGGTGATGACCAGCTCGACGACCTTGGCGAAGCGCTCGACCTCGAAGGACTGGTTGCCCTCGCCGTCGTCCTTGAGGAACTTCATGAGGTTCAGCGAGGCCAGGTTGCACGAGGTGTTGTCCAGGTGCATGTACTCGCTGCAGGGGTTCGAGCCGTTGATCCGGCCGGACTCCGGGCAGGTGTGCCACTGGTTGATGGTGTCGTCGTACTGGATGCCCGGGTCTGCGCAGGCCCAGGCCGCCTCGGCCATCTTGCGGAAGAGGGACTTGGCCTCGACCTCTTCGATGACGTCACCGGTCATACGGGCGCGGAGGCCGAACTTCCCGCCGGACTCGACGGCCTTCATGAACTCGTCGTTCACGCGGACCGAGTTGTTGGCGTTCTGGTACTGGACGGACGTGATGTCGTCGCCGCCCAGGTCCATGTCGAAGCCCGCGTCACGCAGGGCGCGGATCTTCTCCTCCTCCTTCACCTTGGTCTCGATGAAGTTCTCGATGTCGGGGTGGTCGACGTCGAGAATGACCATCTTGGCCGCGCGGCGGGTCGCACCACCGGACTTGATCGTTCCGGCGGACGCGTCGGCGCCACGCATGAACGAGACAGGGCCGGAAGCGTTGCCGCCGGAGGAGAGGAGCTCCTTGGAGGAGCGGATGCGGGAGAGGTTCAGGCCGGCACCGGAGCCGCCCTTGAAGATCATTCCCTCTTCCTTGTACCAGTCGAGGATCGACTCCATGGAGTCGTCGACGGCCAGGATGAAGCAGGCCGAGACCTGCTGCGGCTGAGGCGTGCCGACGTTGAACCAGACCGGCGAGTTGAAGCTGAAGATCTGGTGCAGGAGGGCGTACGCCAGCTCGTGCTCGAAGATCTCCGCGTCGGCGGGCGAGGCGAAGTAGTCGTAGTCCTCTCCGGCCTTCCGGTACGTCTTCACGATCCGGTCGATCAGCTGTCGCAGACCGGTCTCGCGCTGCGGCGTGCCGACGGCCCCCCGGAAGTACTTGCTGGTGACGATGTTGACCGCGTTCACCGACCAGAAGTCGGGGAACTCGACGCCACGCTGCTCGAAGTTGATCGAGCCGTCGCGCCAGTTGGTCATGACGACGTCACGGCGCTCCCACGCGACCTCGTCGTACGGATGCACGCCGGGAGACGTGTGGATGCGCTCGATGCGCAGACCCTGCTTGGTCGCAGTCGACTTGGCTCCCTTGGTGCGGGAACCTCGTGCCGGGCCGCTCGCCGTCTCTGTCATGCCGCCTCCCATATGTGGGCAAAAACGCCCTGAAGTGCCCAGTTCTTCCCAGGGCACAGTCTGTGTCTGAATACTCCGGACGCCGCGTGGGGCGCCGGGAGCAGGTCTGGTGCCGCCCGCCGTCGACCTCGTCGTTCCTGCCGGTCGGCGGCTGTGGTCAATCTGCGGCGATAGCGGCGGGGGCGGGGACCTCGATGATCTCGCCGCTCCCGCATTTCTCTGCGGGAGGCCGTTGTTCGCGGAGCTCCGCGATGGCGGCCTCGAAGTCTTCGAGCGAATTGAACGCCCGGTACACGGACGCGAAGCGCAGGTACGCGACGAGGTCGAGTTCCTGCAGGGGGCCGAGTATGGCCAGGCCCACGTCGTGCGTGGTCAGCTCGGCGCTGCCGGTCGCCCGTACCGCCTCCTCGACCCGCTGGCCGAGCTTGGCGAGGGCGTCCTCGGTGACGGGCCGCCCCTGGCATGCCTTGCGGACGCCCGAGATGACCTTGGTACGACTGAAGGGCTCGGTCACGCCGCTGCGCTTCACCACCATCAGCGAGCAGGTCTCCACCGTCGTGAAACGGCGGGAGCAGTCGGGGCACTGACGACGCCGTCGGATCGACGTCCCGTCGTCCGTGGTGCGACTGTCGACGACCCGGCTGTCGGGGTGCCTGCAGAAGGGGCAGTGCATGGCTCCCAACCCTCCTTCACAGCACGACTGAATGGCCTGTTCAGGTCCGTCACGGACCTTCGAGGCAGCCACAAGCATAGGCGATGGACTCAGCCCCGAAGGACCGGGACCACAAGTTCTGGGTGACTAAGTCAATCCAACCACTAGATCTAGGGTTTGGCTCCATTTTCGCCCCGGCGCGTGTCGCGCCTGACGGGCACCCCTGGCGCAGCCTAGGACCCGGCACGAGGGTACGGGAAACGCACCACTGCCCGGATCCGGGGGCGCCGGATGGCAGACTGGCGCGGGACTCCTGGACACGCTCCGAAGCACCCCCTCACGAGCTCCGAGGGCACCCCTCGCGGGACCCCCGGGCGCCGTCGGCGGACCCGCGGACGCTAGCGTGACCGACCGGGTTCCCGTCGCCAGGAAGTCCGCTCATACACCTCACGACAAGCCCGCGGCAGCCCTTTATTTGTTTTTCACTCGAACGTGTGTTTGGCGCAACCTTTCGAAAGCTACTACCGTTGTCCAACTAGGGAGACCATTCGAGAGGGGCCGACGTGACCACCACCGCAGACAGTGCCACCATCACTGCCCAGGACCACCGCTCCCAGAGCCGACTTGAGCCGGTGCATGCGATGAATGACTCAGGCACAAACACGGAGGGGCCGGAGCCCACACGCCCCGCGCGCTCGTTGCCCGGCCGACCTCCAGGAATCCGGGCGGACAGCTCGGGGCTCACGGACCGGCAGCGGCGGGTCATCGAGGTCATCCGTGACTCCGTACAGCGCCGGGGGTATCCCCCGTCGATGCGGGAGATCGGTCAGGCGGTGGGACTGTCCAGCACGTCGTCCGTCGCTCATCAGCTGATGGCCCTGGAGCGCAAGGGCTTCCTGCGTCGAGACCCTCATCGCCCCCGGGCGTACGAGGTCCGGGGCTCGGATCAGCCCAGCACCCAGCCGACGGACACCACGGGGAAGCCCGCGGCTTCGTACGTCCCGCTGGTCGGCCGGATCGCGGCCGGCGGTCCGATCCTCGCCGAGGAGTCCGTCGAGGACGTCTTCCCGCTCCCCCGCCAGCTCGTCGGTGACGGCGAGCTCTTCGTGCTGAAGGTCGTCGGTGACTCGATGATCGAGGCGGCGATCATGGACGGTGACTGGGTCACCGTCCGGCGCCAGCCCGTCGCGGAGAACGGGGACATCGTGGCGGCCATGCTGGACGGCGAGGCGACGGTCAAGCGTTTCAAGCGCGAGGACGGCCATGTCTGGCTGCTCCCGCACAACTCCGCGTACCAGCCGATCCCCGGTGACGAGGCGACCATTCTCGGCAAGGTCGTGGCGGTGCTGCGGCGGGTGTGAATCCGCCGGTTCGGACCGGGCCCCGGGATCCACTGCGCCGATCCCGGGGCCCTGCCATGTCCGCTACGGAGCCGGCTTGGCCGCGGCGTCGATGGCCGCGAGCGAGCGCCGTGCCTGGTTCCGGTCCGTGGTGTACCAGAAGTCGGGCATCGAGGCACGCAGGTAGCTTCCGTACCGGGCGTTGGCCAGGCGTGGGTCCAGTACCGCGACGACGCCCTTGTCGCCCGTCGCGCGGACGAGCCGGCCCGCCCCCTGCGCCATCAGCAGGGCGGCGTGCGTCGCCGCGACCGCCATGAAGCCGTTGCCGCCGGCCTCCTCGACCGCTTTCTGCCGTGCGCTCATCAGCGGGTCGTCGGGCCTGGGAAACGGGATCCGGTCCATCACCACGAGCTGGCAGCTCGAACCCGGCACGTCGACGCCCTGCCACAGCGACAGCGTTCCGAAGAGGCAGGTATCCGGGTCTGCGGCGAAGTTCTTGATCAGCTCGCCGAGGGTCTCCTCGCCCTGCAGCAGGATCGGCCGGTCCTGCCGGCCGCGCAGCTCCTCGGCGGCGGCCTGAGCCGCCCGCATGGAGGAGAACAGCCCCAGGGTCCTGCCTCCCGCCGCCTCCACCAGATCAGCGAGCTCGTCCAGCATGTCGGTGCGGGAGCCTTCCCGCCCCGGGGTCCCCAGATGCCGGGCGACATACAGAATGCCCTGCTTCGGGTAGTCGAACGGCGATCCGACGTCCAGCCCCTTCCACTGGGGGACGTCCTCGCCCGCGGTGCCTTCGGGCGCGAGGCCCAGCGACGCACCCACCCCGTTGAAATCCCCGCCGAGCTTGAGCGTCGCGGACGTCAGGACCACGGACCGGTCGGTGAAGAGCTTCTCGCGCAGCAGCCCCGACACCGAGAGCGGAGCGACGCGTACGGACGCCCCGAAGCGGTCATGCCGCTCGTACCACACGACGTCGTACTCGGAACCCTGCGTGATGCGCTCCGCGACGCTGTGGACCGACTCGACGGACGCCATGGCCTGCTTGCGGACGGCGTCCTCGTCCTGCACGGACTTGTCCCGGGTGGAGCCGAGGGCGGAGATCACGGTGCGCGCGGCGTCACGCAGCGCCATCAAGGCGTAGCCGAGGTCCTCGGGGACCTCCTCGAGACGTCCCGGCAGGGCCAGCTCCATCACCCGCTCGAAGCCCTCCGAGGCGGTCTGGAGTGCGTCGGCAGCCTTCTCGTTGACGAGCTTGGCCGCACGGCGCACCGCGCGGTTCACCTGGCCGGGAGTGAGCTCGCCGGTGGCCACACCGGTGACCCGCGAGACCAGCTCGTGGGCCTCGTCGACGACCAGCACCTCGTGCTTCGGGAGCACCGGCGCGCCCTCGATCGCGTCGATGGCGAGCAGGGCGTGGTTCGTGACGACGACATCGGCGAGCTTGGCGCGCTCCCGGGCCATCTCCGCGAAGCACTCCGCGCCGTACGCGCACTTCGTCGCACCGAGGCATTCCCGCGAGGACACCGAGATCTGGCCCCAGGCCCGGTCCGAGACGCCCGGCGTGAGGTCGTCGCGGTCCCCGGTCTCCGTCTCGTCCGCCCAGTCACGCATGCGCAACAGGTCCTGGCCCAGCTTGCTCGACGGAGCAGCGGCCTCGAACTGGTCGAAGAGCCCCTCCTCCTCTTCCTGCGGCACCCCCTCGTGCAGACGGTGCAGGCACAGATAGTTCGACCGGCCCTTGAGCATCGCGAACTGCGGGCGTCGCCGGAGCAGCGGCTGCAGCGCGTCGACCGTACGCGGAAGGTCCCGCTCCACCAGCTGGCGCTGGAGGGCGAGCGTCGCGGTGGCCACCACGACCCGCTCCCCGTGGGCGAGCGCGGGCACGAGGTACCCGAGGGACTTGCCCGTGCCCGTACCGGCCTGGACAAGGAGGTGGGCATTGTCGTCGACCGCCTCGGCGACTGCCGAGGCCATGCTGGCCTGGCCGGGCCGCTCCGTACCGCCGACGGCGGTGACGGCGGCGTGCAGGAGCTCGGGGAGAGATGGCTTCGTCATAGCCCGACCACCCTACGGCGCACCACTGACACCGGCGTTCACTCCCGGCCTCACACGGACAGGTGGAGAGGGTTGGGGACCGAACCGTGGACTGCTGCGTGCGGGCGCTCCGGCCTGTCTCGGTAGCCGTCCAGATGCAGACGGTTGCGGTTGAGGCAGAGGCGCTCGATCCTCGGCGTCAGCATGTCGAACATCTCGAACCGCTCCTTCAGCTCGGGAAACCGTGCGTGGTGGCGGAGGATCTCGGCCCGGACGAGTGACCAGAATTCACTCTCCGGTACGTCCAGCTGTTCCTCGCAGAGCGGGGACAGATAGCGGAAGACGCCGACGAAGAGCCCCGAGTGGATGAACTGGGTGAGGAAGGACGCGTCCTCGGTCAGCAGGATGCCGCGGACGTCCTGGGGCATCGGGTCCTGCTCCGGCAGCGGCTGGGCGCTGACGTTCACATCGTCGACGAAGTCCTTGATCGCGAGGCGTACCGGCACGTCGTTCTCGTCGAAGACGACGATGGCGTTCTCACCGTGCGGGGAGAAGACCGTGCCGTAGCGGTACAGGAAGTGCAGCAGCGGCGGCAGGAGCGCGGCGAAGAGCCTGGTCAGCCAGGTGGCCGGGGTCAGCCCCGAGCGGGCGACCAACTCGGCGGTGAAGGCACGGCCCGCCGCGTCCGTGTGCAGCAAAGAGGCGAGCGTGCGCGCACGCTCGCCCGGTGCCAGCCTCGGTTGCAGGGGTTCTCGCCAGATCGCACCGAGGATCTCCTTGAACTGGTAGGGCGCCTCGGGAAGGTGGTCGTAGAGCGGGTGCTCGACCGTCACCGACGCGACCTCTCCGAGCAGGATGACTCCGCAGGTGTCGCGCAGGAAGGGGTCGCTGTCGCACAGTCCCTGGACCCATGCGGTGACTGCCGGCGCGGCGAGGGTGCGCTCGGTCGGCAGACCTCGCCAGACGAGCGTGTTGAGGATCGACAGCGGCAGCTTGACCGTGTGCCGGTCGGGTCGTCCGACGTTGGTGAAGGTGCGGATGGACTGCTGCGGCAGCCGCAGGTCGTCGTCGGCGTGCAGGGGCACGATCGCACCGTCGGCGATCGCCGGCGCGAAGAGCGGGACGATCCACTCGTCCCACTGCCACGGGTGCACCGGAAGGTACAGGTAGTCCTGGGGGTCGAGACCGCGGGCACGCAGAACGGCGGCGAAGGAGTCCCGGACGGACGGATCCAGTTCCTGGGCGTAGAGATGTTCTGGGGTCGCGAGAGCCTTCACGCCCCGGTAGCCCGCGATGCGTGTGCTGACCGCGATCCACGGCAGCCTGGTGGCGGACCGCGCTTCGGGGGTGAAGCGGGCCGCGTCCGCGGCGGAGAATCCGAGGCGTCCCTTGTTGGCCACGAGCCAGGGATGGCCGGTCTGGTGTCCTTCCAGCTCCGCGTACGGGAGTTCGGCCAGCTGTGACGCGCCGAGCGCGGTGTGACCGAGCCGGGCATCGGCCGCGAGCGTGGTGGTGAGCTCGCGAATGAGGTGGCCGAGCGTTGCGCCGTCGAGTCCGAGCAGGCGGCGGGCGCGGGCGAGGAACTGCAGCGGGTCACGGAACGGTGTGCCGCCGCCGTTGCCTGCCTGGGCCGCCGGGGTGTCCTCCTGCGCCATCTCGCAGATCGTGTCCGGGTCGACGCGCCAGCTGCCGTAGACGCCGCGCCGTGCGCGGAAGTGCAGTGCCCCGCCGTCGTCGAGCGGGAGGGCGTAGCTGCCGCTGTTTCCCGGCCGCGCCGCGGGCTCGATGACTTCCTCGTAGGCGAACTCACTGATCATCTTCGCCAGCAGCCGCACTGCGGCCCGGTCCCAGAGTGCCCGGTTCAGTTCTGGTGCGTCGAGCAGCGTGTGAGGCTCCGCTGAGTTGTGGCTCGCAGGGTATGTCTGCACGGGGACTCCTCGGGTGGGAACCGATGGGGTTCGAGCGGTGTAGGTAAAGCAGCGAGTTGTTCACAGCTGTGCACGGTGGGCTCGGTCGCGAACCATCAGGGCAGCTCGCTTGTCAGGTAGTTCCACTTCGGCGGAGAAGCGGAACCCAGCGCTCAGGAAGGCGGAGACGGAGGGGGTGTTGCGCAGATCCGGCTCTGCGACGACGCGCGCGCACAGAGGACGGTTGTCGAGTACGAGGTCGGAGACGGCACGGAGCAGGGTGGCGCCGATGCCCCGGCCCCGGTTGTCCACACCGCCGATGAGGAGGTGGATGCCTGTGTCGTGGGGCCGGGCAGGGTAGTGACGGGCCAGCGGGTCCAGGTCCGCGCGGTAGATCTCCCAGTAGCTCATGGGCCTGCCGTCCAGCACTCCGAGGCAGGGGACGCTGCGTCCGTCTCCGTCGAGCTGGCGACGGACATGACCGGCGGTGATCGACTCCGGTCCCGCAAGTTCCCAGAACTCGGCAACCGCGGGGTCGTTCATCCAGCGGCTGATCATCGCGAGGTCGCGCGCCGGCTGGACGGTAACCAGCTGGAACACACCGGCGGAGGTGGTGACCGGGTGCCACGCGCCAGGGCTGCCGAGCAGATCGGAGGAGTCGGAGGGCCGGACGGCTGCTACCGGTGGGTCCTCGCCGAGCAGGGCGAGAAGCTCTTCGGTCAGCCGCAGCTCCAGGGTGTCCTCGACACTCGTGACACCCGGTGGGGCGGCACCGGTTCCGGCATCGGCGTGCGCATCGGCGGGGGGCACCGTGACGCTCTCCTCTCGTGGTTTCAGACGGTCCTGCCTGTCAGGCGCGGAGGGGGTTGGCGATGGTGACGTAGACGGACTGGGTGTCGACGGGACCCACGAGTTCGTCGAGACCGTGCAGCCGGGTCAGCAGGTTTGCCTTGCAGCGGAGTTGCGAGGTTCCGAGCAGATACGCGGGCAGTGGCGATCCCAGGGGCACGGCAGCCTCCAGGAACCGGCGGAAGGCGGCGAGGAGCAGCTGTTCCTCGGCGAGCCGCTGGGACCCGAAGGCTCCGATGAGTCCGAACACGTTGTTGATGCCCAGGTAGTAGGCGAGTCGCTCATCGGTGACGGCGTCGGAGACGAAGGTGTCGCTGACGGCACCGATACCGGGGAGCCGTTGCTCGAGTGCGGCTCGGTGGGACTCACGGAAGTAGTAGCCCTGATTGTCGCGGTACCTGCCGCCGACCGGCCAGCCGTCCGGGTCGAGGAGGACGAGGGTGTTCTGCTGGTGGGCCTCCAGGGCGACACCGGCGGTGGCATCGAACCAGAGGACGGGGAGGACGACGCGGTCGAGATAGCGAAGGAACCACTCGGCACAGACGGCTCCGGGCGTCCTGCCGGTCCGCGCGGCAAGGCGGGACACGATCTCCGCGAGTCGTGAGTGCATGCCCGGACGGCCCGGCCAGGGGCGCGGTGCGGTGAGTCCGGCGATGCAGACAGCGTCGTCCGCCGGTCCGAACGGATTGTGGCGGAGCATGACGTCCATGCCCAGCACGGGGCTGCCGTCCGGGGCGTCGACGGCGAGCCACGCGGGGTCCCTGACGATGTCGAACCCAGGGTGGGCCCTCTGCCACTGATCCCCCAGGCCGGTGCTGAGCAGCCGGTGGACCTCTGCTCCGCGGTGGAGTTCCTTGCGGAGGTTCTCACGACGGGAGTTGGTGATGCGTACGCCCAGGGAGAGCTTCAGCATGATCCCGGCGCCGGGCCGGTGCACGGTGCGTACGGAGGAGGTGGGGTGCCACTCCTCCCCGTGCGGGCCGAGGTCGTGCAGCAGCCCCTTGTCGCACAGTGCGGCGACTTCGGGACGGCGCTTGAGCTCCGCGGCCTGCCAGGGATGGAGCGGGAGCGCCGTGGTCCCGGTGGGAAGGCGCAGCCCTTCGGAGTGGGGTGCCAGGAGTTCCTCCGCGGACACCGGACGCTCGCCCTGGGTCCAGGACGAGGCGGTGGCCAGCACGGACCGGTCCACGGCCATCCAGTGAAGGGGGAAGGAGCCGCGCAACTCGGGTGAGTAGAGGCGCGTTTCGGAATCCGAGAGGCCTTCACGGCTCTTGGGCGTGGGATGCAGCGGGTGACCGAGGAGGAGTGACTGCTCCGCCGTGAGGAAGAGGTCGGCCCCGGGGTGGGCTGCGGGTTCGCGGCGCCGGTCCGCGATGAAGTCGGCTGTGCGCCTAACGGAGTCGGCCACTCGGGCGACCATGTCCACGCCGGCGTTCCTGCAGGTCTCGCGTCCCATGAGCGCGGCCACGGTGACGGCGTCGGCGCTCGCGGCTCCGGGAGCGTTCTCCAGCGTGGGGGTGCCGAAGCGGTGCCATCCCGTCGCGGACCAGTGGATGACGGGGGCGAGGAGGGCCGTGCCGCTGGCGGGGAGGGGGATGCGCAGGGTGCTGCCCTTCGGCTGGGGCAAATCGTTCTCCCTGACCCAGCAGCGCAGCAGATTCTCCGTGCCCGCGGCATCCGCGGCCTGGAGGGGGTCCGGGTGTCCGAGGGGGTCCAGCAGACCGGGCGCATCGGGCCGGCCCAGGCTGTTCTGGACGTCCGGGGCGTCGAGGAGGTCTTCCGGGAGCGCGTCCGCGGGGACTTGGGCCGCAGTGCGCCGGTTTCCCTGCGGCCCGACCTTCTGCCGCGGCACGCTCGTCGATTCGAAGGCGAGAGGGCCGTCCGGCAGGTTCTGTCCTCGCTGCTGGCTGGTGAGAGGGCCGTCGGCCTCGGGCGCAGGGGTGGAGTTCACGGCGGTCTTCCTTGGTGAGAGGTCCGGGATCAGCGGGTCGGCCCGGCAGCGGCCCGACGGTACGGCGAGCGCTCGGCGGCCCTCAGCGCGTCGGCGAGGCGGTCGACCACTGCCGTCGCCTGTTCGTCGGTGAGGGTGAGCGGAGGAAGGAGTCGGACCACGGCATCGTGGCGCCCACCGAGTTCGACGATGAGGCCCCGGTGCAGGCATTCCTGCTGGACCGCGGCGGCGAGCGCCGGGTCCGGCGGCGGGGGCGAGGCGTTCCCCGCGGTGCGGGTGAGCGGCGCGGCTTCGGGGTCGACGAGCTCGATCCCGATCATCAGTCCACGGCCGCGGACGTCGCCGATGCTGGGATGGTCCGCGCTCAGCGCGCGGAGACTGGCGAGCATGCGCGCCCCGAGTGTCGCGGCCCGCTGGGCGAGCCCGTTCTCCCGTACGTGGGCGAGGGTGGCGGCGCCTGCGGCCATGGCGAGCTGGTTGCCCCGGAAGGTACCCGCGTGTGCGCCCGGCTGCCAGACGTCGAGTTCGGAGCGGTAGACGATCACCGCGAGCGGCAACGAGCCTCCGATGGCCTTGGAGAGCACCATCACGTCGGGCACGATGCCGCTGTGCTCGACCGCCCAGAAGGTCCCGGTCCTGCCGACGCCGGTCTGCACCTCGTCCGCGATGAGCGGGATGGAACGGGACTTGGTGATCTCCCGCATCCGGCGCAGCCAGCCGTCAGGAGCGGGATTGACTCCGCCCTCGCCCTGGACGGGTTCCAGGATCATTCCGGCGGGAGCGGGAACACCGCCCTTGGGATCGTCCAGGAGGCTCTCGGTCCAGCGAGCGGCGATGTCCGCGCCCCGTACCCCTCCCTCCCCGAAGGGGCAGCGGTAGTCCTGCGGGAAGGGCAGCCTCGTCACCCGTACGTCCGGGGCTCCGCCCGACGCCGCCAGCGCTCCGGCCGTCATCCCGTGGTACGCGCCGGTGAAGGCGAGGAGTTCACTGCGTCCGGTCGCGGCGCGCACGAGCTTGAACGCCGCCTCCACGGCGTCCGTTCCGGCCGGGCCGCAGAACTGGATCCGCGCATTGTCGGCGAACTGCCGGGGCAGGGTGGCGAACAGCTCGGTCGTGAAGGCGTCCTTGACCGGTGTGGCGAGATCGAGCACGTGCAGGGGTGCGCCGGAGTCGATGACCTTTCTGATGGCCTCGAGCACCACGGGGTGGTTGTGTCCGAGAGCCAGGGTGCCCGCCCCGGACAGACAGTCGAGATAGCGCCGCCCGTCGGCACCTTCGATGGTCATACCCCTCGCCCGCACGGGCACGATCGGCAGAGAGCGCGCGTACGTACGGGCCGCCGATTCACGCAGTGCCTGACGTCGCAGAATCCCCTCGTGCGCAGCGGGCGGTGCCACCGGAGCTGGTTCGGTCACGGCCACGGCTGGTCGTCCTCCTGCTGTCACAGTTGCGTTGCACGTCAGTACGGTGCCCCGGGAACGGACGGCGTCGGTGAACGCTGTCCGGGGGTCCCCCGTACGTACCAACGACGCGGGACGCCGGGGATCACGGGTAAATCGGAAGATCCTTGCGGAGACGGAACCGTGGCCCTGCCGCGTACCGTCCCCAACGGCACCGGCATAGTGGAGGCCGCACTCAGGACGGGCTGCCGCTCCGACGCCCTCGGTGTGCGCGCCGCCGTACCACCAGGCAATGCCGCGTGCACCCAGCAGTCCGCAGTGCAGTACCGGAGTAAGTGACGAAGTCCCAGGGGGATCACCACATGCGACCCATCCGCCAGATCGATACCGCACGCCGCGGGAGGAGCGCACGTCGCATCTCCCCCGTGTTTGCCGCAGCCGCCCTCGCCGCTGTTCTGACGCTCACCACAACCGCCTGCGGTCCGGAGGAGGACGGGGCGAGCAGCGAGCCGAGCGCCGCCGCCGAGCAGCCGTCCGACGGCAAGGTCACCATCCCTGACGATCTGAAGGACCGGCTCAAGGAGCACGGGATCGACATCGAACAGTGGAGGGACGGCGAGTGGAAGAACTGGGACAAGGACAAGTGGCTGCGTGAGGCCAAGGACTACGTCAACCCGATCATCGAGGACCTCTGGAACCCCGACCGGATGCGGGATGCCGACAAGTCCCCGGAGAAGCCTGTCGACAACGACATCTCGGGCGACGAGGGCGTGACGGATCCGACTCCCGTTCCGGTCCGGGCCGCGGACGTGAAGACGCCGTACCACGGCAGCGCGCCCGAGTCCGGGAAGCTCCTCTTCGACGGGCCCGAGGGCTCGATGGTCTGCTCGGCGACCGTGGTGAAGGACCCGGCCCACCCCGGCAAGTCCAACATGGTGTGGACCGCGGGGCACTGTGTGCACGCGGGCAAGAACGGTGGCTGGTACCGCAACATCGCCTTCGTGCCGTCGTACAACGACAGCGGCATGTCGGTGGCCGAGCTGCAGGACGCCACCAAGGAGGAGATCGCTCCGTACGGCGTGTGGTGGGGCCAGTGGGCACAGACCTCCGAGCAGTGGATCGCCCAGGGCGCCTCGACGGGCGGACAGGGTGCTCCGTACGACTTCGCGGTCCTGCAGGTCACACCGGAGAAGGGTGCGACGGGCAAGTCCCTCGAGGAGACCGTCGGTTCGGCGCTGCCGGTCGACTTCAACGCCCCGGCCGTCCCGGAGATCGACAGCATGACCGCGACCGGCTATCCGGCGGCCCCGCCGTTCGACGGCCAGAAGGCGCTGCAGTGCGCCGACAAGCCGGGCCGCCTCTCCATCGCCGAGAGCGAGCCGACGATGTACCGCATCGGGTGCACGATGACCGGTGGTTCCTCCGGTGGCGGCTGGGTCGCGGCCGGGCAGGACGGTAAGCCCGCGCTGGTCTCGAACACCTCCATCGGCCCGGTCACGGCGGGCTGGCTCGCCGGACCCCGCCTCGGCTCGGAGGCCAAGGGCGTCTACACGGCGGTCAGCAAGAAGTACGCGGGCCAGTAGGTCGGGGCCGCTCCTGCGCGCAGGAGCGGCTGCACGGCGGGTCCCCGGTACGGCAGTTGACGTGCCGGGGGCCCGTGGGGCCGGGTGCCGGTGCGGGTCCGGCGGCGGTCATCAGCGGCCCGCCACGTCATAGGGTGGGCCCCGCACCACGGATGGTCAGCGGGTGCACCAGCGCACCCACATGACGCGCTCATGGCAATTCGCACAGCATTCAGGGGGATCTTTTCCATGCGACCGATACGTCCGCTGCTGGCCGCCACCGGCCTTGTCGCGGCGCTCGCACTCACCGCCACGGCCTGCGGCCCCGGCGAGGACAACGCCGCCGGCAAACCTGCCGCCGACTCCGCCGGATCCACCGGGGGCTCCGCATCGGGTGACACGCCCGCAGATCTGGCCGACGCCCTCAAGAAGCACGGTGTCGATCCGGAGAAGTGGAAGAAGGGCGAATGGAAGAACTGGGACAAGGACAAGTGGCTGCGTGAGGCCAAGGACTTCGTCAACCCGGTCATCGAGGGGCTGTGGAAGCCCGACCGGATGAAGACGGCCAAGGACCCGGCGAAAACCATGTCGGCCGGCGACCTCTCGGGCGACCAGGGCGTGAGCGACCCCGAGCCCGCCCCCGTCCGGGCCGAGCCCGAGAAGCTGCCGTACCACGAGCATGCGGCCCCGGTCGGCAAGGTCTTCTTCGACTCCCCCGAGGGCTCCATGGTGTGTTCGGGCACCGTGGTGAAGGACCCGGAGAACCCGGGCAGGTCCAACCTCGTCTGGACCGCGGGACACTGCGTCCACGCCGGCTCGGAGGGCGGCTGGTACCGCAACATCGTCTTCGTCCCCTCGTACAACGACCAGGGCAAGTCCGCTGCCGCACTGGAGAACGCGCAGCCTCAGGAGATCGCTCCGTACGGTGCGTACTGGGCGGACTGGGCCGCGTCCTCCGGCGAGTGGATCGCCGACGGTGGCCACACGGGCGGCGCGGGAGCCCCGTACGACTACGCGGTGCTGCACGTGAAGCCGGAGAAGGGCACCAAGTCGCTCGAGGAGACCGTGGGCAACGCCCTCACCGTCGACTTCGACGCCCCCGAGATCCAGCAGATCAGCGGCATGGGCGCCTGGGGCTACCCGGCGGGTCCGCCGTACGACGGACTGCTCATGCACAAGTGCGTCGACCGCCCCGGCCGCCTCTCGGTCAGCCCCGGGACGCCGACGATGTACCGCATCGGCTGCTCCATGACCGGTGGCTCCTCCGGCGGCGGCTGGTTCGTCGCGGGGCCCGACGGCAAGTCCGTCCTGGTCTCCAACACCTCCATCGGCCCGGTCACTTCGGGCTGGCTGGCAGGTCCCCAGCTCGGTGAGGGCGCGCGGGGCATCTTCACCATGATGAGCGAGAAGTTCGCGGGCCGGTAGCCGGCCCGGAGCCGCTCACGCGCCACGGCCGAAGGCCCGGACCCTCCGAAGAGGGTCCGGGCCTTCGGTCTGCGGTGCTGCACCGGGAGACATGTCCCGGGAAGCAGATCGTGCGGCGTCAGCCGGTGACCGGCACGAACATCGCGAGTTCCGCTCCGAGCTCCTCGTGCACCCGCGCCTTGAGCAGTGTGCCCTCCGCGGTGTGCTCCTCGGAGATCACCTCGCCCTCGGCATGGACCCGGGAGACGAGTCCGCCCTGGATGTAGGGCACGAGTGCCTCGATCTCGACGGACGGGTGCGGCAGCTCCACGTCGATCAGAGCGAGCAGCTCGTCGATGCCGGCACCGGTACGGGCCGACACGGCGATCGCGTGCTTCTCGGTGCGCAGCAGCCGCTGGAGCACGAGCGGGTCCGCCGCGTCCGCCTTGTTGATCACGACGACCTCGCGCACGTTGACCGCGCCGACCTCCCGGATCACCTCACGCACGGCGGCGAGCTGCTCCTCCGGCACCGGGTGGGAGCCGTCCACCACATGCAGGATCAGGTCGGATTCGCCGACCTCCTCCATGGTGGAGCGGAACGCCTCGACGAGGTGGTGCGGAAGGTGACGCACGAAGCCGACGGTGTCGGCCAGGGTGTAGATCCGGCCGCTGGGGGTCTCCGCCCGGCGCACGGTCGGGTCGAGGGTGGCGAACAGCGAGTTCTCCACGAGGACACCCGCACCGGTGAGGCGGTTGAGCAGCGAGGACTTTCCGGCGTTGGTGTATCCGGCGATCGCGACCGACGGCACCTTGTTGCGCTTGCGTTCCTGGCGCTTGATCTCGCGGCCGGTCTTCATCTCCGCGATCTCACGGCGCATCTTCGCCATCTTCTCGCGGATACGACGCCGGTCCGTCTCGATCTTGGTCTCACCGGGACCACGGGTCGCCATGCCGCCGCCGCCGCTGGATCCGCCACCGCCCATCTGCCGGGACAGCGACTGACCCCAGCCGCGCAGTCGCGGCAGCATGTACTGCATCTGTGCCAGCGACACCTGCGCCTTGCCCTCTCGGGACTTGGCGTGCTGGGCGAAGATGTCGAGGATCAGGGCGGTCCTGTCGACCACCTTGACCTTGACGACGTCTTCCAGGTGGATCAGCTGGCCCGGGCTGAGCTCACCGTCGCACACGACGGTGTCGGCCCCGGATTCGAGAACGATGTCGCGCAGTTCCAGCGCCTTGCCCGAGCCGATGTACGTCGCCGGGTCGGGCTTGTCGCGCCGCTGGAAGACCGCGTCGAGCACCTGGGCGCCCGCCGTCTCGGCCAGTGCCGCAAGCTCGGCGAGTGAGATCTCGGCGTCGTGCACCGTCCCCGAGGTCCAGACACCGACCAGCACGACGCGCTCCAGGCGCAGCTGCCGGTACTCGACCTCGGTGACGTCCTCGAGCTCGGTGGAGAGTCCTACCACGCGACGCAGGGCCGCACGCTCGGAGCGGTCGAGCTGATCGCCGTCCCGCTCACCGTCGATTTCGTGGCTCCAGGCGACGTCCTCTTCCATCAGGGCGTCGGCCCGAAGGCTCTCGGTGAGGCTCTCGGAGTTGCTTTCCGTGGCGCTCTGCGCGTCCTGCGCGTCCTGGGGAAGGGAAGAAGAGGAGGTCATTGGATCCTTACGTCGATAGAAGTCCGATACGTCAGTCACAACGCGTGACCCTGCCGGAAGATTCCCACAGATGGATTTCCCGGCCGGCCGCGGTGCCGACGCCCTGATAGTGGCATGTCCCCGCCGGAAGCGTCACTCGGGTTTCGCTGTACGTGCCGAACCCTGCCGGCCCGCCGCTTCCCGGGGCTTCGTGCTGCGCCAGTCCGGGTGCCCCGGCATCGGAGGGGTCTTCTCCCCGTACAGCCAGCCGTCGAAGAACGCGGTCAGGTCCCGCCCCGCGACCCTCGATGCGAGCGTCGTGAAGTGCGCGGTGCTCGCCGACTCGTCCCGGTACTTGTGCACCCACGTCCGCTCCAGCCGGTCGAAGGCTTCCGCGCCGATCTCCTGGCGCAGCGCGTACAGGACGAGCGCGCTGCCGTCGTACACCACGGGCCTGAACAGGCTGATCTTGTTCTCCGGGGACGGAGCGTCGGGATGCGCCGGCGGTCCGCCGGCGGCCCGCCATGTGTCGGACCGGGTGTAGGCCTCGCGCATGCGCCGCTCCATCGGCTTCTGTGCGTGCTCCTGCGCATAGAGGGCCTCGTACCAGGTGGCGTGGCCTTCGTTGAGCCACAGGTCGGACCATGCCTGGGGGGAGACACTGTTGCCGAACCACTGGTGGGCCAGCTCGTGCACCATGATCGAGTCGACGTACCACTCGGGGTACCCGGGCGTGGTGAACAGCGACCGCTCGAAGAGCGACAGCGTCTGGGTCTCCAGCTCGAAGCCGGTCTCCGCGTCCGCCACGAGCAGCCCGTACGTCTCGAACGGGTAGGGGCCGACCTGCGCCTCCATCCAGGCCAGCTGCCCCGGGGTCTTGCGCAGCCACGGCTCCAGCTTCTCCCGGTCCGCCGCCGGGACGACGTCGCGCACGGGCAGCCCGTCCGGGCCGCTCCGCCGCAGGACGGCGGAGCGGCCGATGGAGACCTGCGCCAGCTCGGTGGCCATCGGGTGCTCCGTGCGGTACGTCCAGGTCGTCGCGGTTCCGTGCCGTCGCGTTCCGCCGGGCAGCCCGCCCGCCACGACCGTGAGGTCCTTCGGGGCGGTGACCCGGAAGGTGAAGTACGCCTTGTCCGACGGATGGTCGTTGCCCGGGAAGACCCGGTGCGCCGCGTCGGCCTGATTGGCCATGGCGAGGCCGTCGGCCGTACGGACCCAACCGCCGTCGGCCGTGTCCCCGGACGGATCGCTCGTGTGCCGGACGGTGATGTTCACGGGTACGCCGGCCGGGAGCCGGGCGGGGGCCCGGACGATCAGGTCCTCGTCCTTGAGCGCGAACTCGGACCGCAGCCCGTTGACCTCCACGGCCCGGACGTCGCCGCGGGCGAAGTCGAGATTGATCTGTTCCAGTGGCGCGGTGGTCCGGGCCCCGATCCTGGTGACGGCATCGAGCGGCTTGGTGTTGCTGCCGTGGTAGGTGAGCGAGATGTCGTACGAGAGGACGTCGTACCCGGGGTTTCCGAGCTGGGGGAACAGGCGGTCGCCGATGCCGAGCGGTACTGGCGTGGGCGCGGTCGCGGCGACAAGGGTGGCCGACGCGGTGACCAGCAGAGCGGCCCGCAGTCGACGGGAGATGAGCGGCATGGACTACGGCTACCAGCGGGAACGCCCCACGCGGGGGTGCCGCGCGCCGCGCCACCCGAACGGGGTCGTAGAGGGATCCTCACGGCTGGATGCCCGGACGTCCGGCGTGGTCCGATGAAACGACCGGCGCCCGCGGGACGTGGCGTGACGGGACAGCAGGGCCGTCGCGGGCAGCGGGGTCAGGCCGTGGCGGCGGGCTGCTGGGCCCGGCTCACGTCGTACACACCCGGTACGTCGCGCATCGCCCGCATCAGGCCGGGCAGCCCTGCCGCGTCCGGGAGTTGCAGCGTGTAGGTGTGCCGGACGCGCTGCTCGCTGGGCGGCTCGACGGTCGCCGCGACGATGGCCGCGTCCGCCGTCGCGATGGCCTCGGTGAGATCGGCGAGGAGCCGGGGGCGTCCGAAGGACTCGGCGACGAGGGTGACCCGGTAGTCGGCCGCGTCGCTCCAGTCACCCGTGTCGTTCCAGCGGGCCCCGACAGCTGCCCGGCCGAGCGACCGCATCCGGGCCACCGCGGGACATTCACGCCGGTGCACGGTGACGGCTCCGCCGCGCACCGTGAAACCGATGATGTCGTCGGGGGGAACAGGAGTGCAGCAGCCGGCCAGACGGACCGGGGCGCCCGGCCCGTCGACTGCCACGCTCGCGGCGCGGCCTCCCGCCTTGCCGCGGCCGTTGGCCGGTTCGTCGGCCGGCTGGGTCTGCGGCCTCGGGGAGGCCGGGCGGCTTCCGTGAGGTCCCTGCGCGTCGTCGGGGTTGGCCTCGAGCCAGCCGGTGATCGCGATCCGTGCCCCGGGGGTACGGGCGTGGTCGAGCCACTCGGGAGAGGGGCCGGAGGAGGCGTCCTGGGCGAGCAGCAGCTGCACGGTGTCGCCGTCGTTCAGAACGGTGCTGAGCGTGGCCAGGCGGCCGTTGACGCGAGCGCCGATGCACCCGTGCGCCTCCTCGCCGTACTGCGCGTACGCGGCATCGACGCAGCTGGCCCCCGCGGGCAGGCCGAGCGTCCCGCCGTCGGTGCGGAAGACCGTGATCTCCCGGTCCTGGGCAAGATCGGCCCGCAGCGTGGTCCAGAAGGTGTCGGGGTCGGTGGCGGACTCCTGCCAGTCCAGGAGCCGGGAGAGCCAGCCGGGCCTGGTCGGGTCGGCGCGCTCGCCGTCGGCGGGTTCGGCCTGCAGCACGGCGGTCGCGTTGTCGGGGGTGTACGGGTTGCCGAGCGCGACGACGCCCGCCTCGGCCACCTTGTGCATCTGGTGTGTACGGATGAGGACTTCGGCGACCGCGCCCTCGGGGCCCACGACAGCGGTGTGCAGCGACTGGTAGAGGTTGAACTTGGGCGCTGCGATGAAGTCCTTGAACTCGGAGATCACCGGGGTGAAACAGGTGTGCAGTTCACCGAGGACGGCATAGCAGTCGGCGTCCTCCCCGACCAGGACCAGCAGCCGTCCGAAGTCGGTGCCGCGCAGCTCACCCCGCTTGATCCTGACCCGGTGCACGGAGACGAAGTGGCGCGGCCTGATGAGGACTTCGGCGGTGATGCCGGCGTCTCTCAGGGTGGACCTGACGCTTTCGGCGATCTCCGCGAGCGGGTCCTGCGCGTTTTCCGAAGCGGTGATCAGGGCCCGGGTGTTCTCGTACTCCTCGGGATGGAGGATCGCGAAGACAAGGTCCTCGAGCTCGGTCTTGAGTGCTTGCACGCCGAGCCGTTCGGCGAGCGGGATGAGTACGTCGCGGGTGACTTTGGCGATCCGTTCCTGCTTCTCGGGACGCATGACACCGAGGGTCCGCATGTTGTGCAGCCGGTCCGCCAGCTTGATCGACATGACCCGGACGTCGTTTCCGGTGGCGACGAGCATTTTTCGGAAGGTCTCGGGTTCGGCCGCCGCGCCGTAGTCGACCTTCTCCAGCTTGGTAACTCCGTCGACCAGGTAGCAGACCTCGTCGCCGAACTCCTCCCGTACCTGATCGAGGGTCACCTCGGTGTCCTCCACGGTGTCGTGGAGGAGAGAGGCGGTCAGGGTCGTCGTCTCGGCGCCGAGTTCGGCGAGGATCAGCGTCACGGCCAGCGGATGCGTGATGTACGGCTCGCCGCTCTTGCGCATCTGACCGCGGTGGGACGACTCGGCAAGCACGTAGGCCCGACGGAGGTTATTGAGGTCCGCGTCCGGGTAATGGGCACGGTGGGTCTCCGCAACGTGTCCGATGGCGTCCGGCAGACGGCCGCGGGAGGCAGGCCCCAGCAGGGCGACACGGCCGAGCCTGCGCAGATCGATCCGCGGACGACTGCGCTTGCGAAGGGGAGCACCTGGATTGGTGGCCTCTGCGCTCATGGGGCACCTCCGGCAACGTCGACCGGCGGTGAGGAGATGCGGTTGCGCCTCCGGGCCGGTGCTTGATGCTACCGACCCCACCACGCGGCGCAGTCCAGCTCTCGCTCAGCGTGAAACGGATCACCCATTCGAGCGAAGCTCTACCCGATCACCGTTTCGAGCCAGGCCGGGTCGATCATGCCTTCGGCGACGATCACGGCGGGCCCGGTCATGTCGACGCCACCGTCCGGATGCTCGGTGATCACCAGTGTGCCGCCGGGGAGATCCACCGTGTACGTGGCGGGGGTACCGGTCTCCGCGGGGTCCACGCCGTCCCTGCGGGCGGCGGCGACGGCGACGGCGCAGGCGCCCGTACCGCAGGAGCGGGTCTCCCCCGAACCGCGTTCGTGGACGCGCATCGCGACATGGCGCGGGCCGCGGTCCACGACGAACTCGATGTTGACGCCGTCCGGGTAGACGGAAGCGGGGCTGAACGGCGGCACCGAGCGCAGTTCCCCCGCGTGTGCCAGGTCGTCGACGAAGGCGACAGCGTGCGGATTGCCCATGTTCACGTTGCGGGCGGGCCAGTTGCGGCCGTCCACCGAGACCGTGACGCCGTCCTCGGGAAGCACGGCGCGTCCCATGGAGACCGTGACGTCGCCGTCCTTGGCGATGTGCACCTTCTTGACACCGCCCCGGGTCGCGACGGCCAGATCGCCCTCGGCGACGAGTCCGGCGCGCTGCAGATAGCTGGCGAAGACGCGCACGCCGTTGCCGCACATCTCGGCGATCGAGCCGTCGGAGTTGCGGTAGTCCATGAACCACTCGGCCCGGTCCGCCATGCCTCGCGCCTCGGGGTGCGCCGCGGACCGTACGACGTGCAGCAGACCGTCGCCGCCGATGCCCGCCCGGCGGTCACAGAGCCGGGCGACGACGGAGGCCGGCAGGCCGACGGTGTTGTCGGGGTCGGGAACGATCACGAAGTCGTTCTCCGTGCCGTGGCCCTTGAGGAAGGGGATCTGCGAAGTGCTCACGAAGCAACTGTACGAGGCCTCGCCGACAGTCCGCAGAACCGGGTCGGCCGAGCCCGATCCCGCAGGCAGGACCCGGTCTCCTCAGCGGGACCGGGGCCGCTCCGTCAGCGGAGCCGCGCCACGCGCCAGACGGCCAGGGCGACGAGTCCGGCGCACACGGCGACGTACAGGCCGATCACCCGCCAGTCGGGGCGCTCGCTCGATCCTCTGGACGGCAGCCCGGGCCAGGTATGGCCGACACGGCGGGCCGCCATCATGCCCCAGCCCGCGGCACAGCAGCTGATGAGCAGTCCCAGCATGGCCACGACCGCGCCACCGTCGCCGAACTCGAAGGCGAGCGGGAAGGCGAACATCAGGGAGCCGAGGGCGGCAAGCATGATGATCGGTGCGAGCTGCCAGATCCGCATGCGGCGGGCGGGGCGCAGCTCGACCTCGACCTCGGGGGTCACGTCGTGCTCGTCCGGCCCGTCAGGGCTCAGTCGTCCTGCCTCGTGCTGCGTATCCGGTGCGTCCTGGTCTGTATCGCGAGGGCCGGCTTCCATCGCCACGCGCCCTCCCAACTCGGACTCCACTGGTCGATCGATGCTCGATGATGGCACGCTCCCGGGCACCGAAATGACGCGCTGAGCGTCCCGATGCCATCACGTGATCAGGCTGTAACCGCTCGTTCGACCAACGCCAGCGCCCGGTCCGGGAGTTCCCCGCGCCGTTCCTCGGCGCCGCTCAGCCAGTGGACTCGCGGGTCGCGCCTGAACCATGAGTCCTGGCGGCGCGCGAAGCGTTTGGTGGCGCGTACCGTCTCGGCGCGCGCCTCTTCCTCGGTGCACTCCCCGGCGAGCGCCGCGAGCACCTGCTGATAACCGAGCGCCCGGGAGGCGGTGCGCCCCTCACGCAGCCCCAGGGCCTCCAGGGAGCGCACCTCGTCGACGAGGCCGGCCTCCCACATCCGGTCCACCCTGGCGCTGATCCTGGCGTCGAGTTCCGGGCGCTCGACGTCCACACCGATCTGGACGGCGTCGTAGACCGGCTCGTCCCCCGGGAGGTTGGCCGTGAAGGGTTTGCCCGTGATCTCGATGACTTCCAGGGCGCGGACGATGCGGCGTCCGTTACTGGCCAGAATGGCCCGCGCGGCGTCGGGGTCCGCAGCGGCGAGCCGGGCGTGCAGCGCGCCTGAGCCACGTTCCGTCAGTTCCTGTTCGAGCCGCCCGCGCACCTCGGGATCCGTACCGGGGAATTCCAGGGCGTCGATCGCGCCCTTCACGTAGAGACCGGAACCGCCCACCAGGACGGGCGTACGCCCTTGGTCGAGCAGCCGGTCGATCTCCGCACGGGCGAGCCGCTGGTACTCGGCGACACTGGCGGCCTCGGTGACGTCCCAGATGTCCAGCAGATGGTGGGGAATGTCACCGCGCTCGGGGACCGTCAGCTTCGCTGTGCCGATGTCCATCCCCCGGTAGAGCTGCATGGAGTCGGCATTGACCACTTCACCACCGAGCTGCTGGGCAAGGAACACTCCCAGATCGGACTTTCCGGCTGCGGTGGGACCGACGACGGTGATGACGCGGGGTACGGGACCTGATCTTCTCACCGCGACAGTGTCCCAAACCCCGGGACGCTTCCCGGACACGTGCGCTTCACACACCGGATGCGGACTCCTCGCCCGGTCGGCTCGACCGGACACTCCGAGTCACGCACTTTCCATCCCGCACGAGTAAAATGTGACGACAGTCCCCCAGCACGGAAGGTGACCCATGGGTTTCCTGGACAGCCTGAAGGCCAAGCTGGCCCCGGCCAAGGAAAAGGTCGGTGACCTCGCGCAGCAACACGGGGGCAAGATCGACCAGGGCCTCGACAAGGCCGCTCGGACAGTCGACCAAAAGACCAAGGGCAAGTACAGCGACAAGATCGTGTCCGGCACGCAGAAGGCCAAGGACGCGGTCGACCGCCTGGGTCACAAGAACGACGGTGGTACGCCTCCGGCGCCGCCCGCGCCGCCCGCTTCCTGACCCGGGAGTGAACACACTTGAGGCCCGTGGCGCGTGAGCGCTCCACGGGCCTCAAGTGTGTCGTCGGCTGTCAGCCCTTCCCGCGGATCACGACCACGCGGCAACGGCATAACCCACGCCGTATGGAGCGTCCTCGTACAGGAGCTGCCCGCCGAGCCCGGCCCCCTGCGCGGCGCCCGCGAGCACCTGCCACGGCGCCCGGCCCGCCGCCTTCAGCTCGTACGCGAGCTCCTCGTCCAGCGAGCCCAGTGCGGCGAGGTCCGCGGCACCCAGCGCACGGGCCACCGCCGTGTCGAAGTCGATCGCACGCTCGTCCAGGTAGCCCGGCGCCTTGACCGTGCGGCAGGCGCTTCCGTCGCCCATCACCAGCAGGGCCACCCTGTCCGCCCTGCCGGCCAGGTCCCGTCCGGCCTGCGCGCAGCGGTCGGCGGCCAGCGGCTCGCCCACCCCGAGCGCTTCGACGGGCGCCCCGGCCCACCGGGCGCGGGCCAGCAGCCAGGCGCCGACGGCAAGGGACGGCGGAAGCGGGCGTTCGGGAGCCGCGGCCTTTGCGGATGCCTCCCCCAGCCGCACGGTGAGGTCGACGCCGAACCCGGCGAAGGAACCTGACGAGCCTGCGGGGAAGGGCCCACGGTCCTCCGGCCCCGCGGGGCCGACCACGATCAGCAGATCAGGCCGCGCGGCGGCCAGTACCCCCAGTGCGCCGACGCACGCGGCCCTCGCGGTGTCGAGCTCGGGCGCGGCTCCGGCGGCTACCTCGGGAACCAGGAGCGGCGGACAGGGACAGACGGCGGCGGCGACAAGCATGCCGGTCAGCGTACTGCTGCCGCCCCGGGCGTCGGCCCCGGGCGGCATTCCCGCGCGGCCACCCCGGGGGGGGCGATTCGGGCATCACCCGGGTCAGTCACGCCCCGGGTCGGCCCACGAACGTCAGCCGAGGCCGCATCCCGGGGCCGCGGCGGCGGGCAGCGGAGCGGGAGCGCCGATGCCGGGCAGGCCCAGCATCACTCCGGCGGGCTGGGCGGCAGCCGCCCCGGCCCTCTTGTCCCAGGCATCTCCCGACCGGGTCCGCCGTACGCCCAGGGGCGCACCCTCGGCGAGGAGGTGGTGCGGAGCGGCGTAGGAGATCTCGACGGTCACCACGTCCCCGGGACGCACCTCCTGCTCCGGCTTGGTGAAGTGGACCAGGCGGTTGTCCGGTGCCCGGCCGGAGAGGCGGTGCGTGGCACCGTCCTTGCGCCCCTCGCCCTCGGCGACCATGACCTCCAGGGTGCGGCCGACCTGCTTCTTGTTCTCCTCCCAGGAGATCTCCTCCTGGAGGGCGGACAGGCGCATGTAGCGCTCCTGGACGACCTCCTTGGGGATCTGCCCCTCCATGTCGGCGGCCGGGGTCCCGGGGCGCTTGGAGTACTGGAAGGTGAAGGCGTTCGCGAAACGCGCCTCGCGCACCGCGTGCATCGTCTGCTCGAAGTCCTCCTCGGTCTCACCCGGGAAGCCCACGATGATGTCGGTGGAGATGGCCGCGTCCGGCATCGCGGCGCGCACCTTCTCGATGATCCCGAGAAAACGGTCCTGACGGTACGAGCGCCGCATCGCCTTCAGGATCGTGTCCGAGCCCGACTGCATCGGCATGTGGAGCTGCGGCATCACGTTCGGCGTCTCGGCCATCGCCGCGATCACGTCGTCGGTGAAGTCGCGCGGGTGGGGCGAGGTGAACCGCACACGCTCCAGACCGTCGATGCCGCCGCAGGCGCGCAGCAGCTTGGAGAAGGCCTCGCGGTCACCGATGTCGGAGCCGTAGGCGTTCACGTTCTGGCCGAGCAGCGTGATCTCGCTGACGCCCTCGGCGACCAGCGCCTCGATCTCGGCCAGGATGTCGCCGGTACGGCGGTCCTTCTCCTTGCCCCGGAGCGCCGGGACGATACAGAACGTGCAGGTGTTGTTGCAGCCCACGGAGATCGACACCCACGCGGCGTACGCGGACTCGCGACGGGTGGGCAGCGTGGAGGGGAACGCCTCCAGGGACTCGGCGATCTCGATCTGCGCCTCCTCCTGGATGCGCGCACGCTCCAGGAGCACCGGCAGCTTGCCGATGTTGTGCGTACCGAAGACCACGTCCACCCAGGGGGCCCGCCGCACGATGGTGTCGCGGTCCTTCTGCGCGAGGCAGCCACCGACGGCGATCTGCATCCCGGGGCGCTTGGTCTTCATCGGGGCGAGCCGGCCGAGGTTGCCGTAGAGCTTGTTGTCGGCGTTCTCACGTACCGCGCAGGTGTTGAAGACGACGACGTCGGCGTCACCGTCGGAGCCCTCCGGGGCGCGCACGTATCCGGCGTCCTCGAGCAGCCCCGACAAGCGTTCGGAGTCGTGGACGTTCATCTGGCACCCGTAAGTGCGTACCTCGTAGCTCTTCTGGACGTCCACTGCTTCGCTCCGGTTGCCGCTGCTCATGGGACAAGGGTAGGCGCTGGCGACGCCCCTCCCGCCGCCGGAGCCTCTGCCCGCCGTCCGGCCTGGCCAGGACGGGGGGCGGCCTGGCAGGATCGCGCCATGCTGCACGCACTGTCCCGATTCGGCCGACGACGCACCCTTCAGGGGGGCGCCGCCGCCGCTGTCGTTCTCGGGCTGCTGCTGTGGTGGGTGCTCCCGCTCGGGGAGCCGGAGCCGAGCGGATCGCTGACCTTCTCCACCGGCGTACGAAGCGGCGTCTACCAGCGCTACGGGCAGCGGCTCGAGGGTGCGCTGGCCAAGGACATGCCCAAGGTGTCGATAGCGCTGCAGACCAGCGAGGGGTCGCAGCAGAACATCGAACGGGTCGCGATGGGGAAGGCGGACTTCACCATCGCCACCGCCGACGCCGTGACCACCTATCTGCAGAGCGGCAAGCCCGGTGGCGCACGGCTGCGCGGCTGCGTCCGGCTGTACGACGACTACGTCCAGCTGATCGTGCCCAGGGGCTCGAAGATCCAGAAGGTCGCCGATCTGCGCGGCAAGCGAGTCGGCGTGGGCCAGAAGGGGTCGGGGGTGCGCCTGGTCGCCGACCGGCTGATGACGGCGGCGGGCGTCGACCCGGCCGGGGACATCACTGCGGTCCCCGCCGGTATCGACACGATGCCGGCCCGGCTGATGGACGACCGACTGGACGCCTTCTTCTGGTCGGGAGGTCTGCCGACCGGCGCGGTGCAGGAGCTCTCGGAGCGGTTCGCCATCCGCCTGGTGCCGCTGGAGGACCCGCTGATCACCGAGCTCCAGGCAGCCGGCGGGTCCACCCGCCACTACCGCTCGGCCGTGATGCCCGCCGACGCGTACCTGCACGCGCAGCAGGGTCAGGCCGTGCAGACCGTCGCGGTCGCCAATCTGCTGATCACGACGGATCGCACGGATCCGCTGATGACCGAGGCCTTCACCCGGACCGTGATCGACAGCCGGGACCGGATAGGCCGCGAGGTGCACGCGGCGCAACTGGTGGACCTGCGGACCGCGATCTACACCGATCCGCTGCCGCTGCACGAAGGCGCCAAGCGCTACTACCGCTCGGCCAAGCCCTGATCTCTCCGCATCACGCGTGCGGAAGGTTGCGCGGCACGCTGACCGTCACCCGAAGACCGTGCGGTTCGTGCTTGTCGTAGCCGACCGTCCCGCCGCCCGCGGCGAGCAGCACCCGGGCGATGGAGAGCCCGAGGCCCGACCCCTTGACGTTCTGGTGCCGGTTGCTGCGCCAGAAGCGGTCACCGATGCGCTCGAGTTCCTGCTCGGTCAGCCCTGGCCCGCGGTCGGCGACGACCACCGTGGCGACCGCACCGTCGGAGGCGACGGTGACCCGGACCTCCTCGCCCTCCGGGGTGAACTTCAACGCGTTGTCGACGACGGCGTCCAGGGCGCTGGAGAGCGCGATGGGGTCGGCCCAGCCGGTCACGGCGGACGCACCGTCCAGCACCAGCCGTACGCCCTTGTCCTCGGCCACCGGGCGCCACGAGGCCACGCGTTCAGCGGTGAGCGCCCCGATGTCCGTGAGCTGGAGATCCGCCGCGGCGTGTTCGGCCAGTGCCAGGTCCAGCAGATCGTCCAGGACGTGGGCCAGGCGCTTGCCCTCCGTGCGCACCGAGGCGATCTCCTCGTTGCCCTCGGGGAGTTCGAGTGCGAGGAGCTCGATACGCAGCAGCAGCGCGGCCAGGGGGTTGCGCAGTTGGTGCGAGGCGTCGGCGACGAAGGCGCGCTGCTGTTCCAGTACGTCCTCGACGTTGTCGGCCATCTCGTTGAACGAGCGTGCCAGGCGCCTGAGCTCGGGCGGGCCTCCGGACGCGACGACCCGGGACCTCATCCGGCCGCTGGCGATGTCGTGGGTCGCCGCGTCCAGGATCCGTACGGGCAGCAGCACCCACCCGGTGAGCCGGAACGCGGCGCCGACCGCCACCAGCATCGCCACGGCCTCGCCGAGAGCGATCAGCAGCCAGCCGCGCAGGGTGCGGGACCGCATCTCACCGGTGGGCGAGTCGGTCACGACGACAGCGACCACGTCGCCGTCGCGCACCACGGGTGAAGCGACGACGATCCGGCCGTTCTGCCACGGCCACACCTGGGGCGGGTCGTGGGAACGGCGGCCGAGGAGTGCCTCCTTGAACGCTTCACGCCCCTCCCCCTCGACGGGCAGGCTCCAGGAGGCGGGCGCCTTCGCGAGGGCCCTGTCGTCCCGGTAGAAGACCCCTGCCCGGATCCCGTACACCGAGTCGTAGGCCTCGAGTTCGGTCTGGAGTATCCGCTGCCGCTCGTCGTTGCCCCCGACGGGCTCACTGACGAACTGGGCGAGTGCGGCGAAGCGCGCCGTGTCGTCGATCCGGTCGATGACGACCCGCTGCTGTTCGGCGGCGGCCACCCGCACGGCCAGCGGGAAGCCCAGCGCGAGCAGAACGGCGGCCATCAGAACGATGAGCAGGGGAAGCAGACGGGTGCGCACCTGGAACGTTCGCCCCTACGCGGACGGCGGGACGAGCCGGTAGCCGACGCCCCGCACGGTCTCGATCAGTGCGGGGAGACGCAGCTTGGAACGGAGCGACGCGACGTGCACCTCGAGGGTGCGCCCCGTCCCCTCCCAACTGGTCCGCCACACCTCACTGATGATCTGTTCCCGGCGGAAGACGACACCCGGACGCTGGGCGAGCAGCGCGAGGAGGTCGAACTCCTTGCGCGTGAGCTGGACCTCGTGGTCGTCGACGCTGACCCTGCGGGTGGGCAGCTCGATGTTCACCGGGCCGATCCGCAGAGCTGCGAGGGGGGTCTGCCCGGTGTCCTCGCCGGCCGTCCTGCGCCGGGCGACCGCATGGATCCGGGCAAGGAGCTCGCCGGTGTCGTAGGGCTTGACGACGTAGTCGTCCGCGCCGAGGTTGAGGCCGTGGATCCGTGAGCGTACGTCGGCACGTGCCGTCACCATGATCACCGGGATCGCGGAACGCTTGCGGATCTTCCCGCACACCTCGTAGCCGTCCTGGTCGGGCAGCCCGAGATCGAGGAGGACCACCCCGAAGGGCTCCTTGTCCGCGGGCAGCAGCGCCTGCAGGGCCTCCTCGCCGTTGCGGGCGTGCACGACCCGGAACCCGTGCCGCGCGAGCACGGCGGACAGGGCCGCCGCGACGTGATCGTCGTCCTCGACGAGCAGCAGTCTCATGGCCCCCCTCTCCGCTTCCCGACATTTCGGGACGATTGAAACTATGGGTGATGTTGCGCGGCTGTTCCGCTCCGCGAACCTTCTCGTACGGCGACGATTCACGCCATCCCGTACCAGGGCATCCACTCCGATGACGGGTATGCCAGTCAAGGCCCAGCCCGTTACCACCGGGTTTCCGTTACCCACCCGGTACTCCGACGTGCGCCTCGTGACGCCCTGTTCACACGGTGTGTCCGGTTGCGGCCGGATCGTTATGCTCAATTTCCGCTCAGATGTAATGACGCTGGTAGCACTGCGTCACTAGGGTCTTTCCCTAACCGAGGAGGACGGAGCAAAAAGCCGATGAGCGGAGTTTCAGTGACCAAGGCCGCCGAGGATGCCGCACCTGCGGGAGACGACCTTGTCGTACTGAGCAACGTCAACAAGCACTTCGGCGCGCTGCATGTGCTCCAGGACATCGACCTGACCATCGCCCGTGGCGAGGTCGTCGTCGTCATCGGACCCTCCGGGTCCGGGAAGTCCACGCTGTGCCGCACGATCAACCGCTTGGAGACGATCGACTCGGGCGCGATCACGATCGACGGCAAGCCACTGCCCCAGGAGGGCAAGGAGCTGGCCAGGCTGCGCGCCGACGTCGGCATGGTCTTCCAGTCGTTCAATCTCTTCGCGCACAAGACGGTGCTCGAGAACGTGATGCTGGGCCAGCTCAAGGTCCGCAAGATGGACAAGGCGGCCGCAGAGGACAAGGCACGTTCGCTGCTCGACCGGGTGGGCGTGGCAACACAGGCCGACAAGTACCCTTCACAGCTTTCCGGCGGTCAGCAGCAACGCGTCGCCATCGCGCGCGCATTGGCGATGGACCCCAAGGTCATGCTGTTCGACGAGCCGACGTCCGCGCTCGACCCGGAAATGATCAATGAGGTGCTGGAGGTCATGCAGCAGCTCGCCCGGGACGGGATGACCATGGTCGTCGTCACCCACGAGATGGGCTTCGCCCGCTCCGCGGCCAACCGCGTCGTCTTCATGGCGGACGGAAAGATCGTCGAAGAGGCAGTGCCCGACCAGTTCTTCAGCAACCCGCGCAGTGACCGGGCCAAGGACTTCCTGTCGAAGATCCTTCACCACTGACCCCGCACGACTGTTCTCCGGACCAGCTGAACACTCACATCGCGTCAACCCAGGGAATTTCACCATGCAGCTTCGTAAGGTCACCGCCGCCTCGGCCGCCGTGCTCGCGCTCGCCCTCACCGCCACCGCTTGTGGTTCCGACAACAAGGACGACGCCGCGGGTTCCGGCGGCGGCGGGAAGATCACCATCGGTATCAAGATCGACCAGCCCGGTCTGGGCCTGAAGACGCCCGACGGCAAGTTCGCCGGCTTCGACGTCGACGTCGCCACGTACATCGCCAAGGAACTCGGCTACGACGCCAAGAACATCAACTTCGTCGAGACGAAGAGCGCCGACCGCGAGACCGCCATCGAGCGCGGCGACGTGAAGTTCATCGCGGCGACGTACTCCATCAACGACGAGCGTCAGCAGAAGGTCGACTTCGCGGGCCCGTACCTCCTGGCTCACCAGGACGTCCTCGTCCGTGCCGACGACGACTCCATCAAGTCGCCCGAGGACCTCAACGACAAGAAGCTGTGCTCCGTCACCGGTTCGACCTCCGCGAAGAACGTCAAGGAAAAGCTGGCCCCCAAGGCTCAGCTGCAGAACTACGGCGGCTACTCCGAGTGCCTCACCGGCCTGGAGAACGAGGCTGTTGACGCGCTGACCACGGACGACTCCATCCTCGCCGGATACGCGGCGCAGGACGCCCACAAGGGCAAGTTCAAGCTGGCCGGCTTCAAGATGACCAACGAGAACTACGGCATCGGCCTGAAGAAGGGCGACGCCGACCTCAAGAAGAAGATCGACGCCGCGCTCACCAAGATGGTCACGGACGGCTCGTGGGAGAAGGCGGTCGAGGCCAACTTCGGTCCCGCCAACTACAAGTACGAGCCCGCGCCGAAGGTCGGCAACATCGTCAAGTAGGGCTCCCATCGCCGGGCGGTCCGAAACCGGGCTGATGAGGTGCGCCGCCGTCGAGGCGGCGCACCGAGCCCTCCCCACACCTGGAAGCACGGGAGATCGTGTTCGACTTTCTTGAAGGTTACGACCTACTGGGGGCCTTCTGGGTGACGGTGAAACTCACCGTCTACTCCGCCCTCGGTTCCCTCATATGGGGAACGCTGCTGGCCGGTATGCGGGTCGGCCCGGTCCCCCTGATGCGCGGGTTCGGCACCGCTTATGTGAACATTGTCCGCAACATCCCGCTGACCGTGATCATCGTCTTCGCGTCGCTGGGCCTCTTCCAGACCTTGCAGGTCACCCTCGGGGGCGGCGACAACTTCGAGGTCATCAACTTCCGGCTCGCGGTACTCGCGCTCGCCCTCTACACGGCCGCCTTCGTCTGCGAGGCGCTGCGCTCGGGCATCAACACGGTGCCGGCGGGCCAGGCCGAGGCGGCACGGGCACTCGGGCTGAGCTTCACCCAGGTCCTGCGCCTGATCATCCTCCCGCAGGCCTTCCGATCGGTCGTCAACCCGCTGGCCAACGTGCTGATCGCGCTGACCAAGAACACCACCGTCGCCGCGGCGATCGGCGTGGTCGAAGCGGCGTACCTGATGAAGGACATGATCGAAGCAGAGGCTCAACTGATTCTGATCTCCGCCATCTTTGCGTTCGGATTCATCTGCCTCACCCTCCCGACCGGGCTCCTCCTCGGCTGGGTGAGCAAGAAGGTGGCGGTGAAGCGATGACGACGTCTGTCCTCTTCGACGCACAGGGGCCCCGCGCCAAGCGGCGCAATGTCCTGTACTCGGCCATCTTCGTAGTGGCTCTCGCCGCGCTGGTCTGGTGGGTCTACGGCGCCCTCGACGAGAAGCACCAGCTCGACTGGGTCAAGTGGGAGCCGTTCTTCACGAGCTCCCAGCCGTGGGAGACCTATCTCTGGCCGGGGCTCCAGAACACGCTCAAGGCCGCGTTCTTCGCCCTGCTGATCGCTCTGCCGCTCGGAGCGCTGTTCGGTATCGGCCGGCTCTCCGACCACCGTTGGATGCGGATGCCGTCCGGCATCGTCGTGGAGTTCTTCCGCGCCATCCCCGTCCTGATCCTGATGATCACGGCGAACGCCGCGTACTCGGAGTTCACCAACATCGCCAGCGACGTGCGTCCGCTGTACGCCGTCGTCACGGGTCTGGTGCTGTACAACGCCTCGGTCCTCGCCGAGATCGTGCGGGCCGGGATCCTGTCCCTCCCGCAGGGGCAGACCGACGCCGCGAAGGCGATCGGCATGCGCAAGGGCCAGACCATGCGGTACGTGCTGCTGCCGCAGTCGGTCACCGCCATGCTGCCCGCGATCGTCAGCCAGATCGTCGTCATCGTGAAGGACACCGCTCTCGGCGGTGCGGTGCTCACCTTCCCCGAGCTGCTCGCGTCGGTCCGTCCGATGAGCGCCAACTACGGCGCGAACACCATCGCGTGCTTCACGATCATCGCGCTGATCTTCATTGCGGTGAACTTCGCGCTCACCTCGTTCGCGAGCTGGCTCGAAGGCCGGCTGCGCCGCGCGAAGAAGAGCACGGGCGCAGTGGTCGGCGTCGCGCCGGACGGTGGTCTGGAGACCATCGAGGCACCGCCGGTCAAGTCGGACGGCACGCACCAGGCCTGACGGATCGTCGGTCGAAGAACCACTGGGGGGCGCCGGCGCAGATGCCGCGCCCCCCGCCACGTTCCGTTGTCACTTGACGCAAGCACCGGCAGTGGGTTGCATACGTTCTGTGATCGCGCCCCGAGCCTCCGCCACCCCTTCCTCCCCCACTTCGTCGACCGTCAGCGCCGGAGGGTTCACACCGTGGACCCGGTGATCGTCGTCGGTGCCGGGCCGGTCGGCCTGGCACTGTCGCTCGCCCTCGCCGCCCAGGGCGTGCCCTCCGTCGTGCTGGACGAAGGGCCGGGCAAGGACGAACCCCGCCCCGCCCGCACCGTGGTTCTGCGCGAGGACACCGCGGACCTGGTCGGACGGCTCGGGTGCGAGAGCCTCCGCGACGAGGGGCTGCGCTGGGCGGGGTGGCGCTCGGTGCGGCGCAAGCAGCTGGTGCGCGCGGTTCCGCTCGGTGACGCGGAAGGCCCTGTTCCGCTGCCCTCGCCCGTTCACCTTCCCCAGCACGCCCTCACCCGGGGTCTGCGGGCCGCTGCCGCCGCGCAGCGCCTGATCAGCATGGTCCCGTTCAGCAGGATCGACACTCTGGAACAGGACCCGCACGGTGTCACCGTGCACACCAGGGAGCCCGGTTCGACATGGTGGCGCGGCAGCTATCTGGTCGGCTGCGACGGGGCCAGGTCCACGGTGCGCAAGCTCCTGGACATCCGGTTCCCCGGCCGTACGGCGGTGGAACGGCATGCCGTGGCCGCGCTCCGAGCCGAACTGCCGTGGCCCGACGAGGCCGTGCTGCACCGGGCGCCGCCGTGGCGCACCGGGGGTGCGGAGGTCACCGCGCGGCCCCTGCCCGACGGCGTCTGGCGGCTGGACTGGCTCCTGCCGCCGCGTGGTGAGCTCGTCACGCCTGACGCCCTGGTGACCCGGATCCGAGACACCCTCGCGGGCTGGTGCGGCGAGACCCCGGCCTACGAACTGCTGGACACCGGCGTGTACACGCTGCACCACCGCCTGGCCCTGCGCTGGAGGTCGAAGCGCGCCTTCCTGGCCGGCGACGCCGCCCATCTGCTGGGGGCTCTCGGCACCCAGGGGCTGGACGAGGGCCTGCGGGACGCCGAGAACCTGGCCTGGAAGCTCGCCCAGGCCTGGCACCACGGCGCCTCCGAGCTGCTGCTCGACAGCTACCAGGCGGAACGGCGGGCTGCCGTCGCCTCCCGGTTGCGTGCCGCCGATCAGTCGTTGCCGATACTGCGTGGCGGGCCCGGCCTGCGGACGCTGGTACCGGGCAGCGGACGCGGGCACGACACCCTGCTGGCCGATGGCCATCTGGGATGCGGTCCCCTGGGTGCGCCCCCCTCCTACACCCAGTCCCCTCTTTCACCTCAACGCGCCGGGGCGCACACTGCCGTCGGCACGCCCCCCGGTGCGCCGGTCGCCGACACACGGGTGACGGCGCCCGACGGGAAGGCCGTGCGGCTGCGCGACCGGCTCGGGCAGGGGCATCTGCTGGTGATCCTGGTCGCGCCGGGCACCGGGGTGTGGGACCGGCGGCACTGGCTGACCGCCGGGGTCATGCCCAGGCTCGTCGAGGCCGTGGACGCGCTGCCGGTGAAGGCCGAGCTCCTGGTGACCGAGAGCTATCCCGGGGCAACGGCGCACACCGTGCTGCTGGTCAGGCCGGACGGACACCTCGTGGCCGCGTTCAGCGGAGTCCGGTCCGCGGAGCTCTTCGCCGCGGCCGACGCGGCGCGCGGCGGTGCGGTCGAAGCCGCCGACGGTGACACAGGTCGTGCGACCGCGGCCTCCGACCGGACTGCGGACGTCAATTGACCGTCTCACACGCGCATGGTGTACTCCAGATCATGACCGACACCGATGTGCGCCTGTGGCGGAGGGTCCATATGGACCTCGTCCGCTATGCGGGCTGCGTGTGTCGTCCGTCCTGCTGAATCGCCTCGTCATGCCGCGCCGTGCTGCTTTCCGTACGGACGCGTGCCTCCAAGCGAACTCTCAGGACGGTCACCGTGTCTGCACCTTCCCCCTCCGTACCCACGCCCGCGTCCGCCGTCGGCACCAGCACCCCCGGGCCGACGGCCACGGAGCTCCTCGACTTCGTCCGCCGTACCGCGGACGACACCGCGCTCATCGCTTCGCTCCCGCTCGATCCCGAGGGCCGCACCTGGCTCCGGCTCGACGGTCCCGGTGGCAGTGAGGCCTGGCTGATCGGCTGGCCACCGGGTACCGGCACCGGCTGGCACGACCACGCCGAGTCGATCGGCGCTTTCACCCTGGCCGCAGGCTCCCTCACCGAGCACTCGCTGGCCGCCCGGCTGCCCACCGATGGCTGGAAGACCCTTGAGCTGACGGACGGGATCGACCGGATCCGACAGCTGACGAAGGGCCGGGGCAGGGCGTTCGGCCGGCACCACGTGCACGAGGTGCTCAACGAGTCCGAGAACGAACACGCCGTATCGGTGCACGCCTATTACCCGCCCCTGCCGCAGATCCGCCGGTTCAGCCGGACGGGTGCGGTGCTCCGTCTGGAGCAGACCGAACGCCCGGAGGACTGGCAGTGAGCGGCACACAGGAGCAGCGGGCGGAGCGGGTCGGGATCGACGAGCTGCTGGAGCGGGTCCGGGCCGGCTACGAGCGGATCGGCCCCGAGGAGGCCGCTGCCGCAGCGGCGGACGGGGCGCTCCTGGTCGACATCCGCTACGCGGCGCTGCGCGAGGCGGACGGCCTGATCCCGGGGGCACTGGTCGTCGAGCGCAACGAGCTGGAGTGGCGGCTCGATCCGCAGGGGAGCCACCGCGCTCCGGAGGCCGTGAGCCACGATCTGCGGGTCGTGGTGATCTGCAACGAGGGGTACGCGTCGAGTCTCGCGGTCGATTCCCTGCGGCAGTTGGGACTGCACCGGGCCACCGACCTGGTCGGCGGTTTCCAGGCGTGGCGTTCCGCCGGGCTTCCGGTCGCTCGCTGACCCGCGGACCTGGCAGCTGAACCTGTACGGGTGCCGGGGCCTCCGCCCGGAGGCCCCCACCATCGGTCCCGGTCCGATGGACGCCGGAGCAGTCCGCGTTGCCGCTCGCAGGACCGAATGGTGCCCCGCCCCACCCGAACGCCGCTCCCCGGTGGAGCATTCGCCCCGCGCGACGGACATTCACCTCATCACTGAGGATCGGAATGTACGGAGATGTCGCGCCGATGGAAACCGCTCGCCTCACCCCTGACCAGCTCGACGCCCAGGCCTCGCTGCTCCATGACACGCAGGTGTGGCAGCAGATCGTCACGGGCTGGGGGCGCACCGTCCCCGAGCCGGACCTTCCGGCACCCACGCCTTCACACGCAGCACCGTCCCTGCCCCCGGCCGACTGGCGGGATCTGCTGTCCGTACCCGTCGACGAGCTCATCGACGAATCGCTGCGGGCGATGCCCGTGGCCCTCCCCCGCGAGCGCCCGCTCCCCGGGCGGCTGGGTGCGGTCCTGCCCGAGCGCCTGCACGCGTGGCGCCGCATCGGGCAGCCGGATGTCCGCCCTTCCACCCATCTCGGCTACGCGCGGCAGATCCTGACCGAGTGGGGCTGGCAGAACACGCCGTACCGTCTGCGCAACGCCCGTGGTGCCCGCTGCGTGTGCGGGGCCATGCTGACCGCGCACAGGCTCGGCTACGGCTCTCTCGGCACCGTGGACCGGGCGGGCGCCTGGCTGATCACCGAACTGCGCTCACAGGGCTGGACCGGACTGATCGGCCCGTGGAACCGCCAACCCGGGCGTACCGCCTCCGATGCGCTGGCCCTGCTCGACGCCACGATCCGCCGGGCCTCCCTCGCCGGACACTGAGTCGGCCCCCCGGCCCCTGCCCACACCGCAACCTGCGGGACTCCGAGCCTGCCGCACCCCACGCATGCGGGGCTCGGGACCAGGTACGTGGGACGCCGATCCCCTCCGACACCGGCCGGCGACAGCCCCCTCCGCTACCGCCGACCACTCTCAGTAGGTCTCGTCCAGCCCGTCCACGTCCTCGCCCTCCTGCTCGATCGCCTGACGGACCACGCGCAGGGCCATCCCCTCCCCGTACCCCTTGCGCGCGAGCATGCCCGCGAGCCGGCGCAGCCGCTTGTCCCGGTCCAGCCCTCGGGTGGACCGGAGCTTGCGCGCGACAAGCTCCCTGGCGGTCTCCTCCTCCTGCTCGGCATCGAGCTGTCCGACCGCCTCGTCGATCAGCGCGGAGTCCACGCCCTTGGTGCGCAGCTCCTGCACGAGAGCACGACGGGCCAGCCCCCTGCCGTGGTGCCGGGATTCGACCCAGGCGCCCGCGAACGCCGCGTCGTTGATCAGCCCGACATCCTCGAAGCGCGACAGCACTTCCTCGGCCGCCTCGTCGGGGACTTCCCGTTTACGCAGGGCGTCGGCGAGCTGCTTGCGCGTGCGCGGGGTCCCGGTGAGCAGCCTCAGGCAGATGTTGCGTGCCTGCTCGACCGGGTCGAGCGGTTCCCCCTTCCCGGCCCTCGACGGGGCGGGGGAACCGCTGCTTCTGGAACGGGAGCGGGAACGACGGCCCGCCCCCTCACCGAACCCGGTCCCCGGGCCGGAACCCGGGGGACCGTCTGCGGACTCTGCGGCGAATTCGGGGCCGGGACCCGCGCCGGCGGCGCTGTCCTGCCACTCCGTGCGACGCGTCACGGCCTAGCTCTTGGCCGCCGCGGTCTTGGCGGGCTTCGCCTTGGTCGCAGGAGCGGGCACAGACTTCGCCGTCCCGTCGGCCGCGACACCACCCGCGGTGGCCGTCGCGTCGGCTGCGGGCTCTGCCGCCGGGTCCTTCGGCCGCACACCGATGCCGAGCTTCTCCAGGATCTTCTTCTCGATCTCGTTGGCGAGATCGGGGTTGTCCTTGAGGAAGTTGCGGGCGTTCTCCTTGCCCTGGCCGAGCTGGTCGCCCTCGTACGTGTACCAGGCGCCGGCCTTGCGGACGAAGCCGTGGTCCACGCCCATGTCGATCAGACCGCCCTCGCGGCTGATGCCCTGGCCGTAGAGGATGTCGAACTCGGCCTGCTTGAAGGGGGGCGCGACCTTGTTCTTGACGACCTTGACGCGGGTGCGGTTGCCGACGGCGTCGGTACCGTCCTTGAGCGTCTCGATCCGCCGGATGTCGAGGCGCACCGAGGCGTAGAACTTGAGCGCGCGGCCACCGGTGGTGGTCTCCGGCGAGCCGAACATCACGCCGATCTTCTCGCGGAGCTGGTTGATGAAGATCGCGGTGGTCTTGGACTGGTTGAGCGCGCTGGTGATCTTCCGGAGCGCCTGGCTCATCAGGCGGGCCTGCAGACCCACGTGCGAGTCACCCATCTCGCCCTCGATCTCCGCACGGGGCACCAGGGCCGCGACGGAGTCGATGACGATCAGGTCGAGGGCGCCCGAGCGGATCAGCATGTCCACGATCTCGAGAGCCTGCTCACCGTTGTCCGGCTGGGACAGGATGAGGTTGTCGATGTCGACGCCGAGCTTCTTCGCGTACTCGGGGTCGAGGGCGTGCTCGGCGTCGATGAAGGCCACCGTGCCGCCGAGCTTCTGCGCGTTCGCCACGGCGTGCAGCGTCAGCGTCGTCTTACCGGAGGACTCCGGTCCGTACACCTCCACCACACGGCCGCGCGGCAGGCCGCCGACGCCGAGCGCGACGTCGAGTGCCGTCGACCCGGTGGGGATCACCTCGATGGGCTCGTTCGGCCGCTCACCGAGGCGCATCACCGCGCCCTTGCCGAATTGCCGCTCAATCTGTGCGAGTGCGGCGTCCAACGCCTTCTCGCGGTCGTTACCTGCCATGGGTTCCACCCGATTTGCTTGAGTCGATCGCTTCACGTCAAAGACGCTAACCCCTGCCACTGACAATGGGCCTCGACGTCCTCCCGACCTGTGGACAACTCCACGGTCGTGCCCGGGAAAACCCGGCCGGAATCCAATGAGAATGGATGTTCGATTTTGGTGTCAAGCACACCACGCCGGGCCGGCACAGCCGAGCGTAGTGGCTTATAACAGTCGAGGTCGACCGAGTCAACGAAAAGTGACAGGAGCCATGCTAGGTTCCGGCGTCATGGAGATGCCTCCGAGTGGTCCGTCAGGAAAAGTCGCTCTTGTCGCCGGTGGTACGCGCGGTGCGGGCCGAGGAATCGCCGTACAGCTGGGGGCGGCCGGAGCGACCGTGTACGTCACCGGACGCACCAGCGGTTCCGAGCGCTCGGAGATGGACCGCCCCGAGACCATCGAGGAGACCGCGGCGCTCGTCGACGAGGCGGGCGGTCACGGCATCCCCGTCCGGGTCGACCATCTCGTGCCCGCCCAGGTCAGCGCGCTGGTGGCACGCATCCGGAGCGAGCAGGGGGCTCTGCACGTCCTGGTGAACGACATCTGGGGCGCAGAGATCGAGTGGGACAAGACCGTGTGGGAGTCGTCCCTGGACACCGGGCTGCACACGCTGCGCCTGGCCGTGGACACCCACGCGATCACCAGCCACTTCGCGATCCCGCTGCTCATCGCGACACCGGGCGGCCTCGTGGTCGAGGTGACGGACGGCACGGACGAGTACAACGCCACCAACTACCGGGTGTCGTTCTTCTACGACCTCGCGAAGGCCGCGGTGAACCGCATGGCCTTCGCCCTGGCGCACGAGGTGGAGCCGCACGGGGCGACCGCTGTGTCACTCACTCCGGGCTGGCTCAGGTCCGAGGCCATGCTCCAGGCCCACGGCGTCACCGAGGCGAACTGGCGTGACGCGGTCGCCCACTCGCCCCACTTCGCCATCTCGGAGTCACCGGCGTTCGTCGGGCGGGCCGTGGCCGCGCTCGCCCAGGATCCCGAGGTGGCTCGCTGGAACGGGGACTCGCTGTCCAGCGGGCAGCTGGCGCAGGTCTACGGCTTCACGGATCTCGACGGCAGCCGGCCCGACGCCTGGAGGTACCTCACCGAGGTCCAGGACCCCGGGTTGCCCGCCGACGTCTCCGGCTACCGCTGAGCCGGCAGCCCCGCGTCACCGGTCCCGGCGGCGCCTGACAGCGCGGCGGATCCGTGACAGCACCGGCTCACCGCGGCGTCGGCCGTGGCCGCCGCCCACCCTCGGGTCGTCCGTCACGGCGTAGCGCTTCACGTACGCGCCCAGGAACGCCTGGAGCGTCGCCACCGCGGGAATGGCGATCAGCGCACCGACCGCGCCCATCAGAGCGGTACCCGCGACCACGGATCCGAAGGCGACCGCGGGGTGGATGTCGACCGTCTTCGAGGTGACCTTGGGCTGCAGCACGTAGTTCTCGAACTGCTGGTAGACCACGACGAATCCGAGCACCCACAGCGCGTACCAGGGATTCACGGTGAAGGCGATCAGCATGGGCAGCGCACCCGCGAGATACGTACCGATCGTCGGGATGAACTGGGAGACCAGACCGACCCAGACCGCGAGCGCCGGAGCGTACGGCACACCGAGGATCACCAGCAGGATGTAGTGCGCCACTCCGGAGATCAGCGCCATCAGGCCGCGCGAGTAGATGTAGCCGCCGGTCTTGTCGACCGCGATCTCCCAGGCGCGCAGCACCTCGGCCTGCCGGGCGGGCGGCAGTACGGAACACAGCGCCCGCCTCAGCCGGGGGCCGTCGGCCGCGAAGTAGAACGAGAACAGGAAGATCGTCAGCAGCCGGAAGAGCCCGCCGAGCACCGTCGTGGAGACATCGAGTACTCCGGTCGCGCTGTTCTGTACGTACTTCTGGAGCCAGTCCGAGTGGAGCAGGCTGTCCTGCACCTCGACCCGCGAGAGCGAGGTGTGGAAGGTCTCGTTGACCCAGTTGATCACCGAGTCGAGGTACTGGGGGAAGTCCTCGACCATGTCGACGATCTGGCCCGCGAGCATGGAGCCGAGCAGGACGACGAAGCCGACTCCGAAGATCAGCACACCGAGGGAGACCAGGAAGGTGGCGAGTCCGCGGCGCATCCCGCGCGTCGCCATGCGGCTGACCGCCGGCTCGATGGCGAGCGCCAGGAAGAAGGCGATGAGGATGTTGGTCAGCAACCCGATGAGCTGGTCGAACGCCCAGCTGCCGAGCTGGAAGCACCCGTAGAGCGCCAGGGCGAGGATCATCGCGCGCGGCAGCCAGGCAGGCATCCGGACCGGACCGCTGCCGGGCGGCGGGGTCGGTGGCTCGGCGGGCGGGACGGGTGGTGAGTCGGGCGGCTGGATCTCGGCGGTCTCGTCTGTCGGTGCCACGGGACAAGTCTCGCTCACTCCGGTGACAGCGGGTGCCCCGCCCCGGTGCCGGACCTTCCGGGTCAGCGCTTGTCGGCGGGGATGCCGACCGCCGAGCAGACCCCGCGCCAGACGTCCTTGGTCTCCCAGCCCGCGGCGAGCGCCTCGTGCACCGTACGGCCGCCGAGCTCGGCCATCACGTGGTCGCGCGCGAAGGAATCCGCGTACCCCTCACCGAAGTGGTCCGCCATCCGCTCCCAGAAAATCGTCAACCGCATGCCTTCAGTATCCCGCTCCTGAGAGTGCAGCCGAGCCGGTACGCCCTACCGGCGGCGCTTTCCCCTCTACGGTCGGTCCATGGCTGGAACCGGAGCAAATTCCCTCGCCCGCGCCGAGCAGTTCATCTGGCTCACCGCACGTGTCCTCGAGCAGCGGCGGTTCGCCCATCACTTCCTGGACGGGGGTGCGGATGTGGTCGAGACCGCGCTCGCCGCCTTTCTGAACGAGGACGGCGGCTACGGGCACGCGCTCGAACCCGACCTTCGCGGGCCCGTGAGCCAGCCGCTGCACACCGCCCACGCGCTGAGTGTTCTCGATTCGATCGGTCGTTGCAGCGGTCTGCGCGTGGAACGGATCTGTCGCTATCTGACCGACGTGTCGACCAAGGAGGGCGCGCTGCCGGCACTGCTTCCCTCCCAGCGCGGCTATCCCGCCGCTCCGTTCATCCCGGTCGTCGACGAGCCGCCCGCCGAACTGCTGGCCACGGGCCCCGTCGTCGGGCTGCTGCACCGTAATCAGGTGTGGCACGCCTGGCTCTTCCGGGCCACCGATTTCTGCTGGTCCGCCGTGGACGCGCTGGAGCAGTCCCACCCCTACGAGATCGAGGCGGCCGTCGCCTTCCTGGACGGTGTCCCGGACCGGGCGCGCGCCGAGGCCGCCGCCGACCGTCTGGGGCGGCTGGTGCGTGAGCAGCGGCTGGTGGTGCTGGATCCGCAGCGGTCCGCGGACCACCCGGTGGCTCCCGGATACGCCCCGGGTGAGCACCACTTCCCGTACGACTACGTGCGTACGCCCGGGTCGCTCGCGCGCCGCTGGTTCAGCGACGCCGAGCTGGACCGTTCGCTCGATCATCTGGAGGCCGGGCAGCAGGAGGACGGCGGCTGGCCGGTCACCTGGCGGCAGTGGGCACCGGGCACGGCTCTGGAGGGGCGCCCGATCGTGACGCTCAAGGCCCTGCAGACCCTACGGGCGCACGGGCGCAGCCTCCGCTGAACCGGTGCCGGGCGCCTAACCCAGGGCGCGTACCCCCGCGGTGACCACGACGGCGGCGCCGACGACGACCAGGAAGGGTGCCCGCAGAACGAGGGCGAGGGCCGCCGCGGCCAGTCCGGCCGCTCTGGCGTCCAGGACCAGTTGCTGTCCGTCGCCGAAGGTCTGCTGCGCGGTGAGGGCCGCGAGCAGCGCCACCGGCAGCAGCGCGGCCAGTCGTTGGACGACCGGTCGTTCCAGTACTCCGGCGGGAACCAGCAGCCCCGCGAGCTTGGCGAGATAGCAGCCGGCCACGGTGAGTCCGATGGCGATCCAGACGTTCATCGGCGCTCCTGGGGCTTGTCCGTGTCGCCTGCGGCGGCGTCGGTCTGTGCGGTCTTCCCACGTCCCATCAGGAAGAGGACTACGGGGGCTGCCAGCGCGGACAGCAGTACGGGTACGCCGGCGGGCAGTACCGGCAGCAGTCCGAGGGCCAGCAGGACGGCGACGCCGGCCGTGACGCGCTCCGTGGTGCTCTTCAGCATCGGCGCGAGCAGGGCGAGGAACACCGCCGGACTCGCGGCGTCCAGCCCCCAGGTGTCCGTGTCGCCGAGCGCCTCCGCGCCGAGTGCGCCCACCAGCGTGGTCAGGTTCCACAGCACGTAGAGGGTGAGTCCGGTGACCGTGAAGCCGATGCGCGCCGCCCGGCGGGTGGGCTGGGGCAGAGTGACCGCGGTCGTCTCGTCGATGACCCAGTGTGCGGCGAAGGGCCGTACCGCGCGCGGCAGGGCGAGCAGCTGCGACAGCCGCAGCCCGTAGAAGGCGTTGCGTACGCCGAGGAAGAACGCTCCGGCCGCGGCGGTGTAGGGATTGCCGCCGGCCGCGAGCGCGCCCACGAGGGCGAACTGCGAGGCGCCGGTGAAGACGAGGAGGCTGAGGACGCAGGTCTGGAGGAGGGTCAGCCCGGAGCCTGCCGAGGTGACCCCGAACGCGAAGCCGGAGAGACCTACCGCGACGCCCACGCCGAGGGCGTCGCGGACGACCGCCGCGTCCGTCTTCTCCTCGACGGCGGGCGGGTCTGCGGCTATGACGCCGCTGCTTTCGGGGGGTGCTGTCTGTTCTGCCACGCCCGGAACGTTACGTGGCTAGATGCGCGCCGGTCTTGTACGTTCTTGCACGCTCGCGCCGGTACGCGCCCGGGGGCACTCCCACGATCCGGGTGAAGTGGCGGTTGAGGTGGGGCTGGTCGGTGAAGCCGACAGCCGTGGCGGCATCGGCGGGCGTGGCCCCCGTGTCCAGCAACTGCCGTGCCCGGCGGACCCGGGCGTCGGTGAGCCAGGTGTGCGGTGGCATCCCGTACTGCTTCTTGAAGGCCCGGAGCAGCGCGAAGGGGCTGGTGCCGAGCTCGGTGGCGAGCGCGTCCAGGGTGGGTGGCCGCTCCATCCGCGCCTCCAGTGCCGCCCGCGCACGGGCTGCGTCGCCGGCGCCCGCGGAGCGGGGCGTGCGGGTGGGCAGCACCCGGCCGTGGCGGTCGAGCAGCCGGGCGACCAGAACCCTCAGCAGGCTGTCGGCCGCCAGCGCGTTGCTCTCCTCCGCCGCCCGGTGGACCTCCGTGATCAGCCGGGCGGCCTCCGGGTCCACCGTGCTGGTCTCGGCGAAACCGACCGTGCCGCGCAGGCTCGTCAGGTCGGCCGCGATGTCGTTGACCACCTGGGCGGACGGGTAGAGCGTGGCGTACACCCAGCCTTCTGGGTCTCCGGCGCGGGCGGTGTGCGGCACCTCAGGGTTGATCATCACCACGGTGCCCGGACCGGCGTGCACGGTGCCGTCGGGCAGCCCGACGTCCTCGATCCCGCGGGTGATCGTGCCGAAGACGTAGCCCTCGTGGCTGTGGCGCGGGAAGGTGTGACGGACGTACCGGGCGCGCAGCAGATCGAGCTCGGGCAGCTCGGCGTGCTGCCAGTACCTCGCCCACTCCCTCGCTGCTCCCGTAGCCGCCATGCTGGCATTCTCGCAGGTCCGGGCCGGTGCCCGCAGGTCCGGTCGGTGGACGTCGGGCGGGCTCGGCGGCCGTTGTCAGTGGTGGGGTGCACGATGGGGGACATGGCCGGTTCCGCACTCGATTCGTTCTCACCTGCGACCCGTAGCTGGTTCTCGGGTGCCTTCGACGCGCCCACCGCGGCGCAGGAGGGTGCCTGGCGGGCCATCGGCGAGGGTTCGGACGTCCTGGTCGTCGCGCCGACCGGTTCGGGCAAGACGCTCGCCGCGTTCCTCGCCTCGCTGGACCGGCTGGCCGCGGTCCCGCCGCCGGCCGAGGCGAAGAAGCGCTGCCGGGTGCTGTACGTGTCGCCGCTGAAGGCCCTCGCGGTCGACGTGGAGCGCAATCTGCGCTCGCCCCTGACCGGGATCCGCCAGGAGTCGGTGCGTCTGGGGCTTCCCGAGCCGGAAGTGCGGGTCGGGATCCGTTCCGGCGACACCCCGCCGGCCGAGCGCCGGTCGATGGCGACCAAGCCGCCGGACATCCTGATCACCACCCCCGAATCGCTGTTCCTGATGCTCACCTCATCGGCCCGGGAGGCGCTCGCGGGGGTCGAGACGGTGATCCTGGACGAGGTGCATGCCGTCGCGGGCACGAAGCGTGGTGCCCACCTCGCCGTGTCGTTGGAACGCCTGGACGAGCTACTGCCGCGGCCTGCGCGTCGCATCGGGCTGTCGGCGACCGTGCGTCCGGTGGGCGAGGTGGCGCGCTTCCTGTCGCCGCAGCGGAAGGTGGAGATCGTCCAGCCTCCGTCCACCAAGCAGTTCGACCTGTCGGTCGTGGTTCCGGTCGAGGATCTCGGTGAACTGGGCGGCTCCCCCGCCACGGACGGCGGCGCGGACCAGGCGGAGAAGCCGTCGATCTGGCCGCATGTCGAGGAGCGGATCGCGGATCTCGTCCAGTCCCACCGTTCCACCATCGTCTTCGCCAACTCACGGCGGCTGGCGGAGCGCCTCTGCAACCGGCTCAACGAGATCGCCTACGAGCGGGCAACGGGCGAAGCCATGCCCGAGGCCCACTCCCCCGCCGAGATCATGGCCGAGTCCGGGGCGGCCAAGGGCGCGCCCGCCCTGCTCGCTCGTGCGCACCACGGTTCGGTGTCCAAGGAGCAGCGCTCCCAGGTCGAGGAGGACCTCAAGGCAGGCCGGCTGCCCGCTGTGGTCGCCACCTCGAGCCTGGAGCTCGGTATCGACATGGGTGCGGTCGATCTGGTGATCCAGGTCGAGTCCCCGCCGTCCGTCGCCTCGGGGCTGCAGAGGGTGGGCCGCGCCGGTCACCAGGTGGGTGCCGTATCGACAGGGGTGGTCTTCCCCAAGTACCGCGGTGATCTGGTGCAGGCGGCGGTGGTCACCGAGCGGATGCGCCAGGGTGCCATCGAGGCCCTCCGGATCCCGTCCAACCCTCTGGACGTGCTGGCCCAGCAGCTGGTCGCCATGGTCGCGCTCGACACCTGGCAGGCCGATGATCTGCTGGCACTGGCCCGGCGGGCCGCCCCGTTCGCCTCGCTCCCCGAGTCCGCGTTCACCGCGGTGCTCGACATGCTGGCCGGGCGGTATCCGTCCGACGCCTTCGCGGAGTTGCGCCCGCGCGTCGTCTGGGACCGCGTCGCCGGTACGGTCACGGGCCGCCCCGGTGCCCAGCGGCTCGCCGTCACCTCGGGCGGCACCATCCCCGACCGCGGGCTCTTCGGGGTCTTCCTCGCCGGAGCGGACCCCAAGAAGGGCGGCGGGCGGGTCGGCGAGCTGGACGAGGAGATGGTGTACGAGTCCCGGGTCGGCGACGTCTTCACCCTGGGCACCACGTCCTGGCGGATCGAGGACATCACCAGGGACCGGGTCCTGGTCTCGCCCGCCCCGGGCGTACCGGGACGGCTGCCGTTCTGGAAGGGCGACCAGTTGGGTCGGCCACTGGAGCTGGGCCGTGCGCTGGGCGCTTTTCTCCGGGAGATCGGCGGGCTGTCGCCCGAGGACGCCCGGGACCGGCTGCTCGCCGCGGGCCTCGACACGTGGGCCGCGGACAACATCCTGTCGTACCTGGACGAGCAGCGTCGCGCCTGCGGTCATGTCCCCGACGACCGGACCATCCTCGTCGAGAGGTTCCGCGACGAGCTCGGCGACTGGCGCATCGTGGTGCATTCGCCGTTCGGCGCCCAGGTGCACGCCCCCTGGGCGCTCGCCCTGTCCGCCCGGCTCGCCGAGCGGTACGGCATGGACGCCCAGATCATGCATGCGGACGACGGCATCGTCCTGCGGCTTCCGGACGCCGATCTGATGGGACTCGACCTCCTCGACTTCGATCCGGTGCAGGCGGGTCCCGGACAGCAGCCGGGACCTGATTCCGGGCGGGACGATGTGGCCCCGGGCTTCCCGGGTGGCGGCGGGTACGACAGTGAGCAGCCTCCCGTCGCCGCCGCTGATGTGGTCTTCGACAAGGGGGAGATCGGCCAGGTCGTCACCGACCAGGTGGGCGGATCGGCCCTGTTCGCGTCCAGATTCCGTGAATGTGCGGCGCGTGCCCTGCTGTTGCCCCGCCGCAGCCCCGGAAAGCGCACCCCGCTCTGGCAGCAGCGTCAGAGAGCGTCCCAGTTGCTTCAGGTGGCCTCCGAGTTCGGCTCGTTCCCGATCGTTCTCGAAGCGGTCCGTGAGTGCCTCCAGGACGTCTTCGACGTCCCGGGTCTCACAGAGCTGATGGGCGATCTGGAGGCGCGCCGTATCCGTCTGGTCGAGGTGACGACCACCGAGCCTTCACCGTTCGCCCGCTCCCTCCTGTTCGGTTACGTCGCACAGTTCCTGTACGAGGGTGACTCCCCGCTCGCCGAGCGGCGTGCCGCCGCACTCTCGCTCGACTCCCATCTCCTGGCCGAGCTGCTCGGCCAGGCGGAACTGCGCGAGCTGCTCGACGCCGACGTCCTCGACGAACTGGAGCGGGAGCTGCAGTGGCTGACGGAGGACCGGAGGATCAAGGACATCGAAGGTGTCGCCGATCTCCTGCGCGTCCTCGGTCCGCTCACCGACGACGAACTTGCCGCGCGCGGTGCCGAGCCCGCATGGGCGCCCGAGCTCGCCTCGGCGCGGCGCGCGATCCAGGTGCGCATCGGCGGATCCGCCCACTGGGCGGCCATCGAGGACGCGGGCCGGCTGCGGGACGCCCTGGGGACCGCGTTGCCCGTGGGGGTTCCCGAGGCCTTCACCGAGCCGGTGAAGGATCCTCTCGGCGACCTCCTGGCCCGCCATGCCCGTACCCACGGCCCGTTCACCACCACACGGGCCGCCGCCCGCTTCGGTCTCGGCAGCGCTGTCACCGACGGCGCGCTGCAACGGCTCGCCGCGTCCGGCCGGATCGTCCAGGGCGAGTTCCACCCGGCAGGAATCGGACAGGAGTGGTGCGACGCCACGGTCCTGCGGCGCCTGCGCCGCCGCTCGCTGGCAGCGCTCCGCCAGGAGCTGGAGCCTGTGCCACCCGCCGCCCTGGCCGGCTTCCTCCCCCAGTGGCAGCACCTCGGCGACAACAGCCTGCGGGGGATCGACGGACTGGCCCGCGCCATCGAGCAGTTGCAGGGTGCCCCGGTCCCCGCATCGGCTCTGGAGAAGCTGATCCTGCCGAGCCGCGTCGCGGGATACACCCCCGCCCTGCTCGACGAGCTCACGACCACCGGCGAAGTCGTCTGGGCCGGAGCGGGCGCGCTGCCCGGGAAGGACGGCTGGCTCTCCCTCTACCCTGCGGACAGTGCGCCGCTGCTCCTGCCACCGCCCCACCCGCTGGAGCAGACCGCGCTGCACGAGTCGGTCCTCACGGCCCTGGTGGGCGGATACGGCTTGTTCTTCCGGCAGATCGCCGATCAGGTCCGCGCCACCACCCACCCCGACTGCACCGATCCGCAACTGGCGGACGCACTGTGGGACCTTGTCTGGTCCGGCCGCCTCACCAACGACACCCTCGCCCCGCTGCGCTCGCTCCTGGGCTCGGGGCGCACGGCGGGATCCACCGCCCACCGCGCGAAGCGCAGTGTCCCGCGCGGCCGTTACGGCTCGTTGAGCGCCGCGGCTCGTCCGGCGTCCCGCACCGGTCCGCCGACCGTCTCGGGCCGTTGGTCCCTGCTGCCCCCGGCCGAGCCCGAACCGACCCACCGCGCACACGCCCTGGCCCGCACGCTCCTGGACCGCCACGGTGTGGTGACCCGTGGCGCCGTGCAGGCCGAAGGTGTCGAGGGCGGGTTCTCCGCGACGTACCGCATCCTGGCCGCGTTCGAGGACAGCGGCCAGGCACGCCGCGGGTATGTCGTCGAGGGCCTGGGAGCAGCCCAGTTCGCGATGGACGGTGCCGTGGACCGGCTCAGGGCAACGTCGACCGCCCGTGACCGTACGGACCCCGGCGCGACTCCCCGCGCGCTCGTTCTCGCGGCGGCCGATCCGGCCAACGCGTACGGCGCCGCCCTGCCCTGGCCCGATTCCCCGGACGGCGCCGGGCACAAGCCCGGCCGCAAGGCCGGTGCTCTGGTGGTCATCGTCGACGGCGAGCTGACGCTGTACATGGAGCGCGGCGGCAAGACCCTGCTGGCGTGGCCGACCGACCCCGCCGATCCCGCACTTCTGGCGGCGGCCGAGGCGCTCGCGTCGGCAGCCCGCGCCGGGACCCTCGGCACCGTGACGGTGGAGCGCACCAACGGTGCTTCCTCCCTCACCTCCCCGCTGGGCCGCACCCTGGAAGCAGCCGGCTTCCTCGCCACACCCAGAGGGCTGCGTCTGCGCGCCTGAGACCTCAGGTGACGGCGGCGCTGCCTTCCGGCCTCAGGTGACGGCGGCGCTGCCTTCCGGCCTCAGGTGACGGCGACGCCGCCTGCCTGCCTCAGGTGACGGCGACGGTCGGCAGCTCCCGCCCATGCCGGGGGCCGCGCATCATGGAGACATGCCCGAAGGTGACACCGTCCTGCAGACCGCCAAGCGTCTTGACGCCGCGCTCGCAGGTCATGTGCTGACCCGCTCCGACCTACGGGTCCCCCGGTTCGCCACCGCGGACCTGACCGGCCGTGCTGTGCTCGATGTCACCGCGCGGGGCAAGCATCTCCTCACCCGCATCGAAGACGGTCTCACCCTTCACAGCCATCTGCGGATGGACGGTGCATGGCGCGTCTACGAGGCGGGAGAACGCTGGAGCGGCGGGCCCGCCCACCAGATCCGCGCCGTCCTCGCCACCGCGGAGCACACCGCCGTCGGCTACCGGCTCCCCGTCCTCGAGCTGCTCCGCACCCGGGACGAGGAGCAGGTCGTCGGCCATCTCGGCCCTGATCTGCTGGGGCCCGACTGGGAACCGCACACCGCTCTGCGCAATCTGCTCAGCGACCCCGCACGCCCCCTCGGGGAAGCGCTCCTGGACCAGCGCAACCTGGCCGGCATCGGCAATGTCTACAAGTGCGAGCTCTGCTTCCTGGCCCGCGTCACCCCTTGGCTGCCCGTGGGAGAGCTGCCCGTACCCACGGCCGGCCGGCTGGTGACGACCGCCAAGCAGCTCCTCGAAGCCAACCGCGACCGCCCCACACGGACGACGACCGGCCCCGTCGCCGCTCTCGGCCGGGCCCGCACGCGGGAGAGGCTCTTCGTCTACGGCCGGGGCCACCGCCCCTGCCTGAGGTGCCGCACCCCGATCCGGAAAGCGGACCAGGCCGACCGGCCCACGTACTGGTGCCCACACTGCCAGTCGGGGCCCACTCACTAGGAGACGGCCGACCGCGGCACAGGACACTCCGCCCGGGCCTGCCGCAGGAGGGATCACTCCGTTCCGAGCTCACTGTTCTCACGACTCTCCGGCGCGGCCCGCTTCGCCACGCGCACCGGGCGGACAGTCGCCGTGACATGAACGGGCAGCAGGCTCAGCCCCCAGCCGCCGGCCGCCACCGCGCCCTCGACCAGTCCGGCGTGTTCCGGCGCCAGCAACAGGCGGAGCACGGCCCACCACCACACTCCGCCGAGGACAAGCACAAGCGCCCACCGCCGCACCATGGCTGCCTCCTCCGGCCGACGCTGGACGCTAGTACGGCTCGATCTGCTGAGGGGAGGGCGCACCGGTGCACTACCGGCGTGCGCGGCGCGAACGGGGCGGTGACGCGCGCTCTCCGACGGGCCGCGGGAGAGGGTGAAACGGCGGCCCTCCCCGCAGTTTCCCCCGATACGGCCCCGCCTGCCATCCCACGCCCGGGCCCTTGCGCCCGGCCCCTGGCATGCGTACGCCCCCGCCGACCGGAGTCGGCGGGGGCGTACTCGAGGGGCCCTAGTGCCCGTCGCCGTCGGTCATCGAGTCCTTGGCACCCTTGGCGCGGTCACCGGCCGCGCCCAGGGCGTCCTTGGCCTTGGCCTTCGCCTGGTCGGTCTTGCCCTCGGCCTCCATACGGCGGTTACCGGTCACCTTGCCGGTCGCTTCCTTGGCCTTGCCCTTTGCCTTGTCCACGGCGTTCTTGTCACGCATGTCGACTCCTCCTCGTTCGCCGCTGACAGCTGACGCTGACAGCTGGCCGCTGGTCGGGTCAGGCACTCTCGGCTTGGAACATCCACGCATGCTTCTCGAGATCCGCCGTCAGCGTGATCAGGATGTCCTGGCTGACGGGATCCGGCTCAGCGGTCGCGTCGATCCGCTCCCGCATGCGGTCGATGACCACACGGAGGGCGTCCACGAGTGCCCGTACCGCGTCCACGTCCTTGATCCAGCCCTCCGGAACGGAGTCGATCGCCGTGGTCTTGGCGAGGGTCCGGCTTCGCCCGTCAGGGTTGACACCGACCGCTGAAGCCCTTTCCGCGACCGTGTCCGAATGCTGCCGCGCCGTGTCCACGACCTCGTCGAGCTGAAGGTGCACGGACCGGAAGCGCGGACCGACCACATTCCAGTGGACCTGCTTCGCCGCCAGGGAGAGGTCGATCAGGTCGACCAGGGCGCCTTGCAGCGCATCCCCCACGACCTTGCGGTCGCTCTCCGACAACGGACTCTTCACGACAGACATGCGATTCTCCGATCAGATTGCTGTTCGGCGTACCACCCGTCCACGATGGCACATATGTCACAAAACACTCATCGGGCGGCTCCTGCGAAAGCGCGCCTCACTCCGCGCCTGCCCGGCGAACAGCCCCGCACACACCGAGAGCCCCGGCCGACCCATCAGGGTCGACCGGGGCTCTCGGCTCTCAATGAACCACGCAGGTCAGGCGGCGACGACATCCACCGCTTCCGCGGGCGCCTTGATTGTCACTCGTCCCGTCGGCACGCCTGCGACCGACGACACGGAGACGGAATTGAGCATTGGGCGTACCGGTACAGGCACCGGGTCGCTGGCTGCTGCCGACTCGGCCAGCTCTGCCAGAGACAGTTCATCGCTCACTTCACGCATGAGCTCGGACATCCGTACGTCAAGCGCGTCGCAAATGGCGGAGAGCAGCTCGGAGGATGCCTCCTTCTGCCCCCGCTCCACCTCGGAGAGATAGCCGAGCGAGACTCGGGCGGACGAGGAGACTTCGCGCAGAGTACGGCCTTGGCGCTGGCGCTGCCGACGCAGCACGTCACCAAGCAGGCGACGGAGCAGAATCATCGGTGGCTCCCTCCTCGGACCGCGTAGCCGCATCCTTCACGCCCCACCGTACCGCCTTGCGCTGCGGCCGTGCGGGGAGCGATGTCGTGTTCACTCAGGGCTGCAAACATCAATTCCCCCCGTTCTGTTCCGTATCCTGTGCCCTCGCATTGTCGCCGAGTTCGCCGGAGAGCAGCTCGAGCAGGCTCCGTACACTCTCTCTACGGATGTCCGCCCGCTCGCCGTTCAACCTCAGCTCGGCGACTTTCCGTACGCCACCGGGCCCGGAGACCGCCACGTAGACCGTTCCGACGGGCTTGCCGTCCTGCGGCTCGGGACCCGCGACCCCGGTGGTCGACACTCCCCAGTCTGCGCCCAGGGTCAGCCGTACGCCTGCTGCCATCGCGAGCGCGACGTCGGGGTCCACCGCGCCACGCTCGGTGAGAAGCGCTCCGTCGACGCCCAGCACGTCATGCTTCAGGGACGTGGCATACGCCGTGACGGACCCGCGGAAGGACTGCGAGGCACCGGGTACGGAGGTGAGCTCCGCGGCGACCAGGCCGCCGGTGAGGGACTCGGCGACGGCGAGTGTCTCGCCCCGCTCCACGAGCCGCCGCAGCACCCGGGCCGCCACGGCAGTCACCGCTCGGCTTCCGCAGCGCCTCGGCCGCCGCTCACGGGCTGCGCGGGTTCTCCGCCGGCTTCCGTGCTCGCAGCGTCCGGGCCCGTGCCCGGATCCGCTGCCGCCGTGACCGCCTCCATGGCCGCGTACCGCTCGGCCGCCAGCCCCTGGCGCCTCAGCACAACGGCCTGGCGCACATAGTCGAGGCCGGTGACGACCGTCAGTAGGACGGCGGCCATCATCACCCAGAAGCGCATCGTGGCCAGGGGGCCCGTCAGCACCAGGACGTACATCCCGACGGCCGTGCCCTGCGCCAGCGTCTTCATCTTCCCGCCGCGACTGGCCGGAATCACCGCGTGCCGGATCACCCAGAACCGCATGAGGGTGATGCCGAGTTCCCGGAAGAGGATCACGCCCGTGATCCACCACGGCAGATCCCCGAGCGAGGACAGGCAGATCAGCGCCGCGCCCATGATCGCCTTGTCGGCGATCGGGTCGGCGATCTTCCCGAAGTCCGTCACCAGGTTGTACGCGCGCGCCAGATGTCCGTCGAACAGGTCGGTGATCATCGCTACGGCGAAGGCCGCCCAGGCGAAGGACCGCCAGACCGGGTCGTAGCCGCCGTCGTGCAGGAGCAGCATCACGAAGCCCGGAACCAGCAGCAGCCGCACCATGGTCAGGATGTTGGCGATGTTCCACAGGCTGGCCTGGTTGACGGCCGCGGTGCCCAGCTTGCCGCCGCGGGGTACCGGCGTCGCGCCGGAGCCGCCTGCCGCGGATGCCGGGACTCCCGTCATCTGGCTGCCTCCGCAAGCTCGTGGTGTTCGGCCACGAGGTCCACTCCCTCGGAGCCCACTGCCTTTGCCTCGACCATACGGCCCGGCACGAGACCCTCGCGTGCGGTGAAGACGACCTGGCCGTCCGTTTCGGGCGCCTGGTGCGCTGCGCGGCCCACTGCGACGGGGCCGTCCTCCTCGGACTCCACGGACTCGACGAGGACCTGAAGGGTCTCGCCGACCCGCTCCTCGGCGCGCTGCGAGGTCAGTTCCTCGGCCAGCTGCGAGATGTGGGCGAGCCGCTCGGCGATGACGTCGGCGTCCAGCTTGTTCTCATAACCGACGGCTTCCGTGCCCTCCTCGTCGGAGTACCCGAACACTCCGATGGCGTCCAGGCGCGCTCCGGTGAGGAAGCGTTCCAGCTCGGCGAGGTCGGCCTCGGTCTCGCCGGGGAAGCCGACGATGAAGTTCGACCGGGCACCGGCCTGCGGCGCCTTGCCGCGGATGGTGTCCAGGAGCTCCAGGAAACGGTCCGTATCGCCGAAGCGTCGCATCGCCCGCAGCACTCCGGGGGCGGAGTGCTGGAAGGAGAGGTCGAAGTAGGGGGCGACCTTCGGCGTGGACGTGAGTACGTCGATCAGGCCGGGACGCATCTCGGCGGGCTGCAGATAGCTGACGCGGATCCGTTCGATCCCGTCGACGTCCGCGAGCTCCGGCAGCAGGGTCTCCAGGAGACGGATGTCGCCGAGGTCCTTGCCGTACGAGGTGTTGTTCTCGGAGACCAGCATGACCTCCTTGACGCCCTGCTCGGCGAGCCAGCGCGTCTCCCCCAGGACGTCCGACGGACGCCTGGAGATGAAGGAGCCACGGAAGGAGGGGATGGCGCAGAAGGTGCAGCGGCGGTCGCAGCCGGAGGCGAGCTTCACCGACGCGACGGGGCTGGTCCCCAGCCTGCGGCGCAGTGGTGCCCGCGGACCGGATACGGGTGCGAGACCCTCCGGGAGGTCCGCAGGAGCCGGCGTGACCTCCTCCTGGGCGTGCCCGGGCAGCGCGACGGCGGCGTCCTGCCGCTCGGCCGGGCTGATCGGGAGCAGTTTGCGCCGGTCGCGCGGGGTGTGGGAGGCGTGGATGCCGCCGTTGAGGATGGTCTGCAGACGGTCGGAGATGTCGGCGTAGTCGTCGAAGCCGAGGACCCCGTCCGCTTCCGGCAGCGCCTCGGCGAGATCCTTGCCGTAGCGCTCGGCCATGCAGCCGACGGCCACCACGGCCTGGGTTCTGCCGTGATCCTTCAGATCATTGGCTTCGAGCAGGGCATCGACGGAGTCCTTCTTGGCGGCTTCGACGAACCCACAGGTGTTGACGACGGCGACATCCGCGTCGGAGGCGTTCTCGACGAGCTCCCAGCCGTCCGCTGCCAAGCGGCCTGCGAGCTCCTCCGAGTCCACCTCGTTACGGGCGCAGCCGAGAGTGACAAGGGCGACGGTACGGCGTTCGGGCATGGGCTCAAGACTACTTTGTCCCGGCACTCGTCCTGCCGTGCAGGGTTCCCTGCTACAGGGAGTGACCGAACACCTGGTGAAGCGCAAGGAAAACAAGGACGGTGAGCGCCCGGCGCGACTGCCGGGCACTCACCGATGAAGGGACGGGGCGGGAGGTCAGCCGACCTCGGGGTCGCCCTTCGTGTACGAAAGCCGCTCGACCTGACCGGGCTCGAAGCGGTCCTCGACCTTCTTGCCATTCACGAAGAGCTCGATCGCCCCGGCGTCCCCGAGGACCAGATCGACGCGCTCGTTGTCCTGGAACGTCTTGGAGTCGCCCGGGAGCAGGATCCCGTCGAAGAGCTGCCGCCCGTTGTGGTCCTTCGCCGAGATCCAGCTCTTGCGCTCGGTGGCGCTGAGCTTGACCGTCACCTTGTCGCGCGGAGCTGCGGCGATGGCGCTTTCGGAGGGCACGGGCTTGGGGTCGGCGGGCTTGGTTGTCGGGGTGGGCTTGGGAGTCGTCTTGTCGGGCGTGGAGCCCTCCGCAACCTGGGCGGTTCCGGAGCCGTCGTCGCCGTTGAAGAGTGTGAAACCGACGAAGCCGATCACGGCGACGATCGCCGCGACCATCGCCGCGGTCCAGTTGGGCCGACGGGGTTCGGAACGGATCCGTTCCGCCTCGAACAGCGGTGCCGCGGGCGTGGGCGCAGGACGGCCACCGTGCTCGGCGTCGTACTGCGCGATCAGCGGATCCGGCTCCAGCCGGACGGCGCGGGCGAGCATTCGGATGTGACCGCGCGCGTACACGTCGCCGCCACTGCGGGAGAAGTCGTCGTCCTCGATCGCGTGCACGATGGGGATGCGCACCCGGGTGGAGCTGCTGACTTCCTCGACCGTCAGACCTGCGGCGATACGAGCCTGCTGAAGCGCGCGACCGATCGAAGGACGGTCGTCTTCGGGGGAGTTGCCGATGGACACGGGGGCGCCTTTCGAGCGTGAGCCACCTGCTGGATGTTCAGTCTAGGGGTGGTACGAAAGGGTGGGGCAACCGGGAGGGACGACTTTGTACGCCATCGGGTTCGCCGGACAGCCCCTTGGGCAATGCAGGGGATGGAGCAGAAGACGGATCATCCCGCTGCTCCTCCCTTCAACTTGACGTACGGCCGGGCGAAACGGTTGCCCGCAAAACTCTTACGAAGCGGTTTCCCCACGAATGACGGCCAACACTCCGTCGATCTCATCCGGCTTCACCAGCACGTCGCGCGCCTTGGATCCCTCACTGGGGCCCACGATGTTGCGCGACTCCATGAGGTCCATGAGCCGGCCCGCCTTCGCGAAGCCGACCCGCAGCTTGCGCTGGAGCATCGACGTCGAACCGAACTGGGTGGAGACGACCAGCTCGGCGGCCTGGCAGAGCAGATCGAGATCGTCGCCGATGTCCTCGTCGATCTCCTTCTTCTGCTTCGTGCCGACCACCACGTCCTCGCGGAAGACCGGCGCCATCTGATCCTTGCAGTGCTGGACGACTGCCGCGACCTCGTCCTCGGTGACGAACGCTCCCTGCATGCGCGTGGGCTTGTTCGCACCCATCGGCAGGAACAGGCCGTCACCCTTTCCGATGAGCTTTTCGGCGCCGGGCTGGTCGAGGATGACTCGGCTGTCGGCGAGGGAAGAGGTGGCGAAGGCCAGCCGTGAAGGCACATTGGCCTTGATCAGTCCGGTGACGACGTCGACCGAGGGCCGCTGGGTGGCAAGCACCAGATGGATGCCGGCGGCGCGCGCCAGCTGGGTGATGCGGACGATGGAGTCCTCGACGTCACGCGGCGCGACCATCATGAGGTCCGCGAGCTCGTCGACGATCACCAGCAGGTAGGGGTACGGGGACAGCTCGCGCTCGCTGCCCTCGGGCGCCTTGGCCTTGCCGTTGCGCACGGCGTGGTTGAAGTCGTCGATGTGCCGGTACCCGTACGCCGCGAGGTCGTCGTAGCGCAGGTCCATCTCCCGTACGACCCACTGAAGTGCCTCGGCGGCCTTCTTCGGGTTGGTGATGATGGGCGTGATCAGGTGCGGAATGCCTTCGTACGCGGTGAGCTCGACCCGCTTGGGGTCGACCAGCACCATCCGGACGTCCTCCGGGGTCGCCCGCACCATGACCGACGTGATCAGACAGTTGATGCAGGAGGACTTGCCGGACCCCGTCGCACCTGCGACCAGGACATGCGGCATCTTCGCGAGATTCGCCATCTCGTAGCCGCCCTCGACGTTCTTCCCGAGCGCCACGAGCATGGGGTGGTCGTCCTCGGCCGCGTCCGCGAGGCGCAGGACGTCTCCGAGATTGACCATCTCCCGGTCGGAGTTGGGGATCTCGATACCGACGGCGGACTTCCCCGGGATCGGGGAGATGATCCGGACGTCGGGGCTGGCGACCGCGTACGCGATGTTCTTGGTCAGGGCGGTGATCCGCTCGACCTTGACGGCCGGGCCGAGCTCCACCTCGTACCGCGTGACCGTCGGGCCGCGGGTGAATCCGGTGACGGCCGCGTCGACCTTGAACTCCATGAAGACGTTCGTCAGTGAGGCGACGACCACGTCGTTGGCGGCGCTGCGCGTCTTGCCCGGACCGCCGCGCTCCAGCAGGTCGAGCGAGGGCAGGGAGTAGGTGATGTCGCCCGAGAGCTGGAGCTGCTCGGCGCGCGGAGGCAGTGGCTGGGACCGCTCGGGGGCGGGCTTGGTCAGGTCGGGTACGCCGCCCGAGGACGACGACGCGGACTTTCCTGCCCGGTCGCCCGGAGGCGCCTTCTCGCCCGCCCTGGCCCCTGGAACGGGCGTTCCCGTCCGCTCGCGGTCCCGCTCCGTGGAGACGCCCTGCGTCAGATCGGCGACGACCGGCGAGGGCGGCATTCCGTTGAGGACCGCGCCGTCGAGCGCGGCGGCAGCCGCGGCGGCCACGTCCACGGCGTCCATGGTGCGGTTCATGGCGGGCTGGGCGGAGGGCCTGCGCGGCCGGCGCCGCCTGGCGAGCGCCTCCCCCTCGGCGTGGTCCGGGTCGTAGTCGCCGTCCGTCGCCGAACGGCGTCCCGGGGAGCGCCGCGAGCGTTCGGGCAGCGCTTCGCGCCACTGCTCGTCGTACCGGTCGTCGTCGCTCCCGTCCTGCTCGCCGCGCTCGTGCACCGGGTCGACGATGCCGAGCTTGGAGCCCAGCAGCCGCAGCCGCTGCGGAATGGCGTTGACCGGGGTGGCGGTGACGACCAGGAGACCGAAGACCGTCAGGAGCAGAAGCAGCGGTACGGCGAGGACCTCGCCCATCGTGAAGACGAGCGGCTTGGAAGCGGCCCATCCGATCAGCCCGCCCGCGTCCTGCATGGCGCCGGTGCCGTCCTCACGGCCGGGCGATCCGCAGGCGATGTGGACCTGGCCGAGCACTCCGACGACCAGGGCGGAGAGGCCGATGACGATACGGCCGTTGGCCTCGGGCTTCTCCGGATAGAGGATCAGCCGCACCGCGACGGCGCCCAGCAGTATCGGCACGAGCAGATCGAGCCGGCCGAACGCACCGGTCACGAGCATCTCGACGAGATCACCGACAGGGCCCTGCAGATGCGACCAGGTGCCCGCCGCCACGATCAGCGCGAGGCCGAGCAGCAGCAGGGCGAGGCCGTCCTTGCGGTGCGCGGGGTCGAGTCCCTTCGCGCCGCGCCCTATGGAACGGAACACCGCGCCCACACCGTGTGCCGTCCCCAGCCAGAGGGCACGGACGAGTCGGTACACGCCCCCGGTGGGGGACGGTGCGGGTTTGGGCACGGGCTTCTTTGCCACGGCCTTTTTGGCGGGGGCTCTCTTCGCGGGCGCGGTCTTCTTCGCGGGCGCGGCTTTCTTCGCCGGTCCCTGGGTACGGCCGGCACGCTTCGCGGTGCCCGCCGTGCCCTGGGAACCCTTGCCGGACGTACGTGAGGCCATGTGCCAGAGGTTACCGGTGTCTACGGCAGGGGACACGTGTGCCTACCGCTTCACCCGACCGTGTCGTCCTGCGCAGGCGCCGAACTGACGCCCCCTCAACCGCAGCAGGTCAGCCCTGCGAGGGCAGAGCGGCTCCCGAGCCGCCCGCGCCGGGCTCCAACGCGTCGAGTGCGCGGCGCAGTCCGGTGAGCTTGCGTTCCAGGTGGGCGGCGGTCGCCACGGCCGCGGCATCCGCCGACTCGTCGTCCAACTGCTTGGAGAGCGCCTCCGCCTGCTCCTCGACCGCGGCGAGCCGCGCCGAGAGTTCGGCCAGCAGACCGGCAGGCTCCTTCTCGTCGGCGCCCGCGTGGGCACCGCCCTCGAGCTGGAGCCGCAGGAGCGCCGCCTGTTCACGCAGCTGACAGTTCTTCATGTACAGCTCGACGAACACCGAGACCTTGGCGCGCAGCACCCAGGGGTCGAAGGGCTTCGAGATGTAGTCCACCGCTCCGGCCGCATAACCCCGGAAGGTGTGATGCGGACCGTGGTTGATCGCGGTGAGGAAGATGATCGGGATGTCCCGGGTCCGCTCGCGCCGCTTGATGTGCGCGGCCGTCTCGAAGCCGTCCATGCCTGGCATCTGGACGTCCAGCAGAATGACCGCGAAATCGTCCGTGAGTAGCGCTTTGAGCGCCTCCTCCCCTGACGATGCCCGTACCAGTGTCTGATCGAGCGCAGAGAGAATGGCCTCCAGCGCCAACAGATTCTCCGGCCGGTCATCGACCAGGAGGATCTTGGCCTTCTGCATCATGGCCCGTCCTCCTCGCCCCGGGATCGCACCGGGTGCCGCCCCAGGGGACGACTCCCTTACGCCGTCCGTCCTTGTGCCGGTCATGGTAGCCGCACCCCGCCCGTCACCACACCCTGTCACCGAGATGTCACTGTGCACGTACCGGAAACGCGGTGGAAGACCAGAAGGTTCCCCGGAAAACCCGCCCTCACACCCTTTCGGGCAGAGCAGGTCAACATCGCAGGGGAATTTCCACCACGTCCGGTCACTCTCCGCTCATCCACTTCTCCATCACTGACAGCAGATGATCGGAATCGACCGGCTTCGTGACGTAGTCGGACGCTCCGCAGTCGATGGCCTTCTCACGGTCGCCCTTCATCGCCTTGGCGGTCAGCGCGACGATCGGCAGTCCGGCGAACTGCGGCATCCTGCGGATCGCCGTGGTCGTGGCGTATCCGTCCATCTCGGGCATCATGATGTCCATCAGCACGATCGTCACATCGTCGTGCTGCTCGAGGACTTCGATGCCCTCGCGGCCGTTCTCCGCGTACAGCACCGACAGGCCGTGCTGCTCCAGCACGCTGGTGAGCGCGAAGACGTTGCGGATGTCGTCGTCGACGATCAGCACCTTCTCCCCGTGGAAGCGGAACGTACGGCGCTGCTCGGGCTCCTCCTGCGCTCCCTGCACCCACTCCGTGTGCGGGGAACTCTCCTCGGTGGCCCTGCCGTTCGCCAGGGCCGGGCGCTGCGCCGCTCCGCCCAGCGCCTTGCGCCGGCGCCTGAACATCCCGGCGGAGTTGGCCGGATCGCCCAGGGGCAGCTCGGCGCCGGTCCGCTGCGAGGCCTCCAGGTGCAGAGCTCCCTCGCCGGAGGTCCCGTGGACCTCGATGGGGCCGGGCCCCATCTGCGGGTAGCCCTGCGGCGGCAGTTCGCTCGGGTGCAGCGGCAGGTACAGCGTGAACGTCGAACCGCGCCCCGGCTCGCTGGCCGCGTGGATCTCGCCGCCCAGCAGCCGGGCGATCTCGCGGCTGATGGAGAGGCCGAGGCCCGTACCGCCGTACTTGCGGCTCGTGGTGCCGTCCGCCTGCTTGAAGGCTTCGAAGATGACCAGCATCTTGCTGGAGGCGATTCCGATTCCGGTGTCGGTGACCGAGAAGGCGATGAGGTCCCCATCGGCGTCACGCAGCGAACCGGCCTCGAGCAGATGCTCCCTGATCGAGTTCGGTACATCCGCGCCGGCCGGCCGGATCACCAGCTCCACGGCGCCTCCGTCGGTGAACTTCACCGCGTTGGACAGGAGGTTGCGCAGCACCTGGAGGAGCCTCTGCTCGTCGGTGTGCAGCGTGGCGGGCAGCTCCGGAGACACCCGTACGGAGAAGTCGAGCCCCTTCTCCGCGGTGAGCGGCCGGAACGTCGCCTCCACGTAGTCGACCAGCTGGACCAGTGCGATCCGGGTCGGGCTGACGTCCATCTTGCCCGCCTCGACCTTGGACAGATCGAGGATGTCGTTGATCAGCTGGAGCAGGTCGGACCCCGCCCCGTGGATCGTCTCGGCGAACTCCACCTGCTTCGGCGAGAGATTGCCCTCGGCGTTGTCCGCGAGCAACTTGGCCAGAATCAGCAGTGAGTTGAGCGGTGTGCGCAGCTCGTGCGACATGTTGGCGAGGAACTCGGACTTGTAGCGCATCGAGACCGCGAGCTGTTCGGCGCGCTCCTCAAGGACCTGCCGGGCCTCCTCGATCTCGGTGTTCTTCACCTCGATGTCGCGGTTCTGCTGGGCCAGCAGCTCGGCCTTCTCCTCCAGTTCGGCGTTGGAGGCCTGGAGCGCCTTCTGACGGTTCTCCAGCTCCTGGGACCGGTCGCGCAGCTGCTCGGTGAGCTCCTGGGACTGTTCGAGCAGCTTCTCGGTCTTCGTGTTGACGCTGATGGTGTTGACGCTCGTCGCGATCATCTCCGCGAGCTGGTTGAGGAAGTCACGCTGGATGTGGGTGAACGGCTGGAACGACGCCAGTTCGATCACACCGAGCACCTTGCCCTCGAACAGCACCGGCAGCACGATGACGTGCGCGGGCGGTGCCTCGCCGAGGCCGGAGGAGATCTTCAGATAACCCGGCGGCACATGGTCCACCTGGATCGTCCGCTTCTCCTCGGCCGCCGTCCCGATGAGCGTCTCCCCCGGCCGGAAAGAGGTCGGCATGGAGCCGGCGGAGTAGCCGTAACTGCCGCGCATGCGCAGTTCGTACGAGCTGTCCTTGCCACCGTCCGCACCCACCTCGGCCGCGTCACCGGTGGTCATGGCCAGGAAGAACGCACCGTGCTGGGCGGATACCACCGGCGTCAGCTCGCTCATGATCAACGAGGCGACGTCGTCCAGGTCGCGGCGGCCCTGCATGAGGCCCGAGATCCGGGCGAGGTTGCCCTTGAGCCAGTCCTGCTCCTTGTTGGCCAGGGTGGTGTCACGCAGGTTGGCGATCATCGTGTTGATGTTGTCCTGCAGCACCTGGATCTCGCCGGCCGCGTCCACGTCGATCTTGAGGTTGAGATCGCCCCGGGTCACCGCGGTGGCGACCGCGGCGATGGCACGCACCTGACGGGTCAGGTTCCCGGCCATCTCGTTCACCGACTCGGTGAGGTCGCGCCACGTCCCGTCGACGTCGCGGACCCGGGCCTGACCGCCCAGCTGTCCCTCGGTACCCACTTCGCGGGCCACCCGGGTCACCTGCTCGGCGAAGGACGAGAGCTGGTCGACCATCGTGTTGATGGTGTTCTTCAGCTCCTGGATCTCACCGCGCGCATCGATGTCGATCTTCTTGGTGAGATCGCCCTTGGCGATGGCCGTGGTGACCGTGGCGATCTGGCGGACCTGACCGGTCAGGTTGGACGCCATCGAGTTCACGGACTCGGTGAGGTCCTTCCAGGTGCCCGCGACACCCGGGACACGTGCCTGGCCGCCCAGCTCGCCCTCGGTACCCACCTCGCGCGCCACGCGGGTCACCTCGTCGGCGAACGAGGACAGCGTCGTCACCATCGTGTTGACGGTGTCGGCGAGCTCCGCGACCTCGCCGCGTGCCTCGACGGTGACCTTCTTGGTCAGGTCTCCGTTGGCGACCGCGGACGAGACCCGGGAGATGTTGCGCACCTGGCTGGTCAGGTTGTTGGCCATCAGGTTGACGTTGTCGCTGAGGTCCTTCCAGATGCCCGTCGCACCGCGCACCCGGGCCTGACCGCCGAGGATGCCTTCGGTACCCACCTCACGGGCGACCCGCGTCACCTCGTCGGCGAAGTTGAGCAGTTGGTCGACCATCGTGTTGACCGTCGTCACCAGTTCGAGGATCTCGCCCTTGGCGTCGACGGTGATCTTCTTGGAGAGATCGCCCTTGGCGACCGCCGTCGTCACCTCGGCGATGTTGCGGACCTGGAGGGTCAGGTTGTTCGCCATGCCGTTGACGGACTGCGTGAGGTCCTTCCACGTACCGGAGACGCCCTGCACCTCCGCCTGCCCGCCGAGGATGCCCTCCGTGCCCACCTCGCGGGCGACCCGGGTCACCTGCTCGGCGAAGTTGGAGAGCTGGTCGACCATCGTGTTGAGGGTGTTCTTCAGCTCCAGGATCTCGCCCCGGGCGTCCACGTCGATCTTCTGCGACAGGTCACCCCGCGCCACCGCCGTGGCGACCTGAGCGATGTTGCGGACCTGGGCGGTGAGGTTCCCCGCCATGCCGTTCACCGAGTCGGTCAGATCGCGCCACACGCCGGCCACACCGGGCACCTGCGCCTGGCCGCCGAGCCGCCCGTCCGTGCCCACCTCGCGGGCCACCCTGGTCACCTGGTCGGCGAAGGCCGAGAGCTGGTCGACCATCGTGTTGATGGTGTTCTTCAGCTCCAGGATCTCGCCCCGGGCGTCCACGTCGATCTTCTGCGACAGGTCACCCCGCGCCACCGCCGTGGTCACCTGGGCGATCTGACGCACCTGGGAGGTGAGGTTCCCCGCCATGAAGTTGACGGAGTCGGTGAGTTCCTTCCACGTACCGGAGACGCCGTCGACACGTGCCTGACCGCCGAGGCGGCCCTCGGTGCCCACGTCGCGTGCCATCCGGGTCACCTGGTCGGCGAAGTTCGACAGCTGCGCCACCATCGTGTTGACGGTGTTCTTCAGTTCCAGCATCTCGCCGGCCACGTCGACGGTGACCTTCTGCGACAGGTCACCGTTGGCGACCGCCGTCGTCACCTGGGCGATGTCACGGACCTGGCCCGTCAGGTTCCGGAAGGCCGTGTTCACCGAGTCGGTGAGGTCCTTCCACGTACCCGCCGCTCCCGGCACCTCGGCCTGTCCGCCCAGCCGGCCCTCGACGCCGACCTCCCGGGCGACCCGGGTCACCTCCGAACCGAAGGCCTGGAGCTGGTCGACCATCGTGTTGACGGTGTTCTTCAGCTCCAGCATCTCGCCGGCCACGTCGACGGTGACCTTCTGGGTCATGTCACCGCTGGCCACCGCTGTCGTCACCTGCGCGATGTCGCGCACCTGCGTGGTCAGGTTCCGGAAGACCGTGTTCACCGAGTCGGTGAGGTCCTTCCAGGTACCCGCGGCACCCGGTACCTGCGCCTGGCCGCCGAGGAGCCCCTCGCCACCGACCTCGCTCGCCACACGTGTCACTTCGTCCGCGAAGGTGCGCAGTGTCTCGGTCATCTGGTTGATCGTCTCGGCGAGCTGCGCGACCTCGCCGCGGGCGCTCACCGTGACCTTCTGCGACAGGTCACCGTTGGCGACCGCCGTCGTCACTTCGGCGATACCGCGCACCTGGGACGTCAGGTTCCCGGCCATCGTGTTCACGGAGTCCGTGAGGTCCTTCCAGACCCCTGCCACTCCGGGCACCGTCGCCTGTCCGCCGAGCTCGCCCTCCGTGCCCACCTCGCGGGCGACCCGGGTCACCTCGGAGGAGAACGACGACAGCTGGTCGACCATCGTGTTGACGGTGTTCTTGAGCTGAAGCATCTCGCCGGCCACATGGACGGTGACCTTCCGCGACAGATCACCCTTGGCCACGGCCGTCGTCACCAGGGCGATGTCGCGCACCTGGGCGGTCAGCCGGTACGCCATGGTGTTCACGGAGTCCGTGAGGTCCTTCCACGACCCGGACATTCCGCGTACCTGGGCCTGCCCGCCGAGCTTGCCCTCGGTACCCACCTCGACCGCGACCCGCGTCACCTGCTCGGTGAACGCCGACAGCTGATCGACCAGGTTGTTGACCGTGCGGGAGACCTTCAGGAACTCGCCGCGCAGCGGGCGTACCGTCTCGTCGGCCGTGTGCGACCGCAGTTCCATCCGCTGCTCGAGGTCACCGTCGGCAACGGCGGAGAGCACCCGCCCGACCTCGGACACCGGGCGCGCCAGATCATCGACGAGCTCGTTGGAGGCGTCGATCGCGGCCGCCCAGGAGCCCTCGCAGGCGCCGGTCTCCAGACGTTCGGTGAGTTTCCCCTCACGTCCGACCACACGACGGACGCGCGCCAGCTCGCCGGTCAGATGAAGATTGCGGTCGGCGACCTCGTTGAAGACCGCTGCGATCTCCGTGAGCACGCCGTCGCCCGAGACGGTGAGCCGCCTGCGGAAATTTCCGTCGCGCATCGCCACGAGAGCCGCAAGCAGTCTGTTCAGAGCTGCCGCATCCACGTCGATGGTCCCATTGCGCTGTTTCTTCACGGGCTGTCCGCCTTTTGTGCGCGTTCCTGAACCCCGCGCCGCCACGCCAGACTCCACCGTGTCCCTCCCGCAGGGGTTGACCGTATCGCTCGGGCCTTAACCGGAAGCTTGCCCACTTCCACTTTGACTCACCGCCACAGCACACCGTCGACGGGTGACTATGGGAACGTCAAATCGTTGAAACGTACCAGGCCTGAACCGGACGGCGTGCAAGGTCCCACGGTTGCCCCATTTCCCTCACCGGGGACTCCATACTTGTGCGCCCCCGCACATCCGCCGGTGGCCTGCGCGCCCAAGTCGGCCCTCCTGTACACGGGACGCCTGGCGAGCGTCTAGCCTGGCAGGCGAATCGAAGCGGCGATAAACGGGCACAGGACTCGGGGAAGCGACGAGACACCATATGGGGAGTGCTGTGATCACCGCGCGTGCGGCTGCCACCTTCGATCCGGTCGGACGCTCGGTGGCGACCGCCCGCGCATTCGTCCGCGACACCCTGCAGGGGTGGGGGTACACCGACGTCGTCGATGACGCCGTCGTCCTCACCAGTGAACTTGTGACCAACGCGGTCGTGCACGCGGGCACCGCCGCGGATGTGCTCTGCCTGCGCACCGAGGACGGCGTGCGCGTCGAGGTCTCCGACCACTATCCGGAACGCGAGATCCCGCTCCAGAGCTCCGGCCTGGACTTCGGCAGCCCGGACCGGGAAGGCGGCCGCGGCCTGCTGCTCTGCGCCGCACTCGCTTCCCGCTGGGGGGTCGAGTACACGCCGACGCACAAGCAGGTCTGGTTCCAGCTCGACCTTCCGGATCGCCCCGTGGGCATCCGCTCGGCGGGTCCCGTCCTGCCCACGGAACTGCTCCCCGTCACCGACGAGCGCGTACGTGTCGCCGTCGTGCAGATCGACCGCTCCGGCTCCATCGCCGCGTGGAACGACGACGCAACCTTCCTGTTCGGACACGCTGCCGAGAAGGTCACCGGCAAACAGCTCACCGACTTCGCGGCCTGGCCGCACACACCGGGCACGAACACCGGCATCGCCGATGCCCTGCAGCTCTCCCGTTGGGAGGGCAGTTACGGCATCCGAGGCGCCGACGGACGCGTCATCCCCGTCTACGCCTCCCATCTCAGAGTCCGCGACACCCAGGGCGAACCGTCCACGGTCTGCCTTCTCGTGCGCGACTACGAGCGGGCCGTGCTCCAGAGCCCGGTGCGTGCCCCGGTCACCGACACATCGGCCGAGAATCGCACCACGGACCCGTTCGAGGTCTTCATCGGCTCTCCCGCCCCCGACGACCTCGACGGACTGCTGCAGCGCACGGTCGAACGGGCGCGCGACATGCTCGACGCGGATTCCGCTTTCCTGCTGCTGGCCACCGACGACGAGACGGAGCTGGAGGTACGGGCCACGACCGGCCTTCCCTCGGCTCGCCAGCGCTTCGCCCGGGTCCCCGTCGAGGCCGGAACGGGCCGCTACGGCTCCGCCAGGATGCCCGCGGTGCACGAGGACCTCACCGCCGTACCGGGTGCCGTACCGCTCCTCAGCGACACAGGGATGCGCTCCGTCGTCACGGTCCCGCTCAAGGTCGAGGGCCGGCTCACCGGTTCCCTCGGCGTCGCGGCCGAAGCACCCGGCCGGTACACGAACGAGGAGGCCCTGCGCCTCCAGTTCGCCGCGGACCGCATCGCCCTGGCCGTCGAGTCGGCCCGGCTGGGCGAGCTGGAACGCCTGCGCCGCGGCTCGCTGTCCTTCCTCGTCGAGGCGTCCGATCTGCTCGCCGGCACGTTGGACAGGGACCAGACGCTGGCACTGATGGCCCAGATGACGGTACCCACGCTGGCCACCTGGTGCGCCGTCTACACCATTGCCGACCAGTCCTCGGAGCCGTACCTCTCCTACGTGCTCCACGAGGACGAGGAACTCATCGACGGCATCAAGGCCCTGCTGTCCTCCATCGAGCCGCCGGACCCCGTTCCGGCCCCGGGCGCCCGCATCTGGCCCGCACCGGCCGCGGCGGCCCACAAGGCAGCTCTTCGCACGTCCACACGCAGCCTCGGCAGGGATGCGCCCGCGAGCATGGGGGCCGCCGCGCGCACCACGCTCGCTACGGCCTCCGCCGTGGGCGGCGAGACCGTGGTGCTGCCGCTCGTCGCGCGGAACCGCGTGATCGGCATGCTCACCCTCGGCAAGCCGTCCGACGACCACTTCCGTCAGGAAATCCTGGAACTGGCCGAGGACTTGTCCCGCAGGGCCGCTCTGGCCCTCGACAACGCCCGCCTCTACTCGGAGCGCATGGCGATCAGCCAGTCCCTCCAGCGCAGCCTGCTGCCGCCCGGCCTGCCCGACGTGCCCAATGTCGAGATCGAGGTCATCTACCGCGCCGCGGGCGAGGGCAACGAAGTCGGCGGCGACTTCTACGACGTGTTCCCCATCCGTGACGGCGCCTACGGCTTCGCCATCGGTGACGTCTGCGGCACGGGACCGGAGGCCGCGGCAGTCACGGGCCTGGCCCGCCACGCGCTGCGGCTGCTGGCCCGCGAGGGCTTCAGCGGCCCTGCCGTACTGGAACGACTCAACGCGGCCATCCTCGACGAAGGCGCCCGCAGCCGCTTCCTCACGCTCCTGTACGGGGAGTTGTGGCCCCAGGAGGACGGCAGCGCGCTGCTCAAGGTCGTCTGCGCCGGTCATCCGCTCCCGCTGCGCCTGCGCCAGGACGGCTCCGTGGAGGCGGCGGCCGAACCGCAGCCGCTGCTGGGCGTGATCGAGGACCTGGAGCTCTACGAGCAGGAAGTCACCCTTGAGCCCGGCGACGTCCTTCTGTGCGTCACCGACGGCGTCACGGAACGCCGTGAGGGCACGCGCATGCTGGGCGACGACGGCCTGGCGGATGTCCTTGCCATGTGTACGGGCCTGACGGCCGGTGCGGTGGCCGGCCGCATCCTGCGGGCGGTGGAACGCTTCGCGGCAGAACCCGCGTCGGACGACATGGCCATCCTCGCCATGCGCGTCCCGGAGCCGCAGACCTTCTGACCAGGACGTGGCCGGTCGGGCATGCCTCCGGGCCCGACCGGCAAGGACTCGACGAGAGCGCGAGCACTCCTTCAGGTGGCAGCCGAGGATCGGGGTTGACGCCCCAATCGTCCCCGGGAACGAGAAAGGCCCCCGCCATTGGCGGGGGCCTTTCTCCTTGCTGGAGCCCCAATGCGGAATCGAACCGCAGACCTTCTCCTTACCATGGAGACGCTCTACCGACTGAGCTATTGGGGCCTGTCGCCTTGCGGCAACGAGCTAAAGCATACCCTGAACGATCGGATGCTCAAAACCATCCGATCGACGTTTCTGAGCTCCGTTCAGGGGTTCCGTGGCGCGCTCCAGGCCTGCGGACAGTGGCGCCGGCGTCGC
>NZ_JBHTRI010000009.1:0-230751 GCF_042796085.1 Streptomyces sp. NPDC056452
CATGAGCTGTCGCGTCACAAGAACTTCGGTGTGCGCACGTTCCAGGCGGAGGACGAGATCGCGGGGATCGGGGCGGCGCTGGGTGCGGCGTTCGGTGGTTCGCTCGGGGTGACGACGACGTCGGGTCCTGGGGTGGCGCTGAAGTCGGAGACGATCGGTCTGGCGGTGTCCTTGGAGCTGCCGTTGCTGATCATCGATATCCAGCGGGGTGGTCCCTCGACGGGGCTGCCGACGAAGACGGAGCAGGCGGATCTGCTGCAGGCGATGTACGGGCGCAACGGTGAGGCTCCGGTGCCGATCGTGGCTCCGAGGACGCCGGCGGACTGCTTCGACGCGACGCTGGACGCGGTGCGGATCGCGTTGACGTACCGGACTCCGGTGTTCCTGCTGTCGGACGGGTATCTGGCCAACGGTTCGGAGCCGTGGCGGATCCCGGAGACCGACAGTCTCCCGGATCTGCGGACACAGTTCGCGACCGGCCCGAACCATGAACTCGCCGACGGTACGGAGGTGTTCTGGCCCTACAAGCGGGATCCGCAGACGCTGGCCCGTCCGTGGGCGGTGCCGGGGACGCCGGGGCTGGAGCACCGGATCGGCGGGATCGAGAAGCAGGACGGCACCGGGAACATCTCCTACGACCCGGCCAACCACGACTTCATGGTCCGCACCCGCCAGGCCAAGATCGACGGCATCACCGTCCCGGACCTCGAGGTGGATGATCCGGCGGGAGCCACCACCCTGGTCCTCGGGTGGGGTTCGACGTACGGGCCGATCACCGCGGCGGTACGCCGGCTGCGGGCGGCCGGTGAGCCGATCGCCCAGGCCCACCTGCGTCACCTCAACCCGTTCCCGAAGAACCTCGGCGAGGTGTTGAAGGGCTACGACAAGGTCGTCGTCCCGGAGATGAACCTCGGCCAGCTCGCCATGCTCATCCGGGCCAAGTACCTGATCGACGCCCAGAGTTTCACCCAGGTCAACGGAATGCCCTTCAAGGCCGAGCAGCTCGCCACAGCCCTCAAGGAGGCCATCGATGCCTGACACCAACGAACTCCTCCACCTGGTCCCCAAGGCCGAGGGCAAGCAGTCCATGAAGGACTTCAAGTCCGACCAGGAGGTGCGCTGGTGCCCGGGCTGCGGTGACTACGCGGTACTCGCGGCGGTGCAGGGGTTCATGCCCGAACTCGGGCTGGCGAAGGAGAACATCACCTTCGTCTCCGGCATCGGCTGCTCGTCCCGCTTCCCGTACTACATGAACACCTACGGGATGCACTCCATCCACGGCCGCGCCCCCTCGATCGCGACCGGGCTGGCCACCTCACGCCGTGACCTGTCGGTCTGGGTCGTCACCGGCGACGGAGACGCCCTGTCCATCGGCGGGAACCACCTCATCCACGCCCTGCGCCGCAACGTCAACCTCAAGATCCTCCTGTTCAACAACAGGATCTACGGACTGACCAAGGGCCAGTACAGCCCCACCTCCGAAATCGGCAAGATCACCAAGTCCACGCCGATGGGATCACTCGACGCCCCCTTCAACCCCGTCTCCCTCGCCCTGGGCGCCGAGGCGTCCTTCGTCGCCCGCACCGTCGACTCCGACCGCAAACACCTCACCAGTGTGCTGCGCGCAGCGGCCGACCACCCGGGCACCGCACTCGTGGAGATCTACCAGAACTGCAACATCTTCAACGACGGCGCCTTCGACGCCCTCAAGGACAAGGACCAGGCCGAGGAAGCCGTCATCCGCCTCGAACACGGCCGGCCCATCCGCTTCGGCGCCGAGGGCCACAGGGGCGTCGTCCGCGACCCGATCACCGGCGACCTCGAAGTCGTCGCGGTCACCGAGGACAACCAGTCCCGCATCCTCGTCCACGACGCCCACAACCCCAGCCCCACCACCGCGTTCGCCCTGTCCCGCCTCGCCGACGCCGACACCCTCCACCACACCCCCATCGGCGTCCTGCGCAGCGTCGAACGACCCGTCTACGACACCCTCATGTCCGACCAGCTCGACACCGCCATCGAACAACACGGCAAGGGTGATCTGAGCACCCTGCTGGCGGGCAGCGACACCTGGACCGTGATCGGCTGATCCGCCGTCACGCCTGTTCGCCGGGGCCCGGAGCCGACTGGTTCCGGGCCTCGTCGTATGCCGCGCGCGCCGACTCGACCGTGTCCACCTGCCGCTCGGACCAGCGGGCCAGCGCCCAGACCTGGTCGGCGGCCTCCCTGCCGAGCGGGGTGAGCGAGTAGTCCACGCGGGGCGGGATCACCGGCTTCGCGTCCCGGTGCACGAAGCCGTCGCGCTCCAGCATCTGGAGGGTCTGGGCCAGCATCTTCTCGCTGACGCCGCCGACCTCGCGGCGCAGTTCGCTGAACCGGTAGGAGCGTCCCAGCAGTGCGGCCAGCACGAGAACGCCCCACCGGCTGGTGATGTGCTCGAGGACCAGCCGGGAGGGGCAGTTCTGCTGGTTGACGTCCGGGCGCCGACCGCCCACTTCGTCAAGGATGCTTACCTTCATACCAGTACCTTACTTCAAAGTGGGTACTTTCCCATGGTTAGTACTACTCCTATGGTGAGTGACGTTTCCACTCGCATCAGCACCACCAGGAGAGAACCCCCCATGAGCATCGTCGTCACCGGAGCCACCGGACAGCTCGGCCGCCTCGTCATCGAGCAGCTGCTCACCACGGTCCCGGCGGACGGGATCGCCGCCGTCGTCCGCAGCAAGGAGAAGGCCGCATCTCTCGCCGCCCGCGGCGTCGAGATCCGCATCGCCGACTACGACCGGCCGGAGACCCTCGCCGATGCGTTCCGGGCGGGCGACCGGGTGCTGCTCGTCTCCGGCAGCGAGATCGGCCGGCGGGTCGCGCAGCACACCGCCGTGATCGCCGCCGCCAAGGCGGCGGGCGTCGCCCAGCTCGCGTACACCGGTGTGCTGGGCGGGCCGGACGCGGACTACCAGCTGGCCGCCGAGCACAAGGTGACGGAGCAGCTGATCCTCGACTCGGAACTCCCGTACACCCTCCTGCGCAACGGCTGGTACACCGAGAACTACACGGCGAACCTCGCGCCCGTCCTGGAGCACGGGGCCGTCGTCGCCAACGCGGGTGACGGCCGCATCGCGTCCGCCTCGCGTGCCGACCTCGCCGCCGCCGCGGCGGCCGTACTGACCGGCGAGGGCCACCTCGGCACGGCGTACGAGCTGAGCGGCGATGTCGCCTGGTCCCTGGCCGAGTACGCCGCCGTGGTCGCCACCGCGACCGGCAGGGAGATCGCCTACACGAACGTGCCCGCCGACACGCACCGGGAGATCCTCGTCGGCGCCGGGCTGCCCGAGGACCTCGCGGCGATCCTCGTCGACGTCGACGAGGCGATCGGGCGCGGACTCCTCGCCGGCACGAGCGGTGACCTGGCCCGTCTGATCGGCCGGCCGACGACTCCGCTCGCCGAGACGGTGGCGGCCGCGGTCGCCGCCGGGTGAACGACCGGCGGTAGCCCTGTCACGAGCGTTTCCGTGAGACGGCTATGACACGGGGGCTTTCCGGCGCTACCGTCGTGCAGTCGGCCGATCGCCGACGCAGGAGCGCCGGGAGGGCCCGTGAAGGGGAAGAACGAACAGCGGGCAGGCCTGCTGTACGGAGTCGGCGCGTACGGGATGTGGGGCCTCGTGCCCCTGTTCTGGCCGCTGCTGGAGCCGTCCGGAGCGATGGAGATCCTCGCTCACCGGATGGTCTGGTCGCTGGGTGTCGTCGGCATCGCGCTGCTCGCCCTGCGCCGTTGGGCCTGGATCGGCGAACTGCTCAGGCAGCCCGCGAAGCTGGGCCTGATAGCGATTGCCGCGACGGTCATCTCCGTCAACTGGGGCATCTACATCTGGTCCGTCAACAACGGCCACGTCGTCGAGGCCTCGCTCGGCTACTTCATCAATCCGCTGGTCACGATCGCCATGGGCGTCCTGCTGCTCGGTGAGCGGCTGCGGCCCGTGCAGTGGACCGCGGTGGCGACCGGTTTCGCCGCGGTGCTGGTCCTGGCGATCGGCTACGGGCAGCCGCCCTGGGTCTCGCTGGCCCTGGCCTTCTCCTTCGCGACGTACGGCCTGGTGAAGAAGAAGGTCAACATGGGCGGCCTGGAATCGCTGGCCGCCGAGACCGCCGTGCTGTTCGTGCCCGCGCTCGGCTTCCTCCTGTGGCTCGCCGCGCGCGGCGACACGACGTTCCTGGTCGGGGGCGCCGGACACGGGGCGCTCCTCGCCGCGACAGGCCTCGTGACGGCCGTCCCTCTCGTCTGCTTCGGTGCGGCGGCGATCCGGGTGCCGCTGTCCGTGCTCGGCCTGCTGCAGTACCTGGCTCCGGTCTTCCAGTTCGGGCTCGGCATCCTGTACTTCCACGAGGCGATGCCGCCCGAGCGATGGGCCGGATTCGCGCTGGTCTGGGTGGCGCTGATGCTGCTGACCTGGGACGCGCTGCGGACGGCGCGACGGACACGGGCCGAGGCGCTGCGCCTCGCCGTTCTGGCCGCGGAGGCCGGGGCGCCGGTGGGCACGACTGCCGCTCCGACACCGGATGCGGTGCCCGGAACGACGCCGGGAGCGTCTGCCGGTACGGATGCGGGTGCGGCGGCCGCGGAGCGGGCACCGGCTTCCTGACCGGGTGGGCCAGGTGGATCCGGTACCCGCGCCGCTCCCCCGGCCGGGTCAGGCCACGGCTCCTTCGGTGTCCCTCGGCTCCCCTGCGGGCACCGGTGCCACGGCTCCGCCCCCGGAGCCGGCCCTGCGCCTCTCCGTACGCAGGCCGTACGCCGTGATCAGCGCGCCCAGCACCACCATCACCACCGGCACCACCAGTGCCGCGCGGAAGGCCGTCAGCGTGGCGGCGGCCGAACCGTCCGTTCCGGCCGAGACGGCGCCATACACCGCGGTCACGGCCGAGATGCCGACCGCCGAGCCGAACTGCGTCGAGGTGTGCAGCAGTCCTCCCGCCAGCCCCTGCTCGGCGTCGGGCACGCCGTCGGTCGCGGCGATGGACAGCGGACCGTACGCCAGTGCGAAGGCGGTTCCGGTGAGGATCAGGGTCGGGAACATCGCGAGGTAGGTCCAGTCGAGCCCGATCGGCAGGAACAGCCCGTACGAGGCGATGGCGAGCACGAAGCCGCCGAGGATGACCCGCGCGTTGCCGAAGCGGTCGACCAGGCGCGGGGTCAGGGTCGGGGCCAGGACGGCGTCTGCGCCCATCACCACCAGGGCGAGCGCGGTCTGCAGCGAGGACCAGCCGCGCAGCTCCTGGAGGTACAGGGTCACCACGAACTGGAAGCCGAAGAAGGAGCCCACGAAGAGCAGCGCCCCGAGGTCGGCGCGGATCATGGACGCCCTGCGCAGCATCGCCAGCCTGACGAGCGGGGCGGACGCCCGTCGTTCGATCAGGACGAAGAGCCCCGCCAGGAGCAGTCCGGCCGCGAAGGCCCCGGCCGGCAGCGCCCAGCCCTCGGCCGCGTGCTCCAGGCGCACGATCCCGAAGGCCAGGAGCAGCATCGCGCCCGCCGCCGTCGCGGCCCCCGGCAGGTCGAATCCGCCGGTGCGTGCGGGCCTGGGCTCGACGGGGACCGTACGGACGGCCGCGAGCAGGATTCCCGCGGCGAGCAGCACGGGCGCGAAGAACACCCAGCGCCAGCCGAGCTGGGTGAGCAGACCGCCGATGACGAGGCCGAGCGAGAAGCCGCCGGCCGCGGTGCCGGCGAAGACCAGCAGGGCCTTGTTGCGCTGCGGCCCCTCCTCGTACGACGTGGTGATCAGTGACATGGCCGCGGGGGTCATGAAGGCGGCGGCGACGCCGGTGACGAAGCGGGCCACGATCAGCATCCAGCCTTCGGTGGCGAAGCCGCCCAGACCGGAGAAGAGCAGGAAGACGGTGAGCCAGACGAGGAACATCCTGCGTCTGCCGAGCAGGTCGGCCGCGCGGCCGCCGAGGAGGGTGAAGCCGGCGTAGCCGAGGACGTAGGCGCTCATCACCCAGGCCGCCGTGCCGGTCGACAGGTCCAGATCGGCCCTGATGGTCGGGACGGCCACGGCGAGCATGGCGACGTCGATCCCCTCCAGGAAGATCGTGCCGCACAGGACGAGCAGCAGGGCCCAGGCGCGGGCGGACAGTGCGGGTGCGTGGGGTGCGGCGACAGACACAGGAGTCCCCTTGTCGTGGTCCGGAGTGCTGCGAAGCCCCGAGTGCGTGGAGCGGTACGGGGCAGGTGCGGTTACGAACAGGAGGGTCGGTTCCCTCTTGTAACCATGGAGATCGTGCGCCAGCATGGGGCTTTATGGAAGAAGGCACTTCAAAGTCACCGAGGCACCCCGAAGGCACCGTGACCACGCTCCCGCCGGAGCCGCACACGACGGAAGGCGATCCCGACCCCTTCCAGTGGGACACCCGCGAAGGCTGCGAGGTGCGGCAGATCCTGGACCGGGTCGCCGACAAGTGGTCCCTGCTGGTGATCGCGCTGCTCGACCGCCGCAAGCTCCGCTTCACCCAGCTGAAGCGGGAGATCGACGGCATCAGCCAGCGGATGCTGACCGTCACCCTGCGCCAGCTGGAGCGCGACGGACTCATCGAGCGGACGGTCCATCCGGTGGTACCGCCCAGGGTGGACTACGAGCTCACGCCTCTCGGGGGCACGCTGCACACCACGATCCGCACCCTGGTGACCTGGACCGAGGAGCACCAGGACGAGATCGCGGCCGCCCGCGCGGGCTACGACGCACGCGCAGCCCTGGAGGAACGCTAGGAGTGTTCCGTCTGGATCATGAGCTCGGACCGGGTGGGTGTGGCATGCATGGTGGACGGCACACGCAAAGGCTGATTGAGTGCCCGGGATGGGGACGATTCTGGGGGACATGAGGCACGTTCAGTGGCATGAGCTGCGCCATGCGGGCGGCTCCGCCTCCCAGGTCCCCGGCATGCTGTCGCGGATCGCCTGGGGCGACAGCGAGTCCGCCGAGGACGCACTGAGCGACCTGGGGCAGTGGATCGGCGCTCTGGCCGTCTTCGACTCGACGGTCGCCACGGTGCCGTTCCTGTGGGAGCTCGCCGCGACACAGTCGGTCAAGGACCGCGTCGGAGTGCTCGGACTGCTGCGGACGATCCTCGCCCACGGGCACACACACCACCCCGAGTGGACCAGGGAGGCCCACCTGGCCGTCCTGGCGGGCCGGACGACGGCCCTGCGGCTCACCGGCGACGGCGACCCAGCGGTCCGCGAGTCCGCCCAGGAGCTGCTGACCGCACTCGACGGGCACGTCTGCAGGACCTGCCCGCCCGAGTAGGACGGCTCAGCCGAGCGCGGCCGCGACCCGGTCCATCACGTGCTGCCAGTGGGCGCGCCGCTCCTCGCGTTCCTCCGCGCTCGCCAGACGCTCCTCGTGGAAGCGGAGCACCGCCCTGTCCTGCGGGCTGGGCGACACCGTGACCTGGACCGTCGTGGAGCCGTGGGTCAGCCGGATGCGGTTGCCCGGGTGGTAGCTGCGGATCTCGCCCTCGACCCCGCCGGCCGTGCGGTACGGGGCGCCCTTCTCGGTGGGCAGCGGCGACGCGGAGCCGAGCCAGAGGGCCACGCCCTCGTCGCCGGCGATGAAGTCCCAGACGGCCGAAGCGGTCCTGGGCAGGGTCCTGGAAACGCCGATCTCCCACCCGGCGTCCTGTGTGAGTCCGGTCGGCATCATGCCTCTCCCTTCACTCCCCGGCGCCGCCGGGTTCCGTGTGGCGGGCGCGGTGCGCCCGCACCTTGTGGCGGTTCCCGCAGCGGCCCATCGCGCACCAGCGCCGCCGGCCGGGGCGGGAGGTGTCGACGAAGTGCAGGGCGCAGCCGTGGGCCTCGCATTCCCGGATCCGGGTGGCGTACGGCCCGGTGAACAGCTCCACGGCATCCCGGGCGACCGTCGACAGGAGTTCCGTTCCGGTAGCCCCCGGTGCCCACTCCCGGCTGCCGCCGACCGTCATCAGGGCCACCAGCGGGGGCTCGGCGGCCGCCGCGTTCACCACGTCCGTGTCGGCCGGTGCGAGGGCGATGCCCTTCGCGCGGGCCTGGGTCATCCGCCAGAGCGCGCCGCGCAGTTCATGGGCGCGGGCCAGCTCCGCCTCGCCGGCCAGGAGCACCAGACCGCCGGGCAGCCGGCTCTCGCCCGCCCAGCGGGCCAGGTCGGCGGGCTCGTGCAGCGTTTCGTAGTGCCAGGGCACGCCGCCCGGATCGCTGGTGAGCAGGAGCTCCAGACACAGGGCGCCCGGATCGAACCGGTACGAACGGCCCTGCCGTGTCCGGAGGATCAGCCCCGGCTCCGGCGTGCCTGTTGCCGACGCAGTCATGTAACCACTATAAACGGTTTCCATGACCCTGCACTGGAAAGTCGTCATCGATGCCCAGGACCCGCACGCCCAGGCCGACTTCTGGGCCGAGACGCTGGGATACGCGGTGGAGGACCACAGCGCCCTGATCGAGGAGCTGCTCGGCTTCGGGGCGGTGGACGAGTCCCTCACGACCGAGTCCCACGGGCGCCGGGCCTGGCGGGACCTCGCCGCGGTGCGGCACCCCGACGATCCGCACGAGGAGAAGAGCGGCATGGGCCTCGGACGGCGGCTGCTCTTCCAGCGCGTCCCGGAGCCGAAGACGGTGAAGAACCGCCTCCACCTGGACGTACACACTCCCTCGGGACAGCGCGAGGCGGAGGTGGAACGCCTGGTGGGGCTGGGCGCGAGCGTGCTGCGCATCGTCGACGAGCCCTCCGGGTCCTGGCAGGTACTCGTCGACCCGGAGGGCAACGAATTCTGCGTCCAATGACAGGGCTGACCGTCCGCGCAGGTCAGCGGGGTACGGCCGGAAGCCGATCTCCCTAGGCTGACCCCCATGCTGACGCCACCCGCCTACACCCTCGTCGCCACGGATCTGGACGGCACCCTCCTGCGTCCCGACGACACCGTGAGCCCCCGCTCCCGGGCCGCCCTCGCCCGCGCCGCCTCCGCCGGCGCGCGGCATCTGATCGTCACGGGCCGGCCGGTGCCCGGCATACGAGGCCTGCTCGCGGACCTGGGCTACGACGGCCCCGTGGTCTGCGGGCAGGGCACACAGGTGTACGACGCCGGGTCGGCCCGCATGCTGAGCTCGGTGACCCTGGACCGGGAGCTGGCCGACACCGCGCTCGGCAAGATAGAGGCCGAGGTCGGGCCGGTCTTCGCCGCGGTCGACCAGGACGGCACCGAGGGCAGGACCCTGATCGAGCCGGGCTACCGCATGCCGCACCCCTCACTTCCCGCCCGGCGGACGGAGCGCCGCAGCGAGCTGTGGGCGGCACCGATCATCAAGGTCCTGGTGCGTCACGCGGAGCTGACGGACGACGAGCTGGCGGCGGCGGCCCGCGGGGTCGTGGGGAATCTGGCGACCGTCACGATGGCGGGGCCGGGGACGGTGGAGCTGGCGCCGTTCGGCGTGGACAAGGGCACCGGGCTCGCGCTGGCGGCGGAGGTGCTGGGCTGCGACACCGCCGGTGCGGTGGCGTTCGGCGACATGCCCAACGACCTGCCGATGTTCCGTCGTTCGGGCCACCGTGTGGCGATGGCCAACGCCCACACCGAGCTGAAGGCTGCGGCGGACGAGGTGACTCTGTCGAACGAGGACGACGGCGTCGCGGCAGTCCTGGAGCGGCTGTTCGGCTGAGCGGCTGTTCGGCTGACCGGCCGTTCGGCTGAGCGGCTGGGTGCTGTCCGGCCGGGCGACCTTTCCCAATTCCATGCGCGTGCATATAATGCGGACGCAGGTAACAGTCGCACGCAGTCAACTGGGGGACCATCATGGCCACGCGCAGCTTCCTCTTCCTGCTCGGCAGCAGCCGCGCCGACGGCAATACCGAGACGCTCGCCCGGCTCGCCGCCGAACAGCTCCCGGCCGATGCCGAGCAGCGCTGGCTGCACCTGCGGGACCTGCCGCTGCCGGACTTCGAGGACCTGAGGCACGCGGACGGCGGGCACCTGCCCCCGACCGGGCACGCCGCGACCCTCCTGGAGGCCACGCTCGCCGCCACCGATGTGGTCATCGCCTCGCCGCTGTACTGGTACTCGGTCTCCACCTCCACCAAGCGCTACCTGGACCACTGGTCGGGCTGGCTGAGGCTGCCCGGCGTCGACTTCAAGCAGCGGATGGCCGGCAAGACCCTGTGGGGGGTCACGGCACTCGCGGACTCGGATCCCGCGGTCACCGAGCCGCTGGCGGGCACGCTGAGGATCTCCGGTCAGTACCTGGGGATGCGGTGGGGCGGGGTGCTGCTGGGCAACGGCAGCAAGCCCGGTGACGTCCTGTCCGACACCGCGGCGGTGACCCGGGCCAAGACCTTCTTCAGCTGACGCGGTCCGGGCCGGTGCCCTCGGGCTCCGGACCCCCGGGGCCGGGCTCCTCAGGGCCCGGACCCTCCGGTCGCGACGACCCCGCGTCGGCACCTTCCGGCCCGGGCGCCTCAGGCCCCGGCGCACCGGCCCCTTCCACCCCGGCCCCTTCCGCCCCGGCTCCCGCCGCCGCGCTCCCGGCCCCCAGCGACCGCAGGACATGGGCCACCAGCGCGACGACCGTCGCATCGTCCTGAGCCGGTTTGCGCAGCACATGGCGGTAGTAGACGGGACCGTAGAGCATCTCCACGGCCAGCGGCAGATCGGCGTCCGCCGGAACCTGCCCCTGCTCCTGGGCGCTGCGCAGCCGCCCCACGGCACGCTCGAACCGCGGGTCGACCAGCTGCTCCCTGACCGCCACCGCGAGGTCGTCGTCATGGTGCATCTCGGAGAGGATCCCGGCGTAGGCGGGGCCGTACGGCGGCGAGGACATCAGCTTCACCGCGCTGTTGATGTGGGTCCGGAGGTCGGCCGCGATGTCACCGGTGTCGACGAACGGCGTCGCACCGACGAGCGCCTCGGTGAATGCCTCGAGGAGCACCGCGCCCTTCGACGGCCACCAGCGGTAGATCGTCTTCTTGCTCACGCCGGCGCGGGCAGCGATGGCCTCGACGGTGACCCGTCCGTACCCCTTCTCCGTGCACAGCTCCATGGCCGCGTCCAGAGTCGCCCGTCGTGATCGCTCGCTGCGGCGCAGGGAACTCGGCGATGTGATCATTCGGTGAGCATAGGGGGATTCGGGACGCTGCTTGTTGACAGCCCGTCGCCAGAAGTCGAACAATGACCTGGAAGAAACGGAACGTACCGTGTCGTGACGTTCCGTACTTCATACCGTTCGTGCCGTTTGCGCCGCGACGAGCCGATCGGGGGACGGCTCGACCGGCCGACGGCGCGGACGGTCCCCGGCGGGCCGCCTTCAGACAGTGATGTCCTTCGTGGTGAAACGCGCCCAGGCCGCCGAGCCGAACACCGCCGCGTACGCCGCCTGCAGTCCGAGGTTCCTGGCCATCTCGTCCCAGTAGACGGGGTCGCGCAGCAGGTCCGTGAAGGACATCCAGTAGTGCGGGAAGAGATACGGGTGGATCCCGTCCAACTGCGGCATCGCGTCCAGGATCTGTACGGTGATCAGCACCCCCACGGTGGCCGCCATCGCCGCGATCCCGCTGCTGGTGAGCGTGGAGACGAACAGGCCGAGCGCCGCGAACCCCGTCAGGGACACCGCTACCGCCACCGCGATCAGACCGGCCCGCACGAGTCCTTCGCCGAAGCCGATCCGGGTGCCCGAGATCGTGGTGACCTCGCCGACGGGGAAGAGCAGCGCACCCACCGCGAGTGCCGATGCCGCCACGACCAGCGTCGCGACCAGGCAGAACGCCAGCACCGAGGCGTACTTCGCGAGCAGCAGCCGGGTCCGGCCCGCCGGGGCGACCAGAAGGTAGCGCAGGGTGCCGCCGCTCGCCTCACCCGCGACGGAGTCGCCGGCGACGACCCCGACCGCCATCGGGAGGAAGACGGGGAGCGTCGCGGACAGGGCCGCGAAGACCAGGAAGAGACCGTTGTTGGTGACCTGGGCGAGGAACGCCGGCCCGCCGCCCCCACCGCCGGGGCCCGCCGAGGAGCCGTCGCTCGTCTCGATCCGCACGGCGATCCCGATGAGTACGGGTACGGCGGCCAGCACACCGAGAAGCGCCAGAGTGCGCCAGCGGCGCAGTGTGGTGGTGAGTTCGGAGCGGAGGATTCCGAGCGTCCACAGCGGGCTGCGCGGTGCGCGGGGTACGGCCGCCGTGGTGAGTTCAGCCTGCGACATCGAATCCCTCTCCGGTGAGTGCGACGAAGGCGTCCTCGAGCGAGGCCCGTTCGACGCCGAAGGACCGTACGCGGACTCCGCCGCGCACCAGGGCGGTGTTGAGGTCCGCCAGTTCGACCCCGGCCGGTGGCGCGTCCGCGGTGACCCGGTCCCCGTCGCTCAGGAGACCCGTCGCCCCGTGCTCCCGGAGGATGCGGGCGGCGGCGCCCGGGTCGGGGGTGGTGACGGAGAGCCGGCCGCGGGTGCCCGCCGCCAGTTCGGCGACAGAGCCCTGCGTGAGGAGCCGCCCGCGGGCCATCACCGCGGCATGCGTACAGACCTGTTCGATCTCGTCGAGCAGGTGGGAGGAGAGGAAGACGGTGGTGCCCTCGGCCGCGAGTTCGCGGATCAGGGAGCGGATCTCGCGCATGCCCTGCGGGTCGAGGCCGTTGGTCGGCTCGTCCAGGACGAGGAGTCTGCGGGGCTGGAGCAGCGCGGCGGCGAGCCCGAGGCGCTGTTTCATTCCGAGCGAGTACGCCTTGGCCTTCTTGCCGGCCGCTGCGCCGAGGCCGACCCGGTCCAGGGCGCCTTCGACGCGTGCGCGTCGGGTGCGCGGATCGGCGGACGGATCGACGGAGTCGTACCGCCGGAGGTTGTCGCGGCCGCTCAGGAACCCGTACAGCGCGGGCCCTTCGATCAGTGCGCCGACCTGCGGGAGCACGGTGCGGGATGCGGCGGGCATGGATCTGCCGAGGACGTGTGCGGTGCCCGACGTCGGGTCGATGAGGCCCATGAGCATCCGGATGGTGGTGGTCTTGCCCGAGCCGTTGGGGCCGAGGAAGCCGAAGACGCTGCCGCCTGGGACGCTGAGGTCGAGTCCGTCCACGGCGAGCTGGCCGCCACGGTAGCGCTTGGTGAGGCCGCGGGTCTCGATCACGGGGGCCGGCCCCGGTCCCGCCTCCACCGTTCCGGCCGCTGTGTCGGTCATGCGCACTCCCGGTCCTTCCCGCTCGCCGCCGTGGGGCTGCCGTCCGTGAACGGGCCGCCCCGCCGTACGGAGCGTACGGCGGGGCGGTGCGTACGGCGTGTACTACTTGGCGGTGTTGGCTGCCTTCACCAGCGCGTCCTTGGTGACCGCGCCGACGTAGACCTTGCCGTCGTCCGTCACCAGGGCGTTGACCAGGCGCGTCTTGAAGACCGTGCCCGAGCCGAAGTCGCCGGTGACCTTGTCGCCGAGGGCGTCCAGGAACTGCATGGCACCCTCCGGCACATCACCGGATCCGGTGCCCTCCGTGGGAAGCCCCGCGAGACCCTTGCCGCCGGGGGTGTCGATCACGGCGACGGCGTTCCAGCCCTCGCCGATGACGTTGAGGCCCTTGAAGTCCTCCAGTGCCGCGAGGTCTTCCGGAACCTTGTCCGCCTTGGCGTTCTTCTCGGCCTCGGCCTGCAGCTCGTCGGCCTCGGTCACCTTCGCGCCCTTGGGCGGGGTGAAGGAGAAGGAGGACGCGTCGGGCTTCTTGAAGTCGACCTTCGTGAAACCGGCGTCGATCGCGGCCTTGCCGCCGCTGCTCGGCGACAGGGTGAACTTCAGCGGTACGCCGTTCTCGGCGTCCACCGCGACCCTGATGGAGCCGATCGTCGAACCGGACTGCTTGGGCTTGATCAGCAGCTGGTACGCGTCGCGGCCCGCCACCTGCGCCGTGCCGTCGACCGTGACCGACGTGGTGTCACCCGCGGCGGCGAGTGCCTCCTCGGCCAGCTCCTTCGGTGTGGCCGGGACGCCGCCGGGCGCCTTGTGCTCCTTGGCCTTCCCGCCCGCGCGGTCGCTCTGTCCGGACTGCGCGTGGTACGCCTCGTTGGACTTGCTGTCGTACGCCCAGACATCGTCCCCGTTGTGGACGATGCTGTACTCGGAGGCCTCGCCGAGGATCGACAGACGCTGCTTGTCGGGGCCGTCGGCCGCCACCCGCAGCGTGTGCGTCCCGGAGGCGAGCTCCATCAGCTTCGCCTCGGGCGCGGCGCTGGAGGTGCCGTCGCCCCCCTTGTCCGTACCGGTCGCGCCCTGGGCGAAGGAGTCCGCGAGCCCGCCGAGGGACGGGATGCCGAGGTCGGTGCTGACCTTCACCGTGCCGGAGAGCTGCTCCTCGTCCGATGCGGCGATCTTCTCGATGAGTTCCTGCGCGGTGATCTTCGGCAGCTCCGGGTCCCCGGAGTTCGCGAGCGCCGGGACGAGTCCGATCGTCGCGGCGGCCACTCCTGCCACTGCGACGGGAACGATGTAGCGTGCGGCCTTCCTGCGGCCCACGACAGTGCCCGTGGCCTCGCCGTTGGTCTCTGCGCTGTCGTTCGGTGCCATGTGTGCCCTACCTCCGTGGTCGGCGGCTTCCGTCCGGTTGCACTCTGTCCACTCCCTGCCGCCATTCTCACCCGATGTGGTCAGGAGTGGTTGTTCTCCATCTGACCAAATCGGGCGGCACCATGCGTCAGCCCGCGGGAGCAACTGTGTCTACCCCTCCGGTATGACACCGGGGGGTCCGGGGTCCGCCATCCAGTAGGGGACGGGCCGGGCCCGCGTCAGCCCGCGCGGTGCACCACGGCGTCGCACAGCTCTTCCAGCGCGGCCTTCGCGTAGCACTCGGGCAGCGGTGCCAGGGTCGCCCGCGCCTCCTGCGCGTAGCGGATGGTGTCCCGCCGCGCCTGCTCGAGCGCGGGGTGGGCGCGCAGCCTGCGCAGCGCCTCCGCGAGCCGGTCGTCGTCGCCGAGGTCGCCGTCCAGGAGCGCGACGAGCTCCAGGTCGTCCGGCTTTCCGTCGGCCGCCGCCTGCGCGCGCAGATGGAGTACCGGGAGGGTGGGGATGCCTTCGCGCAGGTCCGTGCCGGGCGTCTTGCCCGACTCGTGGGAGTCGGAGGCGATGTCGAGGACGTCGTCGGCGAGCTGGAAGGCGATGCCGAGCCGCTCCCCGTACTGGGTGAGGATGTCGACGACCGATTCGTCCGCGCCCGCCATCATGGCGCCGAACCGTCCGGACACGGCGACCAGCGAGCCGGTCTTGCCGCCGAGCACGTCCATGTAGTGGTCGACGGGGTCGCGGCCGTCGCGCGGGCCCGCGGTCTCCAGGATCTGACCGGTGACGAGCCGTTCGAACGCCTCCGCCTGGATGCGTACGGCCTCGGGTCCGAGGTCGGCCAGGATGTGCGAGGCGCGGGCGAAGAGGAAGTCGCCCGTCAGGACGGCGACGGAGTTGCCCCAGCGGGTGTTCGCGCTGTCCACCCCGCGGCGTACGTCCGCCTCGTCCATGACGTCGTCGTGGTACAGCGTCGCCAGGTGCGTCAGTTCGACGACCACGGCCGAGGGAACGACTCCCGGCGCGTCCGGGTCACCGAACTGGGACGCCAGCATCACCAGCAGCGGACGGAACCGCTTGCCCCCCGCGCTCACGAGGTGCTGCGCGGCCTCCGTGATGAACGGGACCTCGCTCTTGGTGGCATCCAGCAGCCCCGCCTCGACAGCGGCCAAACCGGTCTGGACATCGGCCTCAAGAGCCTGGTCCCGCACGCGCAGTCCGAACGGCCCGACGACGGTCACGAGGGGATCTCCTGTCTGCTGACGATCACACGGAATGTCGATGTGTCGCTGTCCTCACTCAACTCAGCGTATCCGGTCGCCTTTGGATCAACGTGGGCGCCTTCCCGCCATCGCCGGTATGTTCGGGATCAGGTCATACGATCAGGAGTTGCCGCTTTGTCCCTCACCGCGACCGACGTCGAGCCGGACCAGCCGCCGCCCGGGGACGACCACGCCTTCTTCGGCCATCCGAGGGGTCTGATGACCCTGTCCGGGCTGGAGGTCTGGGAGCGCTTCTCGTTCCTCGGGATGCAGGCCATCCTGGTCCTCTTCTTCGCCGACACGGTCGCGAACGGCGGCATGGGCATGAACCCGGGCACCGCCGCCTCGGTGTCCGCGGCCTACGGCACGCTGGTCTATCTGGTCTCCGTCGCGGGCGGCTGGCTGGCCGACCGGATCCTCGGCTCGTACCGCGCCGTCCTGTACGGCGGCATCCTCATCGCGTGCGGCCACTACGCGATGGCCGTGCCGACCGCCACGATGACGTGGGTGGGCCTCGGCCTGATCAGTGCGGGAACGGGCCTGCTCAAGCCGAACGTGGCCTCCATGGTCGGCAAGCTCTACGCCACCGAGGACCAGCGCCGCGACGCCGGGTTCGCGCTCTACTACATGGCCATCAACATCGGCGCCTTCGCCGGTCCGCTGGTCACCGGCTGGCTCGGCGAGCACGCGAGCTGGCACTGGGGCTTCTCGGCCGCCGCGTTCGGTATGACGCTCGGCCTGATCCAGTACGTGCTGGGCCGGCGTCACCTGGCCGGGCGCAAGCACGCGGCGGAGTACGCCCTGGCGCCCGGTCCGATGCGCCGCGCGGTGCTGACGATCGTGGCCGGAGTCGTCGTGTTCGCCCTCGTGGCGACGGGCCTTGCGCTGTCCGGGTGGCTGACCATGGACCGCTTCGTCGACGTGCTCACCCTGGTGTCGGTGATCCTGCCCGTCGTGTACTTCGTGGTGATGTTCCGGAGTCCCCGGGTGACTCCGGAGGAACGCGGCAGGCTGCGGCCGTACGTCGTGCTCTTCCTGGCGTCCGTCGTCTTCAACTTCATCCTCTTCCAGGCGTACTCGACGATGATGCTGCTCGCCTCGACCAACGCCCGCACGGAAATCTTCGGCTTCCACTTCCCGGCGAGCTGGTACGCCTCCGCGCTGGGTGCCTTCGAGGTCGCCCTGGCGCCCGTCGTGGCCGCGGTCTGGGCCCGGATGGGTCCGCGCCAGCCGCACGCCTCGAACAAGATCGCGTTCGGGGTGATCCTCGGCGGTCTGTCGTTCCTCCTGATGGTCGTACCGACCTCCGGGCACGCCGACGACACGTACCGGATGGCCGCCTGGTGGATCGTCGGCTCGTACCTGCTCCTCGGGCTCGGCGACATCCTGCTGGAGACGTCCGGCATGTCCGCCACCACGAAGCTCGCCCCCAAGGCGTTCGCCAGCCAGACGATGGCGCTGTGGTTCCTGTCCCTGGCCCTCGCCAACGGCATCCAGGCACAGATCGTGAAGCTGTACGGCGAGGTCTCCAACCCCGCCTACTTCGGTGTCAATGGCGCAATCGCGGTGGCGGCCGGTGTGGCCGTCCTCGCCGCCGCTCCCTGGCTCAAGCGCACCATGCACCCCGTCCACTGAGGTACCGCCATGCAGATCCGCACCGAGTTCCCCTACGAGACGACCCACGAGGACCTCTACATCCCCCTGCCGGACGGCACCGAGCTGTACGCGCGGATCTGGCGGCCGGTCACCGACGAACCGGTGCCCGCGCTGCTGGAGTACCTGCCCTACCGCCTGAGCGACTGGACGGCCCCGCGCGACTGGCAGCGCCACCCCTGGTACGCGGGCCACGGCTACGCCTCCGTACGGGTGGATGTGCGCGGGCACGGCAACAGCGAGGGCATGCCCGGCGACGAGTACGACGCGACGGAGCTCGCCGACGGGGTGGCCGTCGTGCACTGGCTCGCCCAGCAGGAGTGGTGCTCGGGCCGGGTCGGCATGTTCGGCATCTCCTGGGGCGGCTTCAACTCCCTCCAGATCGCCGCCCTGGCCCCGGAGCCCCTGAAGGCGGTCGTCACCGTCTGCTCGGCCGACGACCGCTACGACAACGACGTCCACTACATGGGCGGCTCCGTCCTCGGCGTCGACATGCACGCCTGGGCCGCCACCATGCTGGCCTTCGTCTGCCGTCCGCCGGACCCGGCGGACGTCGGCGACGACTGGAAGGACATGTGGCTGAAGCGGCTCGAGGCCGTCGACCCGTTCATCCATACGTGGCTGGCGCACCAGACCCGTGACGACTACTGGAAGCACGGCAGCGTGTGCGAGGACTACGGCGCCGTCAAGGCCCCTGTCCTCGCGGTCGGCGGCTGGCACGACCCGTACCGCGACACCGTCCTGCGGCTCGTCGAACACCTGGACCCGGCGAAGGTGCGGGGGCTGATCGGCCCCTGGTCGCACCAGTACCCGGACCGGGGGCTGCCCCCGGGGCCCGCGATCGGCTTCCTCCAGGAGACCCTGCGGTGGTGGGACCAGCACCTCAAGGACAAGGACACCGGGGTGATGAACGAGCCCCTGCTGCGGTCCTGGATCAGCGGTTCGCACCCTCCCGCGACCGTCTACGAGACGCTTCCCGGCCGCTGGGTCGGCGACGCGGACTGGCCGTCGGAGAACGTCGCGCCGGTGGCGTACGCCCTCCAGGGCGGTCCGCAGACCGTGCGCTCGCCGCAGCAGACCGGGCTGGACGCGGGCCGCTTCTTCCCCTTCGGCAACGCCGCCGACCTGCCGCCCGACCAGCGCGACGAGGACGCCAAGTCGGTGTGCTTCGAGTTCCCCGTCGAGGAGGCCCCCATCGAGATCCTCGGCCGGCCCCGGGTGAGGCTCCGCATCCGGATGGACGTGCCGCGCGGCCAGGCGATCGCCCGGCTCTGCGACGTGGCTCCGGACGGTGCCTCGACCCTGGTGACCCGGGGCGTGCTGAACCTGGCGGCGCGCCACGGGCGCGACCGGTCGGAGGACTGGCCCGTCGGGGAGACCGAGGACGTGACCTTCGAGCTGAACGGCATCGGGCACACCTTCCCGCCCGGCCACCGGATCAGGCTCGCCGTCTCGTCCTCGTACTGGCCGTGGATCTGGCCGCAGGCCGGCTCGGACGGCTTCACGCTCGACGCGGACGGCAGCCTCGTCGAGCTCCCGGTGCGCAGGCACACCGAGGACCCGGCGATCAGTTTCGGCGAACCGGAGCAGTCGGAGCCGCTCGGCGTCGTCTTCCCGGTCACGCTCGACGAGGAACGCCCGGAGCGTCTGGTGGTCCGCGACGTGGCCAAGGGCGAATGGCGGCTGGAGGTCGACCCCCGCTACGGCGGCACGCGTGTCTACCCGGACGGACTGGAGTTCACCGAGGACGCGCTCGAGACGTACACGATCCGTGAGGACGACCCGCTCTCGGCCGCCGCCCGCTCGGACTGGAAGATCCGGCTGCACCGGCCGGAGATGTCCTGGGACGTGAGGATCGAGTCGCGTTCGGAGACGAGCGCGGACGCGGACGACTTCATCACGTCCAACGAGGTGGTGTGCAGGGACGGAGACGAGATCGTCTTCCACCGGACCTGGGAGAAGAGGATCCCGCGCACGGCGGGATGAAGGCGACGGCCATACGGGAGTACGACGGAACTTTCCGGGCATTACGCATAGTTGAGACACTGCCGCCGGGTGCCACCGCCGACGTAACGTGTCCCCCAAGCGACCTGGAAAGCGAGGCAGCAACAGATGCCCGAGAGCAGCCCGCTCGATCTGGCCGAGGGCGACCCCTTCGGTCCGCACAACCTTCCGTACGGAGTGTTCTCCACCCCCGAACACCCGGACGACCGCAGGGTCGGCGTCCGCATCGGCACCCATGTGCTGGACGCCGGGGCCGCCGCGCACGCGCTCGGCTCTCCGTACGCCCAGCTGCTGGCCAGGCCCAGCCTGACGCCGCTCCTCGCGGCGGGCCGCACCGCGTGGCGGGACGTGCGCCGCGCGCTCACCGCCTGGGTGACGGTCCCGGCGCACCGCCCGGACATAGAGCCCCTGCTGTATCCGGTGGACGCGGTGACGATGCACCTGCCGTACGAGGTCGCGGACTACGTCGACTTCTACGCCAGCGAGCACCACGCCACCAACGTCGGGCGGATCTTCCGGCCCGACGGTGCGGCGCTCACACCCAACTGGAAGCACCTGCCGATCGGTTACCACGGGCGGGCGGGCACGGTCGTCGTCTCCGGCACCGAGGTGGTGCGCCCCTCCGGGCAGCGCAAGGCGCCCACCGACCCGGCCCCCGTCTTCGGCCCCTCGGTGAAGCTGGACATCGAGGCCGAGGTCGGTTTCGTCGTCGGCGTCCCCTCGCGGCAGGGCGCCCCGGTCGCGCTCGCCGACTTCCGCGAGCACGTCTTCGGTCTCTGCCTGCTCAACGACTGGTCGGCGCGGGACATCCAGGCCTGGGAGTACGTGCCGCTCGGCCCGTTCCTCGGCAAGTCCTTCGCCACCTCCGTATCGGCGTGGGTGACCCCGCTGGAGGCCCTGGACGCGGCCCGGACCGCTCCGCCCGCCCGGGACTTCGAGCTGCTCCCCTACCTGGACGACGCGGACGACGAGGAGCCCGGCGGCTTCGACATCCGGATCTCGGTCGAGATCAACGGACAGCCGGTCTCCGAACCGCCGTTCTCCTCCATGTACTGGACGGCGGCGCAGCAGCTGGCGCAGATGACGGTGAACGGCGCCTCGCTGCGCACGGGTGACCTGTACGGCTCCGGAACCGTCAGCGGCGCCGAGCCCGGCGAGCGCGGCTCCCTGCTCGAACTCACCTGGAACGGCCGCGATCCGCTGGACCTGCCCGAGGGCAAGCGGACGTTCCTGGAGGACGGCGACACGGTCACCCTGACCGCCTGGGCCCCCGGGCCGCACGGCACGCGCGTCGGTCTCGGCGAGGTCACCGGCCGGATCGTGCCCGCGGCGTGAACGAACGGCCGACACTCCCCGAGGAACTGCTGCTGCTCGCCCTGGACCCGGTGCGCGGCAGGCCGCTGTGCCGGGGCAGGTACCTGGAGTACGGCCTGGCCGGGGCCGTACTGGCCGAACTGGAGCTCCAGGGGCGGATCACCGAGGAGCACGGCCGGGTGCACGTGACGAATCCGCTGGATCCGCCGGACCCGCTGCTCGCGGTGTTCCTGCGCAGCCTGCCGGCGCCCGGCAAGAGCCGGTTCCGCGGGGGCGTGTCGGCCAGGGGCTGGGTCCGGCACGCCGGGCGGCAGGCCGAGGGCCTCTGTCTCGACGCCCTGGTGCAGCGCGGCATCCTGCGCAGGGAGACCCGCCGCTTCCTCGGCCTGCTGCCCTACCACCGCCATCTCCCGGGCCCCGGCGGCCTGTCGGCACACATACGGGAGCACTTCGCGGCGGCCGGCGGGGCGGGCTTCCCCGACCGCCGCGACAGGCTGCTGGCGGCCCTCGCCGCGGCGGTCGAGCTGCCGTCGGCGGTCAGGCAGGGCGACCGGCGGACCCGCTCGGCCGTGCGGGCACTGGCCCGCCAGGAGTGGCCGGCCCTGGCGGTGCACCGCAACGTGCGCCAGGACAAGGCCGGCCAGAACGGCGGAGGCGGCGGCGTCAGTGGGGGTGGCGGCGGAGGCGGCGACTGACACCTGCCCCGGGTGTCCGAGGGGTGACCGAAGGGCGCCCCCGGTGTCCGAGGGGTGGTCGTCCCGGGTGGCAGATCTTCGTCACACGGGAGGAAAGCCACAGGTCACAGGCCTGCGACTCGGGGCCGGAAGTGGCGCAACACTGCGGCAACACCACCGCGGGGGCCCCGTCGGTATGGTCCAGCGCATGCCAGCCGATCGCATCCGTGAGCACACCGTGCCCGTCGCCGCCGCCCGCCGGCGCCGGCTGCGCGCGGACCATGCCCGGCTGCTGGCCGACCTGTTGCGCCACCAGGTGCGCACCGGCGGCTTTCCCGGCGGCGTACTGCCGTTCGAGGACACCATCGGCGCCGACTACCGCGTCTCCCGCAACACCGTCCGCCAGGCCCTCGACCTGCTGCGCGCGGAGGGCCTGGTGGAACGCCAGCCCGGCGTCGGCACCGTCGTCGTCAGCGAGAAGTACTCGCACGGCCTGGACCGGCTCCAGGGTCTGGCCGAGACCCTGCACGAACACGGCCGGGTCACCAACGAGGTCCGTACCGTCGGCCCCGTGGCCGCCCCCGGACCCGTCGCGCGACGGCTCGGGATCGCCGAGCACACCGACGTCCTCTACATCGAGCGGCGCCGGCTGCTGAACGGGCTGCCGCTGTCCCTCGACCTCACGTACATCCCGATGGACATCGGCGCCGGGCTGCTCGGCTGCGACCTGGAGAACACCGATGTCTTCCGGCTGCTGGAATCCCTGACCGGCCGGGCGCTCGGCACCGCCGAGATCACCCTGGAGGCCGTCAACGCCGACGCGCACTCCGCCGCCGTCCTGGAGACCCCGCAGGGCGCCGCCGTCCTGATGCTGGAACGCCTCACCCACCTCTGTGACGGGCGGCCCGTGGACCTGGAGTTCATCCGGTTCCGCGGTGACCGCATCAGCATGAGCGGCCTGCTGCACAGGTCGGACTGAGACCCCTCCTTCCCCTCTTTCCTGGAGACCGCCATGCCTCTGGCGCCCCAGCGGGCCGACGTGCCCGTGACCATCGACGAGTCGAAGTGCATCGACGGCTGCACCCTCTGCGTCGACATGTGTCCTCTCGACTCCCTCGCCATCAACCCGGACAGCGGCAAGGCGTTCATGCATGTCGACGAGTGCTGGTACTGCGGCCCGTGCGCGGCCCGGTGTCCCACCGACGCGGTCACGGTCAACATGCCCTACCTCCTCAGGTGAAAGGCCCTTCCTCCCATGCGACGCACGGCAATCCGCGCCGCCGCCCTGCTCACCGCCGCGACTCTCGTCCCGCTCACCGCGGGCTGCGGCGGCGAAGCGAGCGCGGGTGACGGCGACACGGTCACGGTGACCGTCGGCTATCAGTCCAGGACCATCAACACCGTCACCGCGGGCACCCTCCTGCGCTCCCTCGGCTACTTCGAGGAAGAGCTGCGGGCCCGCGGCGAACGGGACGGCGTCACGTACAAGGTGAAGTGGCAGGACTACGCGACCGGCGCGCCGATCACCGCGCAGATGACCGCGGGGAAGATCGACATCGGTTCGATGGGCGACTTCCCTCTGCTGATCAACGCGGCCCGCGGCAAGCAGCTGAACCGTCCCACCACCCTCGTCTCGGTCACCGGGTACAACCTGCGCGGCGGCCTCAACACCGTGGTGACCGCGCCCGGTTCGGACCTCGACTCGCTGGAGGACCTGCGCGGCAAGAAGGTCTCCACAAGTGTCGGATCGGCCGCCGACGGAACGCTCGTCCGCGCGCTCCAACGGGCCGGGATCGACCCGGAGAAGGACATCCGCAAGCTCAACCAGCAGCCCGCGGTGGGTGCGTCCGCGCTCCAGGCCGGCAGTGCGGACGCCCTGTCGCAGTTCGTGGCCTGGCCCGGACTGCTGGCCTTCCAGGGCCGGGCGAAGGCCCTCTACGACGGGGCGGAGCTGAATCTTCCGACCTTCCACGGGGTCACCGTCCGCGAGGAGTTCGCGAAGGGGCGGCCCGCCGTGCTGGAGGACTTCCTGCGGGCGCAGGGCCGGGCGACGGACTACCTGCACGAGCACCCGGTGGCGTCGTCCGAATCGGTCGCGAAGGCCACCGGCCTGCCGGCCGAGGTCGTGCACCTCTACAACGGCTCCCAGGGCATCGCGACGTTCGACACCACGGTGAAGCCCGCACTGGTCGCGGCGCTCAAGAAGGACGTCCCCGTGCTGCGCTCGGCGAAGCTGGTCGGCGACGTGGACGTGGACGCCTTCGTCGACGAGCAGTACGTGAAGCGGGTGTACGGCTCCGCCTACGCGAAGGCGCAGGCAGCCGGTCCGCCCGCCGCGCGCGGCGGAGAGGTCTGGCTGAAGGGCAAGGACGCCACGTCGGCGTTCGCCACCCCCACCGAGGTCCTGCGGTACGCCGCCGCGCACCCGGGGCAGGTCCGCGCCGCGTACGTCCCCGACGCGAGGACCGGGACGCTGTGGTTCGCCGACCGGGCGGTCTGGGTGTCCGAGGGCGCCGCACTGCGGCCGTACGTCACCGGATCCGCGGCCCGCGCCGACGTCGCCACGCACCCCGGCGCCCGGATCGTCCCGTACGCCACCGCGCTCGACCGGGCCCGCGTCTCATGAGCGGCCGGTGGTCGATCGTGCTGCGGGCCCTGTCGCTGGTGGCCGCCCTGGGCATCTGGCAGCTGCTGACCGCCTTCGACATCAACCTGTGGCTGCGCTTCGAGCAGTTCCCGACGGTGACCGATGTGGCGCGCGCCTTCGGCGACCGGCTCGGCACGGACGCGTACTGGCAGGACCTCACCGACAGCCTGACCCGGATCGTCACCGGCTTCGCCCTGGCCGCCGTCCTGGGCATCACGGTCGGCACCGCCGTCGCCCGCTCCCGGCTGGCCTGTGACCTGCTGGGCCCGGTCCTCGAAGTGATCCGCCCGGTCCCGGCCATCGCGCTGGTACCGGTGGCGATCCTGCTCTTCCCCAGCAACGAGCAGGGGATCGTCTTCATCACGTGCACCGCGGCGTTCTTCCCCGTCATGGTCTCCACCCGGCACGCGGTGCGCGCCCTCACCCCGGTGTGGGAGGAGGCCGTCCTGACGATGGGCGGCGGCCGGTGGCGGGTCCTCGGCTCCGTCGTCCTGCCCGGCGCGCTCCCCGGCATCCTGGGCGGGCTCTCCGTCGGCATCGGGGTGTCGTGGATCTGTGTGATCTCCGCCGAGATGATCTCCGGCGAGTACGGGGTGGGGTACCGCACCTGGCAGGACTACACGGTCGTCGACTACCCGGGCGTCTTCGTCGGCATGGCCACGATCGGCCTGCTCGGCTGGATCACCTCGACGGCGGTGGAACTGCTGGGCCGCCAACTCACACGGTGGCTGCCGCGTACGGAGAGCCGCCCCCCGTCCCCCGTACGGCAGCGGCCCCGGACCGTGTCCCCGGCGGCTGCGCCGGCCACCCTGGCGAAGGAGCGGGTGCACCCATGACCACCACCACGTCCCCGGGCGTCCGGCTCACCCTGCGCGGTGCCGTGCTCGGCCGGGCCGGGGCACCCGTCCTGGAGGGGATCGACCTCGATGTCGTACCCGGTGAGATCCTCGCCGTCGTCGGCCCGTCCGGCTGCGGCAAGTCCACGCTCCTGCGCACCCTCGCCGGGCTGCTGCCCGCGCTCGGCGGCGAGGTCGCGCAGGACGGCGAGCCGATCACCGCACCGCGTGCCGAGCGGGCCCTCGTCTTCCAGGACGACGCGCTGCTGCCGTGGCGCACGGTGCGTGCCAATGTCGAACTGCCCCTCGCCATCCGGGGCGTGGCCCGCTCCGAGCGCAGGCGCCGGGCCGAGTCCTGGCTGGCCCGGGTCGGCCTGGAGGACCACGGGGCGAAGCTTCCGCACCGCGTCTCGGGCGGCCAGCGCCAGCGTGTGCAGCTGGCCCGCGCCCTGGCGGCCGAACCGCGCGCCGTCCTGATGGACGAGCCCTTCGGCGCGCTGGACGCCCAGACCAGGGCCGGGATGCAGCAGCTGCTCGTCGACGTCCTGCACGGCACGGGCGCCACCGTCCTCTTCGTCACGCACGACGTGGACGAGGCGCTGTTCCTCGGCGACCGGGTGGCGCTGCTGCCCACCGGTCGCGTCCTGGACGTACCGCGTCCGCGCGAACGCGCCGCGCATGCCGACCCGGCGACCGTCGCGCTGCGCCGCGAGGTCCTCGAATCGCTCACTCCCGCCCACTGAAAGGCATGACCGTGCAGATCCCCGCCCTCGCCGACGCCGAGGAACTCTCCTGCGACGTACTGGTCGTCGGGGGCGGAACGGCCGGCACCATGGCGGCCCTCACCGCCGCCGAGCACGGAGCAACCGTCGTGCTGCTGGAGAAGGCGCACGTCCGGCACTCGGGCGCCCTCGCCATGGGGATGGACGGCGTCAACAACGCCGTGATCCCGGGCCGGGCCGAACCCGACGACTACGTCGCCGAGATCACCCGCGCCAACGACGGCATCGTCGACCAGTCCACCGTCCGCCGGACCGCGGAGCTCGGCTTCCCGATGGTGCAGCGGCTGGAGTCGTACGGGGTGAAGTTCGAGAAGGACGAGCACGGGGAGTACGCGGTCCGCCAAGTGCACCGCTCCGGTGCGTACGTGCTGCCGATGCCCGAGGGCAAGGACGTCAAGAAGGTTCTCTACCGGCAGTTGCGGCGCCGCGAGATGCGGGAGCGGATCCGGATCGAGAACCGGGTGATGCCGGTCCGGATCCTCACCGGTGACGACGGCCGGGCGATCGGGGCGGCGGGCTTCAACACCCGTACGGGAGCGTTCGTCACGGTCCGCGCCGGGGCCGTCGTCCTGGCCACCGGGCCGTGCGGAAGGCTCGGGCTGCCCGCGTCCGGCTACCTCTACGGGACGTACGAGAACCCGACCAACGCCGGCGACGGCTACTCCATGGCGTACCACGCGGGCGCCGAGCTGACCGGTATCGAGTGCTTCCAGATCAACCCGCTGATCAAGGACTACAACGGTCCTGCCTGCGCCTACGTCGCCAATCCGTTCGGCGGCTACCAGGTGAACCGGCACGGCGAACGGTTCGTCGACTCCGACTACTGGTCGGGGCAGATGATGGCCGAGTTCGCGGCGGAGGTCGCCTCGGACCGGGGGCCGGTGTACCTGAAGCTGAGCCACCTCCCCGAGGAGTCCGTCAGCGCCCTGGAAGACATCCTGCACACGACGGAACGGCCCACGCGCGGCACGTTCCACGCGAACCGGGGCCACGACTACCGCACCCACGACATCGAGATGCACATCTCCGAGATCGGCCTGTGCGGCGGCCATTCGGCCTCCGGCGTCCGGGTCGACGACCACGCCCGTACGACGGTGCCGCGCCTGTACGCCGCCGGGGACCTGGCCTGCGTCCCGCACAACTACATGATCGGCGCGTTCGTCTTCGGTGACCTCGCGGGCGCCGACGCCTCGCAGTTCACGGCGTACGAGGGCGAACTTCCCGCCGAGCAGCTGCGCGAGGCCCACGAGCTGATCTACCGGCCGCTGCACAACCCTCAGGGGCCGCCGCAGCCCCAGGTCGAGTACAAACTGCGCCGCTTCGTGAACGACTACGTGGCCCCGCCCAAGTCGGGGGCGCGGCTCTCGCTCGCCCTGGAGGCGTTCGAGCGGATGCGGACCGACATCGCGGAGATGGGCGCGACGACCCCGCACGAGCTGATGCGGTGCGCCGAGGTGAGCTTCATCCGGGACTGCGCGGAGATGGCGGCACGCTCCTCGCTGGCCCGCACGGAGTCCCGCTGGGGCCTGTACCACGAGCGTACGGACCATCCCGAGCGTGACGACGCGGACTGGTTCCACCACCTGGACCTGCACAAGTCCGCTTCGGGAGCGATGGAGTTCACGGCGAGGCCGGTGGCTCCCTACCTCGTGCCCGTGGAGGGGTTCGCCCCCGTGGGCGGGGCCTCGCGCGAGATCGGCGAGGTCGCGGCGGAGCAGGTCGCCACGGCGGGACGGCGGGACGTGGCCCCGTCGTCCGGCTCCCGGACGGCGGCGGACTCCGCGCCCGCCGCCGCTGCGCCCGCACCGTCCGGCCCGTCCCCCCGCATCCTGGAACTCCTCGCGCTCGCCGACGACCAGCCGGACCTGCCGGTCCTCGCCCCGTACCTGGCCGACGCGGACCCGGCGGTCCGGCGGGCGGCCGTGGCCGCGCTCACCGAGTCGACGCCGGAGGGCGCGGGTCCGGCACTGGCCGGGACGCTCGCCGACCCGGCACCGTCGGTGCGGGCGGCGGCCGCCGCCTCCCTGCGGGAACTGGTCGAGGTGCTGCCGGCCGAACCGGCCCTGCGCGCACCGCTGGTGACGGCCCTCGGCTCGGACGACCCGGTCGTACGGGCCACCGCGCTGGACACCCTGCGGGCGCTGCGGCTGGGGGACGCCGACCTGTACGCGCGCACGCTCGGCGACCCGGTCATCGACGTGCGGCTGCACACCGTCCGCGCGCTCGTCTCGGTGGACGCGGTTGAGGCACTGACTACTGCGGCGGCCGATCCGTCCCGCGAGGTCCGGGTGGCCGTGGCGAAGGGGCTGGCCGCCACGCACACCCCCGCCCCGGAGCCGCTCACCCCGCTGCTGGCGGACGAGGACGCGCTGGTCCGCGCCGCCGCCCTGGCCGCGCTCGCGGCGACGGGGTGCCCTGCGCCGTACGCCGCGACGGCTACTGCTGCCCTGGGGGACCCCGCGTGGCAGGTCCGGGCGGGGGCGGCGACGGCGCTCTCCTCGGCGGCCCCGGATGCCGCGGTCGCCCCGCTGGCCGGGGCCCTGGGCGACCCGAACGCCGACGTACGCAAGGCGGCGGTCCTGGCGCTGCTGCACCACACTGCCCACGACGCGGCCCGGGAAGCCCTGGCCGGAGTCCTCACCGACCCGGACGCGGACGTGCGCGCGTACGCGGCGAGGGGGGCGGTGGTCAACGACGCGTGAGTCGTGCACACGTGCGGGTGGGCTTGATCCGGTTGTCGGCGGATACGCTGGACGGGCCCGCGAGACTCCTTCATATGGGAGCACTGATGAGCGTCGGACCCGAGGCACCTGAGCCGCGGTGGGCGGTTCCGCCCGCGGGCGGATGGACCGCCGATGACCTGGACACGCTTCCGAATCTGCCTCCGCATACGGAGCTGATCGACGGGAGCCTCGTCCTCGTAAGTCCGCAGACCGTTTTCCATGAGCGTGCGATCGACTACCTGAAGTGGCAGCTGCAGTCGCTCGCACCGCTCGACCTGGAAGTCTTTCGCGAATTCACCATCGACGTCGACTTCCAGAACCGGCCCGAGCCCGATGTGGTCGTCGTGCGTGCGGACGCGGTCGAGAGTCTGCGGCAGACGCGGTTCCCGTCGCACAGTGTGGTGCTGGCCGTCGAGGTCGTGTCCGACGAGTCCGTCACCCGGGACCGGGAGACCAAGCCCGTGAAGTATGCGCGGGCGAAGATTCCGCACTACTGGCGGGTGGAGAACCAGGACGGCCGAGCAGTCGTGTACGTCTTCGAGCTGGAACCCGCCACCGGCGCCTATACGTCCACCGGGATCTTCCACGACCGGATGAAGGTCTCCGCGCCCTTCCCCGTCGATCTCGACCTGACCGCGATCGTCACGCGCCGCCGGGCGACGCCGGAGTAGACCCGTCGCCGCCCGTCACGCGCTCAGTCGAACTCGGGCGGTTCCTCGTCCCAGCCGAAGTGCGTGTCCGTGTCCTGCTCCGCCTGCGCCTGCCGCACCGGCTCCACCTGGGCAGCCCGCACCGGCCCCGCGGCGCGTGAGGCCTCCGGCTGCGGCGGGACCGCTGCAGGCCGGGACGCCGGTTCCGGCTCGGCGGGGGCACTGTCGGCGCCCGGCTCGACGTCTCCCAGCCCGGCCAGCACCTCCAGGACGCCCTCGCCGTACGTCGCCAGCTTCTTCTCGCCCAGGCCGCTGATCCCGCCCAGCTCCGCGAGCGAACCGGGGCGCAGCGCGGCGATCTCCCTCAGCGTCGCGTCGTGGAAGATCACGTACGCCGGGAGGCCCAGCTCCTTGGCCTGGGCACCGCGCCAGGCGCGCAGCGCCTCGAAGACTGGGAGGGCCTCGGCCGGCAGGTCCGCCACGGCGGCGGCCGACTTGCCCTTGCGCTCGCCCCTCGCCGACTTGGCCGTCGGCTTCTTCGGCTCCTTGCGCAGCAGTACCTCGCGCTCCCGGCCGAGCACGGAACCGCTCTCCTCGGTCAGCACCAGCGTGCCGTACTCGCCCTCGACGGCGAGCAGCCCCTGGGCCAGCAGCTGGCGCACCACACCACGCCACTCCGCCTCGGCCAGCTCCTCGCCGATACCGAAGACCGAGAGCTGGTCGTGGTCGAACTGGATGATCTTCGCCGTCTTGCGGCCCAGCAGGATGTCGATGATCTGGCCGGCCCCGAACTTCTGCCCGCGCTCCCGCTTCAGCCGGACCACGGTGGACAGCAGCTTCTGCGCGACCACCGTGCCGTCCCAGGTCTCGGGCGGGGTGAGGCAGGTGTCGCAGTTGCCGCAGCTCTCGGAGCCGGGCTCCTGGCCGAAGTACGTCAGGAGCTGGGCACGGCGGCACTGGACGGTCTCGCAGAGCGCCAGCATCGAGTCGAGGTGCGCGGCGGCCCGGCGCCGGAACGCCTCGTCGCCCTCGCCGCCCTGGATCAGCTTGCGCTGCTGGACGACGTCCTGGAGTCCGTACGCCATCCAGGCCGTGGAGGGCGCACCGTCACGGCCCGCGCGTCCTGTCTCCTGGTAGTAGCCCTCGACGGACTTCGGCAGATCGAGGTGGGCGACGAAGCGCACGTCGGGCTTGTCGATGCCCATGCCGAAGGCGATGGTCGCGACGACGACCAGGCCCTCCTCGCGCAGGAAGCGCGACTGGTGCTCGGCGCGCACCGACGCGTCCAGGCCCGCGTGGTACGGCACGGCCTCGATGCCGTTGCGACAGAGGTACTCGGCGGTCTTCTCCGTCGAATTGCGCGAGAGGCAGTAGACGATGCCCGCGTCCCCGGGGTGCTCCTCCTTGAGGAAGGTGAGCAGCTGCTTCTTCGGGTCGGACTTCCCCACGACGCGGTACTGGATGTTGGGCCGGTCGAAGCTGGCCACGAAGTGCCTGGCCTCGGGCATGCCCAGGCGCTGGGTGATCTCCTGGTGCGTGGCGTCGGTCGCCGTGGCCGTGAGCGCGATGCGCGGTACGTCGGGCCAGCGCTCGCCCAGGACGGACAGGGCCAGGTAGTCGGGGCGGAAGTCGTGGCCCCACTGGGCGACGCAGTGCGCCTCGTCGATCGCGAAGACGGAGATCTCGCCGCGGGCGAGCAGCGAGAGGGTGGAGTCCAGGCGCAGCCGCTCCGGGGCCAGGTACAGCAGGTCGAGCTCGCCCGCCAGGAACTGGGCCTCCATCGAGCGGCGCTCGTCGAAGTCCTGCGTGGAGTTCATGAAGCCGGCGCGGACACCGAGCGCGCGCAGGGCGTCCACCTGGTCCTGCATGAGCGCGATCAGTGGAGAGACCACGACGCCGGTACCCGGCCTGACCAGGGCGGGGATCTGGTAGCAGAGGGACTTTCCGCCCCCGGTGGGCATGAGCACGACCGCGTCGCCACCGGCGACCACATGCTCGATCACCGCACCCTGCTCGCCGCGGAACGCCTCGTACCCGAACACCCGGTGCAGCGTCTGCTGCGCGGCGCTCTCGGTCGTCACACTCATCGTTCCGTTCCGCCCGTCCGTGCCGTCCGTGTCGCTGTCCAACCGTCCACAGCAACCATAGGCGCCACATACGACAACGCCGGACGGGTTTGACTTCCAGGGCCCGTCCGGCGTTGTCGCGGCGCTTCTCACGCGGTTACCGCACGAAGACTCCCGCCTGGCTCGCCAGGTCCAGGAAGTACTGCGGGGCCAGGCCCAGCACCAGCGTGACCGCGACTCCGACCGCGATCGTCGTCATCGTCAGCGGGGACGGGACGGCGACCGTGGGGCCGTCGGCCTTCGGCTCGCTGAAGAACATCAGGACGATGACGCGGATGTAGAAGAACGCGGCGATGGCCGACGAGATCACACCGACCACGACCAGGCCGCCCGCGCCGTTGTCCGCCGCCGCCTTGAAGACGGCGAACTTGCCGGAGAAGCCCGAGGTGAGCGGAATACCGGCGAAGGACAGCAGGAACACGGCGAAGACCGCCGCGGTCAGCGGCGAGCGCCGGCCGAGACCGGCCCACTGCGACAGGTGCGTCGCCTCGCCCCCCGCGTCCCTCACCAGGGTGACGACGGCGAAGGCGCCGACGGTCACGAAGGAGTAGACGCCGAGGTAGAAGAGGACCGAGGAGATCCCCTCCGGACTGGCCGCGATGACACCCGCGAGGATGAAGCCCGCGTGCGCGATCGAGGAGTAGGCCAGCAGCCGCTTGATGTCGGTCTGGGTGATCGCGACGATCGCCCCGCCCAGCATCGTGACGATCGCGACGCCCCACATGACGGGGCGCAGGTCCCAGGTGAGACCCGGCAGCACCACGTACAGCAGGCGCAGCAGGGCACCGAACGCGGCGACCTTCGTCGCCGCGGCCATGAAGCCCGTGACCGGCGTCGGCGCACCCTGGTACACGTCCGGGGTCCACATGTGGAACGGGACCGCGCCGACCTTGAACAGCAGGCCCATGAGGATCATCGCGCCGCCGATCAGCAGCAGCACGTCGTTGCCCATGGTGTCCGCGAGCGCCGGGTCGATCTCCTGGACGGTGCCGTCCACGACGTTCGCGATACCGGCGTACGAGACGGTGCCCGCGTATCCGTAGAGCAGGGCGATCCCGAAGAGCAGGAACGCCGAGGAGAAGGCCCCGAGCAGGAAGTACTTCACCGCGGCCTCCTGCGACATCAGCCGCTTGCGGCGGGCGACGGCGCACAGGAGGTAGAGCGGGAGGGAGAAGACCTCGAGCGCGATGAAGAGGGTCAGCAGGTCGTTGGCGGCCGGGAAGACCAGCATGCCCGCGACGGAGAAGAGGACCAGCGGGAAGACCTCGGTCGTGGTGAACCCGGCCTTGACCGCGGCCTTCTCGCCGTCACTGCCGGGCACCGAACCGGCCTGCGCGGCGAAGGAGTCCACGCGGTTGCCGTGCGAGGCGGGGTCCAGGCGCCGCTCGGCGAACGTGAAGACGGAGACCATCGAGACGAGCAGGATGGTGCCCTGCAGGAACAGGGCGGGGCCGTCGACGGCGACGGCGCCCATCGCGGCGATCTGCGCGTTCTTTCCCGCGTACCCGTCGGCCGCGAGCCCCAGGACCGCGGCGAACGCGGCACCGAGGGCGACGACCGTCAGGAAGACCTGCGTGGTGTAGCGGGCCCTGCGCGGGACGAAGGCCTCCACCAGGATGCCCAGGACGGCGACGCCGATCACGATCAGGACGGGCGCCAGTTGGGCGTACTCGATGGTCGGCGCGGTGAACTTGTCGCCCGCGGCAGCCGTTGTCACCCCGCCGCCCGCCGTCGTCCACAGGCTGTGGACAGCTGTTGCGCTCACTTGGCGGCCTCCACCTCGGGCTGGGGGTCCTTCTTCTGTACGTCGTGCATGGTGTGCTGCACCGCCGGGTTGACGACTTCCGTGAGCGGCTTCGGGAAGACACCCAGGAAGATCAGCAGGGCGATCAGCGGCAGGGCGACCGCCAGTTCACGGACCTTGAGGTCCGGCATGCTCCGGACCGCCTCCGTGACCGGTCCCGTCATCGTCCGCTGGTAGAGGACGAGGACGTACAGCGCGGCGAGCACGATGCCGAGGGTCGCGATGATGCCGACCACCGGGTACGCGCTGAACGCGCCGACCAGGACGAGGAACTCACTGACGAACGGGGCGAGTCCGGGCAGCGAGAGCGTGGCGAGACCGCCGATGAGGAACGTCCCCGCCAGCACCGGTGCCACCTTCTGCACCCCGCCGTAGTCGGCGATGAGCCGCGAGCCGCGCCGCGTGATCAGGAAGCCCGCGACCAGCATCAGCGCGGCCGTCGAGAGACCGTGGTTGACCATGTAGAGCGTGGCGCCCGACTGGCCCTGGCTCGTCATCGCGAAGATGCCGAGCACGATGAAGCCGAAGTGCGAGATCGACGCGTAGGCGATGAGCCGCTTGATGTCGCGCTGGCCGACGGCGAGCAGCGCCCCGTAGATGATGGAGATCAGCGCCAGCACGAGAATCACCGGCGTCGCCCACTTGCTGGCCTCCGGGAACAGCTGGAGGCAGAAGCGGAGCATCGCGAAGGTGCCGACCTTGTCGACGACCGCGGTGATCAGGACGGCCACCGGGGTGGTCGCCTCGCCCATGGCGTTGGGCAGCCAGGTGTGCAGCGGCCACAGCGGCGCCTTCACCGCGAAGGCGAAGAAGAAGCCGAGGAACAGCCACCGCTCGGTGCTGCTCGCCATCTCCAGCGAACCGTTGGCCCGGGCCTCGGCGATCTCGGAGAGCGAGAAGCTCCCCGCGACCACGTAGAGCCCGATGACGGCGGCCAGCATGATGAGCCCGCCGGCCAGGTTGTAGAGGAGGAACTTCACGGCCGCGTAGCTGCGCTGCGCCGCCGCGTTCTCGTCGCTGCCCGTGTGCGCCCGGTCCCCGAAGCCGCCGATGAGGAAGTACATCGGGATGAGCATGGCTTCGAAGAGGATGTAGAAGAGGAAGACGTCGGTGGCCTCGAAGGAGAGGATCACCATCGCTTCGACCATCAGGATGAGGGCGAAGAAGCCCTGCGTGGGCCTCCAGCGGGAGGACTTCGTCTCCAGGGGGTCGGCGTCGTGCCAGCCGGCCAGGATGACGAAGGGGATCAGCAGCGCGGTGAGCGCGAGGAGCGCCACCCCGATGCCGTCGACGCCCAGCTCGTACCGGACGCCGAAGTCCTTGATCCAGGCGTGCGATTCGGTCAGCTGGTAGCGGTCGCCGCCCGGTTCGAAGCGGGCGAACACGATGCCCGCGAGGACGAGCGTGCCGAGCGAGACGATCAGCGCGAGCCATTTGGCCGCGGTGCGCTGTGCGGCGGGGACGGCGGCGGTGGCGATCGCGCCGATCGCCGGGAGCGCCGCCGTCGCTGTCAGGAGGGGAAAGGACATGTGATCAGACCGCCCTCATCAGCAGGGTTGCGGCGATGAGGACCGCCGCACCGCCGAACATCGAGACCGCGTAGGAGCGGGCATAGCCGTTCTGCAGCTTGCGCAGCCGGCCGGAGAGCCCGCCCATCGAGGCGGCCGTGCCGTTGACGACGCCGTCGACCAGGGTGTGGTCGACGTAGACCAGGGAGCGGGTGAGGTGCTCGCCGCCGCGGACCAGGACCACATGGTTGAAGTCGTCCTGGAGAAGGTCGCGGCGGGCGGCCCGGGTGAGCAGCGAGCCGCGCGGGGCGACGACGGGGACGGGCCTGCGCCCGTACATGAACCAGGCGATGGCGACACCGATGACCAGCACCACCATGGTGGCGGAGGTGACGGTGGTCGCGCTGACGGGCGCGTGCCCGTGGTCGTGTCCGGTGACGGGCTCCAGCCAGTGCATGAACCGGTCGCCGATGGAGAAGAAGCCTCCGGCGAAGACCGACCCGAAGGCCAGCACGACCATCGGGATCGTCATCGACTTCGGCGACTCGTGCGGGTGCGGGTCGTGGCCCTCCGCGTCGGCCTGCCAGCGCTTCTCGCCGAAGAACGTCATCAGCATCACCCGCGTCATGTAGAACGCGGTGATCGCGGCGCCGAGCAGGGCGACGGAGCCGAGGATCCAGCCCTCCGTGCCGCCCTTCGCGAAGGCCGCCTCGATGATCTTGTCCTTGGAGAAGAAGCCGGACAGGCCGGGGAAGCCGATGATCGCGAGGTAGCCGAGGCCGAAGGTGATGAAGGTGACCGGCATGTACTTCCGCAGGCCGCCGTACTTCCGCATGTCGACCTCGTCGTTCATGCCGTGCATGACCGAACCGGCGCCGAGGAAGAGGCCGGCCTTGAAGAAGCCGTGCGTCACCAGGTGCATGATCGCGAAGACGTAGCCGATGGGGCCGAGACCCGCGGCCAGGACCATGTAGCCGATCTGCGACATCGTCGACCCGGCGAGGGCCTTCTTGATGTCGTCCTTGGCGCAACCGACGATCGCACCGAAGAGGAGCGTGACCGCGCCGACGACCACGACGACCAGTTGGGCGTCGGGCGCCGCGTTGAAGATCGCGCCGGAGCGGACGATGAGGTAGACGCCGGCGGTCACCATGGTGGCGGCGTGGATGAGGGCGGAGACCGGGGTCGGGCCCTCCATCGCGTCACCGAGCCAGGACTGCAGCGGGACCTGGGCGGACTTGCCGCAGGCCGCGAGGAGCAGCATCAGGCCGATCGCGGTCAGCTTGCCCTCGCTCGCCCCGTCGGTCGCGGCGAACACCGGCCCGAAGGCGAACGTGCCGAAGGTGGTGAACATCAGCATGATCGCGATCGACAGGCCCATGTCGCCGACCCGGTTGACCAGGAAGGCCTTCTTGGCGGCGGTGGCCGCGCTGGGCTTGTGCTGCCAGAAGCCGATGAGCAGGTACGACGCCAGGCCGACGCCCTCCCACCCGACGTACAGGAGGAGGTAGTTGTCGGCGATGACCAGCAGGAGCATCGCCGCGAGGAACAGGTTCAGATAGCCGAAGAAGCGGCGGCGGCGCTCGTCGTGCTCCATGTAGCCGATCGAGTAGATGTGGATCAGCGTTCCCACACCCGTGATCAGCAGGACGAACGTCATCGACAGCTGGTCGAGCTGGAAGGCCACATCGGCCTGGAAGCCCTCGACGGGAATCCAGCTGTACAGCATCTGGTGCAGGGCGCGGTCCTCGGCGCCCTTGCCCAGCATGTCGATGAACAGCACCACGCCGACGACGAAGGCCGCGGCGGAGAACAGCGTGCCGAGCCAGTGGCCGGCCCGGTCGAGCCGGCGGCCCCCGCACAGCAGGACCACCGCTCCGAGCAGGGGCGCCGCGACCAGCAGCGCAATCAGGTTTTCCACGATTCCGACCCCTTACAGCTTCATCAGGCTGGCGTCGTCGACCGAGGCCGAGTGGCGGGAGCGGAACAGCGACACGATGATCGCGAGCCCGACGACGACCTCGGCGGCGGCGACGACCATCGTGAAGAAGGCGATGATCTGGCCGTCGAGGTTTCCGTGCATCCGGGAGAACGCGACGAACGCGAGGTTGCAGGCGTTGAGCATCAGCTCCACGCACATGAACACCACGATCGCGTTCCGCCTGATCAGGACGCCGGAGGCGCCGATCGTGAACAAAAGGGCGGCGAGGTAGAGGTAGTTGACCGGATTCACTTGGCGATCTCCTCCCCTTCTTCTTCGTGGTCACGGCCCAGCCGTTCCCCGGAGCGCTGTTCCAGCGCCTTGAGGTCGGCGAGCGACTCGGTCGACACGTCCCGGATCTGGCCCCGCCGGCGCAGCGTCTGCATGACGGTGAGCTCGGAGGCGGTGCCGTCCGGGAGCAGTCCGGCGATGTCCACCGCGTTGTGCCGGGCGTAGACACCCGGGGCGGGGAGCGGCGGGAGGTGGTTGCTGCGCACCCGGTCCTCGGACATCTCCCGCTGCGTCTTGGCGCGTTCGGTGCGCTCGCGGTGCGTCAGGAGCATCGCGCCGACGGTCGCCGTGATCAGCAGGGCGCCCGTGATCTCGAACGCGAAGACGTACTTGGTGAAGATGAGGTTGGCGAGGCCCTCGACGTTCCCGCCGTGCTGGGCGTTCGCCGCGCCGAGGCCGTTGAAGCTGGCCAGGGAGGCCTGGCCGATGCCGGCGATCAGCAGGACGCCGAAGCCGAGTCCGCATCCGGCGGCCAGCCAGCGCTGGCCCTTGATGGTCTCCTTCAGCGAGTCCGCCGCCGTGACACCGACGAGCATGACCACGAAGAGGAACAGCATCATGATCGCGCCGGTGTAGACGACGACCTGGACGATGCCCAGGAAGTAGGCGCCGTTGGCGAGGTAGAAGACCGCCAGCACGATCATGGTGCCGGCGAGCGACAGCGCGCTGTGGACCGCCTTCTTCATCAGGACGGTGGAGAGCGCGCCGATGACGGCGACGGTGCCGAGCAGCCAGAACTGGACGGCCTCGGGAGTGGAGGTCGTGGAGGCCGCGGCGGCCAGACCGGAGGTCATGCGTCCACCTCCTTGTCGGCTTCGCCCTTGGAGACCGCGGTCTGACGCTCCGTACCGGGTGCGGCCTCGCTCACCAGGCCCCGGTAGTAGTCCTGCTCGTCCATGCCGGGGAAGATCGCGTGCGGACTGTCGACCATGCCTTCCTCCAGCCCCGCGAGCAGCTCGTCCTTGGTGTAGATGAGGCTCTCGCGGGTGGTGTTGGCGAGCTCGAACTCGTTCGTCATCGTGAGCGCCCGGGTGGGGCACGCCTCGATGCAGAGCCCGCACAGGATGCAGCGCGCGTAGTTGATCTGGTAGACGCGGCCGTAGCGCTCCCCCGGGGAGTAGCGCTCCTCGTCCGTGTTGTCCGCGCCCTCCACGTAGATGGCGTCCGCCGGACACGCCCAGGCGCACAGCTCGCAGCCGACGCACTTCTCCAGGCCGTCGGGGTGACGGTTGAGCTGGTGCCGGCCGTGGAAGCGCGGCGCCGTCACCTTCGGCGTCTCCGGGTACTGCTCGGTCAGCCGCTTCTTGAACATGGCCTTGAAGGTCACGCCGAAGCCGGCCACAGGATTCTGGAACTTCTCCCCTGAGGGTTCTGATGACTCAGACACCGTCAGCCTCCTTTCCGTCACTCGCGTGTTCGTCACTCTGAGTATCGGGTCCGCCACTGACAACGAGCTCCCGCTCACGGCGCGGCCTGCGGCGCGGTACCGGCGGCAGGCTCTGTCCGGGCAGCGGCGGTACCGGGAATCCGCCCGCCATCGGGTCGAACGCCGGCTCCGGCTCGGCAGCCGCTTCGGCTTCCTTCGCCTTGCGGTCCCGGAAGATGTCGACGACGAAGGAGATCAGCAGGATCGCGATCACGGCCCCCGCGACGTACAGCACGATCTTCGAGAAGTCGTAGCCCTCGTTGCGCAGCGCCCTGACCGTGGCCACCAGCATCAGCCAGACCACGGAGACCGGGATCAGGACCTTCCAGCCGAGCTTCATCAGCTGGTCGTAGCGGACCCTGGGCAGGGTGCCGCGCAGCCAGATGAAGAAGAACAGCAGCAGTTGGACCTTGATGACGAACCAGAGCATCGGCCACCAGCCGTGGTTCGCGCCCTCCCAGAAGGTGCTGATCGGGTACGGAGCCCGCCAGCCGCCCAGGAACAGGGTCACGGAGACCGCGGAGACGGTGACCATGTTGACGTACTCGGCGAGCATGAACATCGCGAACTTGATCGAGGAGTACTCGGTGTTGAAGCCGCCGACGAGGTCGCCCTCGGACTCCGGCATGTCGAACGGGGCCCGGTTGGTCTCCCCGACCATCGTGACGACGTAGATGATGAAGGAGACCGGCAGCAGGATGATGAACCAGCGGTCCTCCTGCGCCTCCACGATCTTCGAGGTCGACATCGACCCGGAGTAGAGGAACACCGAGGCGAAGGCGGCGCCCATCGCGATCTCGTAGCTGATCATCTGGGCGCAGGAGCGCAGACCGCCGAGCAGCGGGTACGTCGATCCGGAGGACCAGCCGGCCAGCACGATGCCGTAGATGCCGACGGAGGCGACCGCGAGGATGTACAGCATCGCGATCGGCAGGTCGGTGAGCTGCATCGTCGTGCGCTGCCCGAAGATCGAGACCTCGTTGCCCGACGGGCCGAACGGGATCACCGCGATCGCCATGAACGCCGGTGCGGCGGCGATGATCGGGGCCAGGACGTAGACGACCTTGTCGGCCCGCTTGACGATGACGTCTTCCTTGAGCATCAGCTTGATGCCGTCGGCGAGCGACTGGAGCATGCCCCAGGGGCCGTGCCGGTTCGGGCCGATGCGCAGCTGCATCCAGGCGACGACCTTGCGCTCCCACACGATGGAGAAGAGCACGGTCACCATCAGGAACGCGAAGCAGAAGACCGCCTTGACGACGACGAGCCACCACGGGTCCGTGCCGAACATCGAGAGGTCCTCGGCGGCGAGTACGGCACCGTTCGGTGTCGCGGCGAGTTGAGCGAGGCCAGTCACGCTCGCACCTCCGGTGTCTCTGCGGGGCTTCCGGCGGCCGGACCGATCCGGACCAGTCCGCCCGGCTGCACTCCGGTGTCGGCGGGAACGCCCCGGCCGACGGAGTTGAGGGGCACCCACACCACCCGGTCCGGCATGTCGGTGACCGTCAGCGGGAGTTCGGTGGTGCCGGCGGGTCCGGTGACGGCCAGCAGGTCGCCGTCCTTCACTCCGGTCTCGGCCGCGGTGGCGGCGGAGAGCCGTGCGACGGCCGCGTGCCGGGTTCCGGCCAGCGCCTCGTCGCCCTGCTGCAGTTGGCCCCGGTCGAGCAGCATCCGGTGGCCCGCGAGTACGGCTTCGCCGTCGCCGGCCCCGGGCACCGGCCGGGACGTGGCCCGCGGGTCCTCGGCGTGGGTGCCCTGCCAGCCGCCGAGGCGGTCGAGCTCGCGCCGCGCCGCCCTCAGGTCCGGCAGTGCGAGGTGCACGTCGAGGGCGTCGGCGAGCATGTGCAGGACCCGTGCGTCGGTCGGGCAGAGTGTGCGCGGCAGCTGCTCGGGCTTCAGCGCGGCTTCGAACATCCGCGCCCTGCCCTCCCAGTTGAGGAACGTGCCGGGCTTCTCCGCGACCGCGGCGACGGGAAGGACCACGTCGGCCCGCTCGGTGACCGCGCCGGGGCGCAGTTCCAGCGAGACCAGGAAGCCGACCTCGTCCAGCGCCCGCAGGGCACCGGCCGGGTCGGGCAGGTCCTCGGGGTCCACACCGGCGACCAGCAGCGCGGCCAGCTCTCCGGTGGCCGCGGCCTCGACGATCTGGCCGGTGTCGCGGCCGAAGCGGGACGGGAGTTCGGCGACGCCCCAGACGGACGCCACCTCCTCCCTGGCCCGCGGGTCGGTCGCCGGACGGCCGCCGGGCAGCAGCGACGGGAGCGCGCCCGCCTCCACCGCACCGCGTTCGCCGGCCCGCCGCGGAATCCACACGAGCGTGGCACCGGTGGCGGCGGCGGTCCGTACGACGGCGGTCAGCGCCCCGGGGACCCCGGCGAGCCGTTCGCCCACCACGATCAGGGAGCCTTCACCGCGCAGCGCCTCGGCGGCGACGGCACCGTCACCCTCAAGTCCGACACCGCCCGCGAGCGCGTCCAGCCACTCGGTCTCGGTACCGGGGGCGGCGGGGAGCAGGGTGCCGCCCGCCTTCTCCAGTCCGCGCGTGGCGTGCGAGGCGAGCGCGAACGTCCGCTGCCCGTGCTTGCGGTGGGCCTTGCGCAGCCGCAGGAAGACGCCGGGCGCCTCCTCCTCGGACTCGAAGCCGGCCAGCAGGACCGCCGGGGCCTTCTCCAGCGAGGTGTACGTGACCCCGCTGCCGTCCAGGTCGCGACCGCGTCCGGCCACCCGCGCGGCCAGGAAGTCGGCTTCCTCGCTGCTGTGGATCCGGGCGCGGAAGTCGATGTCGTTCGTGCCGAGGGCGATCCGCGCGAACTTGCTGTACGCGTAGGCGTCCTCGACGGTGAGCCGGCCGCCGGTGAGGACACCGGCCCTGCCGCGGGCGGCCGAGAGACCGGTTGCCGCGGCCGCCAGTGCCTCGGGCCAGCTCGCCGCTTCGAGTACCCCGTCCGCGTTGCGTACGAGCGGAGTGGTGAGCCGGTCACGCTGCTGGGCGTAGCGGAATCCGAAGCGGCCCTTGTCGCAGAGCCATTCCTCGTTGACCTCGGGGTCGTTGGAGGCGAGCCGCCGCATGACCTTGCCGCGGCGGTGGTCGGTGCGGGTCGCGCAGCCGCCCGCGCAGTGCTCGCACACCGACGGCGTCGACACGAGGTCGAAGGGCCGGGAGCGGAAGCGGTACGCCGCCGAGGTGAGCGCGCCGACGGGGCAGATCTGGATGGTGTTGCCGGAGAAGTACGACTCGAAGGGGTCGCCCTGCCCGGTGCCGACCTGCTGGAGCGCGCCACGCTCGATGAGTTCGATCATCGGGTCGCCCGCCACCTGGTTGGAGAACCGGGTGCAGCGCGCGCAGAGCACGCACCGCTCGCGGTCCAGCAGCACCTGGGTGGAGATCGGGACGGGCTTCTCGAAGGTGCGCTTCTTCCCGTCGAAGCGGGAGTCGGCGCCGCCGTGCGACATCGCCTGGTTCTGCAGGGGGCATTCGCCGCCCTTGTCGCAGACCGGGCAGTCCAGCGGGTGGTTGATGAGCAGGAGCTCCATCACACCCTTCTGGGCCTTCTCCGCGACCGGCGAGGTGATCTGCGACTTCACGACCATGCCGTCGGTGCACGTGATGGTGCAGGACGCCATCGGCTTGCGCTGGCCCTCGACCTCGACGATGCACTGCCGGCAGGCGCCGGCCGGGTCGAGGAGGGGGTGGTCGCAGAAGCGCGGGATCTCGATGCCGAGGAGCTCGGCGGCACGGATGACCAGGGTGCCCTTGGGGACACTGATCTCGATGCCGTCGATGGTCAGCGTGACCAGGTCCTCGGGCGGGATGGCCGCCTCGCCGCCCCCGGAGGGCGCACTCGTGGTGACTGTCATGCGTTCACCCCCCGGTGAGCGTTCTTGTCGTCTTTGTCGTCGGCCCAGAGGGTCGACCTGGCGGGATCGAAGGGGCAGCCCTTGCCCGTGATGTGCTGCTCGTACTCCTCGCGGAAGTACTTCAGCGAGGAGAAGATCGGCGAGGCGGCGCCGTCACCGAGGGCGCAGAAGGACTTGCCGTTGATGTTGTCGGCGATGTCGTTCAGCTTGTCGAGGTCGGCCATCTCGCCCTTGCCGGCCTCGATGTCGCGGAGCAGCTGGACGAGCCAGTAGGTGCCCTCACGGCATGGCGTGCACTTGCCGCAGGACTCATGGGCGTAGAACTCGGTCCAGCGGGTGACGGCCCGCACCACGCAGGTGGTCTCGTCGAAGCACTGCAGCGCCTTGGTGCCGAGCATGGAGCCGGCGGCGCCGACGCCCTCGTAGTCCAGCGGGACGTCGAGGTGCTCCTCGGTGAACATCGGGGTGGAGGAGCCGCCGGGGGTCCAGAACTTCAGGCGGTGTCCGGCCCTGATGCCGCCGCTCATGTCGAGCAGCTGGCGCAGGGTGATGCCGAGCGGGGCCTCGTACTGGCCGGGGCTGGTGACGTGCCCGCTGAGCGAATACAGCGTGAAGCCCGGGGACTTCTCGCTGCCCATGGACTTGAACCAGTCCTTGCCCTTGTTCAGGATCGCGGGAACCGAGGCGATGGACTCGACGTTGTTCACCACAGTGGGACAGGCGTACAGACCGGCGACCGCGGGGAAGGGGGGACGCAGCCGGGGCTGGCCGCGGCGTCCTTCGAGCGAGTCGAGCAGCGCGGTTTCCTCACCGCAGATGTACGCACCGGCACCGGCGTGCACCGTGAGTTCCAGGTCGAGCCCCGGGCCCAGGGCGTCCTTCCCCAGGTACCCAGCCTCGTACGCCTCACGTACGGCCTCGTGCAGCCGCCGCAGTACGGGGACGACTTCACCGCGCAGATAGATGAAGGCGTGCGAGGACCTGATCGCGTAGCAGGCGATCACGATGCCCTCGATGAGGCTGTGCGGGTTCGCGAAGAGGAGCGGGATGTCCTTGCAGGTCCCCGGCTCCGACTCGTCGGCGTTGACGACCAGGTAGTGCGGCTTGCCGTCGCCCTGCGGGATGAACTGCCACTTCATCCCGGTGGGGAAGCCGGCGCCGCCGCGCCCGCGCAGACCGGAGTCCTTGACGTACGCGATGAGGTCGTCCGGCGACATGGCCAGCGCCTTGCGCAGGCCCTCGTAGCCCTCGTGACGCCGGTAGGTGTCCAGCGTCCAGGACTCCGGCTCGTCCCAGAAGGCGGAGAGGACCGGGGCCAGGAGCTTCTCCGGGCTGGTCCCGTTCTTGTCGATCTCGGCTGCCAAGGTCATCACTCCCCCTCCTCGGCTGCGGGCCCGGCCGGGTGCTCCGGGTCGGAGGCCGAGGTCTGCTGCGGCGCGTCGTGCGAGCTGAGGTGCTCGGCACCCTTCTGCGGCTGGTCGCTCGGGGCCTCGCCCCGCGGGGCGACGACGCGCGGCTGCGGGGCGGCCTCGCCCCTGGCCAGCTTCAGTCCGACCAGTGAGGCGGCACCCGCTCCGCCGGTCGCCGCGACGGCACCCGGGCGCTCGTCGGGGAAGCCGGCCAGGATGCGGGCGGTCTCCTTGTACGTGCACAGGGGGGCGCCGCGGGTGGGTTCGACGGTCCGGCCGGCGATCAGGTCGTCGACGAGCTGCGTCGCGCTCTCCGGCGTCTGGTTGTCGAAGAACTCCCAGTTGACCATCACGACGGGCGCGAAGTCGCAGGCCGCGTTGCACTCGATGTGCTCGAGCGTGACCTTGCCGTCCTCGGTCGTCTCGTCGTTGCCCACGCCGAGGTGGTCCTTGAGCCGGTCGAAGATGGCGTCGCCGCCCATGACCGCGCACAGGGTGTTGGTGCAGACCCCGACCTGGTAGTCGCCGCTCGGACGGCGCCGGTACATCGAGTAGAAGGTGGCGACCGCGGTGACCTCGGCGGTGGTGAGGCCGAGCAGTTCGGCGCAGAACGTCATGCCCGTACGGGAGACGTACCCCTCCTCGGACTGCACGAGGTGCAGCAGCGGCAGCAGCGCGGAGCGGCTGCCGGGGTAGCGGGCGATCACCTCCTTCGCGTCCGCTTCGAGCCGGGTGCGCACCTCGGCCGGGTAGGCGGGGGCGGGGAGCTGCGGCATCCCCAGGCTGACTTCTTGGTTGGATGCGGTCACCGGTCGACGCCTCCCATCACGGGGTCGATGGACGCGACAGCGACGATGACGTCGGCGACCTGGCCGCCCTCGCACATCGCCGCCATGGCCTGCAGGTTGGTGAAGGACGGGTCGCGGAAGTGGACCCGGAAGGGCCGGGTGCCGCCGTCCGAGACGGCGTGCACGCCCAGCTCGCCCTTGGGGGACTCTATGGCCGTGTACGTCTGTCCGGCCGGGACCCGGAAGCCCTCGGTCACCAGCTTGAAGTGGTGGATCAGGGCCTCCATGGAGGTGCCCATGATCTTCTTGATGTGGTCGAGCGAGTTGCCGAGTCCGTCGGGTCCGAGCGCGAGCTGCGCGGGCCAGGCGATCTTCTTGTCGGCGACCATGACCGGGCCCGGCTCCAGCCGGTCCAGGCACTGCTCGACGATCCTGAGCGACTGGCGCATCTCCTCCAGGCGGATGAGGAAGCGGCCGTAGGCGTCGCAGGTGTCCGCGGTGGGCACGTCGAACTCGTAGTTCTCGTAGCCGCAGTACGGGTCGCTCTTGCGCAGGTCGTGCGGGAGTCCGGCGGACCTCAGGACCGGGCCGGTGGCGCCGAGCGCCATGCAGCCGGTCAGGTCGAGGTAGCCGACGTCCTGCATACGGGCCTTGAAGATGGGGTTGCCGGTCGCGAGCTTGTCGTACTCCGGCAGGTTCTTCTTCATGGTCTTGATGAACTCGCGGATCTGGTCGACCGCGCCCGGGGGCAGGTCCTGCGCCAGGCCGCCGGGCCGGATGAACGCGTGGTTCATCCGGAGGCCGGTGATCAGCTCGAAGAGATCGAGAACGAGTTCACGATCACGGAAGCCGTAGATCATGATCGTCGTGGCGCCGAGTTCCATGCCGCCGGTGGCGATGCACACCAGGTGCGAGGAGATCCGGTTGAGCTCCATCAGGAGCACGCGCAGGACGGTGGCCCGGTCGGGGATCTGGTCCTCGATACCGAGGAGCTTCTCCGTCCCGAGGCAGTACGCCGCCTCGTTGAAGAACGGGGTCAGGTAGTCCATGCGCGTGACGAAGGTGGTGCCCTGTGTCCAGTTCCGGAACTCGAGGTTCTTCTCGATGCCGGTGTGGAGATAGCCGATGCCGCAGCGGGCCTCTTTGACGGTCTCGCCGTCGATCTCCAGGATCAGCCGCAGCACGCCGTGCGTGGACGGGTGCTGGGGGCCCATGTTGACGATGATGCGTTCGTCGTCCGCCTTGGCCGCGGACTCGACGACCTCGTCCCAGTCGCCGCCGGTGACTGTATATACAGTCCCCTCGGTCGTGGCACGGGGTGTTGCATGGGGAGTGGTCATCAGCTGTACGACCTCCGCTGGTCCGGAGCCGGGATCTGGGCGCCCTTGTACTCGACGGCGATGCCGCCGAGCGGATAGTCCTTGCGCTGCGGGAAGCCCTGCCAGTCGTCCGGCATCATGATCCGGGTGAGGGCGGGGTGCCCGTCGAAGACCAGCCCGAAGAAGTCGTAGGTCTCGCGCTCGTGCCAGTCGTTGGTCGGGTAGACCGCGACGAGGGACGGGATGTGCGGATCACTGTCCGGGGCGGACACCTCGAGGCGGATCAGCCGCCCGTGGGTGAGCGACCTCAGGTGGTAGACCGCGTGCAGCTCGCGGCCCTTGTCCCCGAGGTAGTGCACGCCGCTGACGCCCGTACAGAGCTCGAACCTCAGGGCGGGGTCGTCGCGCAGGGTGCGGGCCACGGTGAGCAGGTGCTCGCGGGCGATGTGGAAGGTGAGTTCGCCCCGGTCGACGACCGTCTTCTCGATGGCGTTGGCGGGCAGCAGGTCCTGTTCCTCCAGGGCCCCTTCCAGCTCGTCGGCCACTTCGTCGAACCAGCCGCCGTAGGGGCGGGACGAGGCACCCGGCAGGGTCACGGTGCGGACGAGTCCGCCGTAGCCCGAGGTGTCGCCGCCGTTGTTGGCACCGAACATGCCCTTGCGTACGCCGATGACGTCACCGGAGTCCTCGCGCGGTGCGGGCACTCCGTTGTTCTTCTGCTCGTCGCTCACCGCAGCAGCCCCTTCATCTCGATCAGGGGGAGTGCCTTGAGGGCCGCCTCCTCCGCCTCGCGGGCGGCCTCCTCCGCGTTGACCCCGAGCTTGGAGCCCTGGATCTTCTGGTGGAGTTTGAGGATGGCGTCGATCAGCATCTCGGGACGCGGCGGGCATCCCGGCAAATAGATATCGACCGGAACAATGTGATCAACACCTTGCACAATGGCGTAATTGTTGAACATACCGCCCGATGACGCACAAACCCCCATGGAGATGACCCACTTGGGGCTCGGCATCTGGTCGTAGACCTGCCTCAGGACGGGCGCCATCTTCTGGCTGACCCGTCCCGCGACGATCATCAGATCCGCCTGCCGCGGCGATCCGCGGAAGACCTCCATCCCGAAACGGGCCAGGTCGTAGCGCCCGGCTCCGGTCGTCATCATCTCGATGGCGCAGCAGGCGAGGCCGAAGGTGGCAGGGAAGACGGACGACTTCCGTACCCAGCCGGCGGCCTGCTCGACAGTGGTCAGCACAAAGCCGCTTGGCAGCTTCTCTTCGAGTCCCATGGTGTGCCCCTCAGCCCCTCAGTCCCATTCCAGGCCGCCCCGGCGCCACACATACGCGTAGGCGACGAAGACGGTGAGCACGAAGAGCAGCATCTCGACGAGCCCGAAGATCCCCAGGGCGTCGAAGGTGACCGCCCAGGGATAGAGGAAGACGATCTCGATGTCGAAGACGATGAACAGCATCGCCGTCAGGTAGTACTTGATCGGGAACCGGCCGCCTCCAGCTGGAGTGGGGGTGGGTTCGATACCGCACTCGTACGCTTCCAGCTTTGCTCGGTTGTACCGCTTTGGCCCGATAAGCGTGGCCATGACCACGGAGAAGATCGCAAAGCCTGCCCCGAGGGCGCCGAGCACGAGGATGGGCGCGTAGGCATTCACGCTCCTCGCTCCTTCCAGTCGTCCTTGACCGTTGGACCGCATCGGGCGACCGGCTCGCCACCTCACCAAGATCGTGCACATGTGAGGCAGTTCACAAGCCCGACTGCCCCGCATCCTATGCCTGCCGTCCTGTGATCTGCGACACGGGGTACGTCACCGTCTTTGTGATCTCCACCACCTGACGAACGATCATGAAGTCGGATGAGCGGTGATCTTCGTACGCGAAGCGGCCGAGTAGCTACGAGACGTGACATCCGGTGGCGTTACCGCTGGTCAAAGGCGCATAGCTCTATCAATCGACGGCCATTGCAAGCAAATTGGCGATGGACGCTCTGCCGGTGATATAGGAATCGGCACCGTCCGGCAGCCACCCGGACGTGGGGTCCGGGGTACCGATGTGGACAATGCGCACGCATTCACGAACTTCCGGACGCACGGCCCCCGAACAGAGTGCTGAACCGCCGAAGGACCGCGGACGGGGCACCGGGGATCGCGAACGAGATACCGAGGGGTCACCGGCGAGGCATCGACCGGATGCCGACCCGGACGCCGACCGGACGCCGACCCGGATGCCGACCGGACGCCGACCGGACCCGGAGCAAACGGACATGACTCGCCAATAGGCCACGGAGCCGGGAGGGGCCGGCCGATTCCGCCCCCACTCGGGACGCGGTCGCGCGGTTGCCTCTCACGCAAGAGTCATGCTGTGACCTGCATCACTCCACCAACGCTTCAACAAAAGCGGGCTTGGCCATCGGTGTGAACGGATGGTAAGCGACGGGCAATTCGGGCGTATTGCTGAAACTCCGTGATCACGGCTGTGATGACGGGTGCCCGGTTTGCCCGTTACGGCGTCAATAAAGGCCTCAAATAAGCGGATTCACAGATTCCGAACGTAACTGTGTCGCAACACACGTTTCTTGATGGGACCCCTACAGCCCTGATAGCGCTAGTACCCATGTCCCACACCGCTCACATACCCAGCCACCGGAAGCCCCGCCAAAGCGCCTCCAAGACGGCGCTGCGCGCCGGAGTTGCCGGTGGCGTCCTCAGCACCATCGCGGTCGCAGGTGCCGCCGGCCCGGCGCAGGCCGAGCCGGTGACCCAGACCATCGAGATGCCCACCATCACCGCCGGGCTCTCCACCGCAGTCGCCGCCTCCGCGCAGGCCACGCAGCAGGTCGCCCTCGACCTCGAGACGCAGGCCAACGAGGACGCAGCGGCGGCCACCGCGGCCAAGACCGCCAAGAAGGCCAAGGCCGAGGCGATCCGCAAGGCAGAGGCCAAGAAGAAGGCCGAGGCGGCCGCCAAGGCCAAGGCGGAGGCCGCCGAGCGCGCCTCCCGTACCTCCGAGCGCACGACGCTCAGCGCCTCCTCGGGCTCTTCGGACTCCCCCTCCTACTCGTCGAACGCCACGGGCTCCGCGGCGTCCGTCGTCGCGTTCGCGCAGTCGCAGATCGGCGACGCGTACGTCTCCGGCGGCACCGGCCCCAACTCGTGGGACTGCTCGGGCCTCGTCCAGGCCGCGTTCCGCACGGTGGGCGTCGACCTGCCGCGTGTCTCGCAGAGCCAGTCGACGGCCGGCACCCAGGTCTCACTCAGCAACCTGCAGCCCGGCGACATCCTGTACTGGGGCGGCGCGGGCAGCGCGTACCACGTCGGGATCTACGTGGGCGGCGGCCAGTTCGTCGGTGCGCAGAACTCCAGCACCGGTGTGGTGCAGAAGTCCCTGGACTACGACCCGCCGTCGGGCGCGGTCCGCGTTCTCTGATTCACAAGCTCCGGTAGACCGGACACCTGAGTACGGCCGCGGGCCGTCACTCCCCCGCTCGGGAGTGACGGCCCGTCGGTGTGCGGCGGTGCTGCCGGTCAGTGCGAGGCGGCCGGCATGTCCGCCTCCGCCTTCGTCACGGCGTCCTCGGGCCCGCGCTGCACCGGCACCCGGGGCAACTCCCGCGTGGCCGCCTCGCGGCGCAGGAGCAGCACCCCGGCCACGCAGGTGAGCCCCGCCAGCACGAAGCCGTACACGGGGGTCGAGCCGGAGGGCTGCGTCTCGTACACGAGCGCCGCCGACAGCACGGTCACCACGTTCCGGATCCGGCCCTCGCACGCGGTGGCGGCGAGCACCGCCGTACCCCACAGCAGGTACCACGGCTGCACCATCGGGGAGAGGGCCACCAGGGTCACCAGGGCGACCCCGAGGGCGTGGACCGGTTCCGTACGGCCGCCCGCGGAGCGCCACGCGAGGCGGGCGATCAGCACGAGGGCCACCAGCAGACCCAGGTTCTGTACGGCGGACTTCACCGGGTCCGGGTCGGTGCCGACGGTCAGCCGCAGCAGTTCGCCCAGCCCGAGGCCGAGGTCGCTGCTGGCCGACAGCGCGGTGTGTATGCGTCCGGCGACGCCCTGGGTGCCCAGCCAGCCGAAGCCCGTGCCGCCCAGGAGCGTCACCAGGGCCACGACCGCCCCGGCGACGAGTCCGGGCGCCAGCAGCCCCTTCGCGGCCCGGCGTACGACGGACCCGGTCGCCGCCCGGCCCACCACTACGCCTACGAACAACAGCGCCACGGCCGCCGGGGACTTCACCATCACGGCGAGGCCGATGAGCGCCGCGCCGGTGATCCACCGCCCGCGCAGGGCGAGCACCGCGCCCGCCAGCATGAGGCCGATCATCAGTCCGTCGTTGTGCATGCCGCCGACGACGTGCACGAGCAGCAGAGGGTTGAGCGCGCCCAGCCGGAGGGCCGCGCTCTCGCTGCGGCCGTGCTCCCGGGCGAGGTGCCGCAGGCCCCATACGATCAGCGCCAGCGCGCCCAGGGCGAGGATCCGCATGCCCAGCACGGCGGGGACGATCGTTCCGCCCGTCGCCCAGGCCACACCCCGCGCGAGGATGAGGAAGAACGGACCGTACGGGGCCGGGGTGTCGGTCCAGTGGCCGCCCACGCTCGCCGCGGCGTCGCCGCCCGGCCCGGCGGGGTCGAGTACCGACGGACCGGCGCTGTAGACGTCGTGGCCCTCGAGGACCATCGCGCCCTGGGCTATGTAGCTGTACACGTCGGCGCTGTGGAGCGGCGGGGCCAGGACGAGCGGGGCCGCCCAGCAGACGAGGGTGCGGATCGTGTCGCGTACGGAGGCGCCGGCCCTGCGGTACTGCCACCAGGCGATGACGAGCAGGGTGAGCCCGCCGTACGCCAGGAAGTGGCCCACGGCGCCGACCACGGCCCCGTGAGGCACCCACACCCCCCACGGGTCGCGGGCCGGCAGGGTGCCGACGGCCCAGCCGCCCAGGGCGACCCCGGCCGATCCGGCCGTACCCAGCCGGCGGCATGCGCCGGCGCTCCACTCCCCCATGGCCCGCATGGTCCGCAACCTACACCGGGCCCGCGGCCGGACACAGGGTCCGGGTCACACCCTCCGGCACACCCCGGTTCAGGCCTTCGGTGCGACCTTCGAGAGGCCGTTGATGATGCGGTCCATCGCGTCGCCGCCCGTCGGGTCGGTGAGGTTGGCGAGCATCTTCAGCGTGAACTTCATCAGGAGGGGGTGGGTCAGGCCCCGCTGGGTCGCGATCTTCATGATCTTCGGGTTGCCGATCAGCTTCACGAAGGCTCGGCCCATCGTGTAGTAGCCGCCGTAGGTCTCCTTCAGCACCTTCGGGTAGTTGTTCAGGGCCAGTTCACGCTGGGCGGGGGTGGCGCGGGCGTGGGCCTGGACGATGACGTCCGCGGCGATCTGGCCCGACTCCATGGCGTACGCGATGCCCTCGCCGTTGAACGGGTTGATCATGCCGCCCGCGTCACCGACGAGCAGCAGGCCCTTGGTGTAGTGCGGCTGGCGGTTGAAGGCCATCGGGAGCGCGGCGCCGCGGATCGGCATCGTCATGTTCTCCGGGGTGTAGCCCCAGTCCTCCGGCATGGAGGCGCACCAGGCCTTGAGCACCTCGCGCCAGTCGAGCTCCTTGAACGCGGAGGAGGAGTTGAGGATGCCGAGGCCGACGTTGGACGTGCCGTCGCCCATGCCGAAGATCCAGCCGTAGCCGGGCAGCAGGCGGTCCTCGGCGCCGCGCCGGTCCCACAACTCCAGCCAGGACTCCAGGTAGTCGTCGTCGTGGCGGGGCGAGGTGAAGTACGTACGGACCGCGACGCCCATCGGGCGGTCCTCGCGGCGGTGCAGGCCCATGGCGAGGGAGAGCCGGGTGGAGTTGCCGTCGGCGGCGACGACCAGGGGGGCGTGGAAGGTGACCGGGGTCTTCTCCTCGCCGACCTTGGCGGTCACGCCGGTGATGCGTCCGGTGCGCTCGTCGACGAGGGGAGCGCCGACGTTGCAGCGCTCGTGCAGCCGCGCGCCCGCCTTCTGCGCCTGGCGGGCCAGCTGCTCGTCGAAGTCGTCGCGCTTGCGGACCAGTCCGTAGTCCGGGAACGAGGCGAGTTCCGGCCAGTCCAGCTGGAGGCGGACGCCGCCGCCGATGATGCGCAGGCCCTTGTTGCGCAGCCAGCCGGCTTCCTCGGAGATGTCGATGCCCATGGACACGAGCTGCTTGGTGGCGCGCGGGGTGAGGCCGTCGCCGCAGACCTTCTCCCTCGGGAACGCCGTCTTCTCCAGGAGGAGTACGTCGAGTCCGGCCTTGGCGAGGTAGTACGCGGTCGTGGAGCCGGCTGGGCCCGCCCCGACGACGATCACGTCCGCGCTGTGTTCGGAGAGGGGCTGCTCGGTCACGGTCGGATCTCCCGAAGACTCGAAATCGCGTGCCGCGCGGCACCGGTCGCGTGCAGTCTATGGGTGCCCGGCCGGGGCGGTCCCGGCGGCCGGGCCGGGGTGTCCGGGGCCCGACCCGCAGGTACCGGGGTTCAGTCGCGCACACCCCGGTGCAGCGCCACCACACCACCGGTGAGGTTGCGCCAGGCGACGTCCGACCAGCCGGCCTTCTGCAGCCGGGCGGCGAGGCCCGCCTGGTCGGGCCAGGCGCGGATCGACTCGGCGAGATACACGTACGCGTCCGGGTTGGTGCACACCGTGCGGGCGACCGGCGGCAGTGCCCGCATCAGGTACTCGCTGTAGACCCTGCGGAACGGCGCCCACGTCGGCTGCGAGAACTCGCAGATCACGACCCGGCCACCGGGCTTGGTCACCCGGTACAGCTCGCGCAGCGCCTGGTCGGTGTCCTGGATGTTGCGCAGCCCGAAGGAGATCGTGACGGCGTCGAACGACTCGTCCTTGAAGGGGAGTTTCGTCCCGTCGCCCGCGGTGAACGGCATCCACGGGTGGCGCTCCTTGCCGACCCGCAGCATCCCGATCGAGAAGTCGCAGGGCACGACGTAGGCGCCCGCCCTGGCGAAGGGCTGCGAGGAGGTGGCGGTTCCGGCGGCCAGGTCGAGGATCTTCTGCGCCGGGCGCGCGTCCACCGCCTTCGCGACCTCCTTGCGCCAGAGCCTGGCCTGCCCGAGGGAGATCACGTCGTTGGTGAGGTCGTAGTTCGCCGCCACGTCGTCGAACATCGAGGCGACTTCGTGCGGCTGCTTGTCCAGGGATGCTCGGGTCACCCTCCCATTCAAGCAGCCCGCGTGCCGACGTCTCACGGCGGCGTGAGCCGCTTCAACCTTTTGGGTCCGGCGGCACTCAGTAACAGGGTGAGACCACCGAGAACCGGAGAGAGGAGGCAGATGTCCACCGCCCACAGCCGGGATTCCGCCGGCTCCACGAGCTTCGAGGAATTCGCCCGGGCGAGCCAGCGCCGTCTGTACCGGACGGCGTATCTGCTCTGCGGTGACGCGGAGGCTGCCCGCGATCTGACCCAGACGACGCTGGCGAAGCTTTTCCAGCACTGGCGGCGGGCTAGCAGGGCCCAGTACCCGGAGGCCTATGCGCGCACCGTGCTGACGCGCACCTATCTCGCGGAGCGCCGACGCCGGCTCCGCGACCTCCTCGCCCACACCCGGGTGGACACCCCGCGTGCCGCCGTCGGTCCCGAGCTGACGGTGACGCTGCTGGACGCACTGGCCGGACTCCCGCCCCGGGCACGGGCGATGGTCGTGCTGCGCTACTGGGAGGACCTGAGCGTCGAGTCCGTCGCCGAACTCCTGAGGTGCAGCGAGTCCACGGTCAAGAGCCAGTGCTCGCGATCGCTGGCGCGGCTGCGGGAGCAGCTGGGGCCGGCCCACATCTACACCACCGAGAGCTGAGGATCCGCGATGAACAACGATGTCTCCCTGCTCAGGGACGCGATGGAGCGTACGGTCGACGATCTGCCGCCGCTGCCCGACCTGGTCGCGGCCGCAGCCGTGTCCGGGCGGCGGCGCCGGGCACGGGCGCGGCTGGCGGTCGTGGCGAGCGCCCTGGGGGTGGCCGGGCTGGCGGCGCTCGGGGCGCTCGCGCTGCCGGGCGGCGGTACGCAGGCCGGTGTCGCGGCCACCGGTACGGTCCCCCCGGCCCCGTACCGCACGCCCGTCCATGTGGAGGCCACCTCGGGCGAGCCGGAGGAGGGCAGCCTGAACGGTCTGTCCGGCGCCGAGCGGAAGCGGTTCGAGGAGTTCCAGCAGTGGACGGCCGCCGTGCTGGACGGGGCGCTGCCGGACGCGGTCGGGACGATCCGTCCGCTCGACTCCTCCGTCGTCGCCTACCAGGGGGAGAAGGACGGGAACGTTTTCCGTGTGACGTTCGCGGTGCGGCCGGACGACGGTGTGGCCGCCGGGCCCTGCACGAGCGTTCCGGAGAAGGGGATGACGTGCGAGACGGTGGAGCTGGAGGCCGGTACCGAGACAAGGATCCGGGTCGGTTCGTCGGGCTCGATGGAAACCGACGCCACCTCGATGGCGTTCACATACAGGGGCAGTGACGTCCTGCTGGAGATCTCCCCGGACGAGCGGACAGGGACGTCCGCGCCGGTGACCGCGCAGCAACTCCTGGACGGGGTACGGGAGAGCGGACTGCTGGACGTCGTGCGGTACGCGGACGAGCACCCGCTGCTCGAGAAGCAGGTGAGCGTCCGGGGCGGCTGACCTCGTGCCCGCGGGGCCCGGCCGCACGCGGCCGGGCTCCCCTCGGACATTCCCCCGACGACCGCCCCGGCACGGACAGACGAACAGACGGACGGACGCACCCTGAACACGCACACAGGCAACCGAATACGGAGCACCCCCGCCACCCGCCGCCCGCCAGGAGGAGCAGCTCCCGGCAGACCCCGGTGGTCCCGGCAGCAGGCCCGCGCACGACGAAGACGCAGACAGAAGCGCTCGCTGGTCCTTCTGGCGACCTTCGCGTCCACGGTCACCGCGGTGTTCCTCTACCTGAACCATCCATGGGGGCAGGCTTCCCCGCCGGCCGCCGCCCCTGCCCCGCCCGCCGCGGTCACGCCGGCCCCGTCCCGCCTCGCGAAGACACCCGAGGCCTCGGACAGTGCCCGGGCCACGGCTTCCCCCTCCCCCCGTTCCCCCGGGCCCTCCCCGGGCGCGAAGAAGTCCGGGCCGCCGAAGGTGCCCGAGTCCGGCCCCGGCACCTTCACGGTCGCCCAGGAGGGCGCCACGGCCGCGGGCAGCGGGCACCCCTACCGTGTCGAGGTGGAGAACGGCAGCGGAGTCGATCCCGACCGGGCCGCCGAGGACGTCGCCGCGATCCTCGCCGACCCGCGCGGCTGGAGCAGGGGAGGAACCCGCTCCTTCCGCCAGGTGAGCGACAGTTCGGCCGGGCTGGTGATCCGTATCGGCACCCCGGCCACCACCGACCGGCTGTGCGGCACCTTCGACCTGAACACCCGCGGCGAGCTCAACTGCCGCGGCGACAAGGACGTCATGGTCAACCTGCGGCGCTGGCAGCTCGGTTCACCGACCTTCGACGGCTCGCCGGCCGAGTACCGGGCGCTGATCATCAACCATGAGGTCGGCCACTGGCTGGGCCACGGCCATGAGACCTGCCCCGGCCCCGGGCGCCCGGCTCCGGCGATGATGCAGCAGATCAAGGGTCTGAAGGGGTGTGTGTCCAACGCCTGGCCCTACACCTCCGACGGAACGTACCTGGGCGGCCCGTCCGCGCAATGACCCTCGCGCAGAGCGGAGGGCCTGCGGCCGGTGCAGCCTTCAGGAGCGGCGGAAGACCAGGCGCCCGCCGAGCACGGTCGCGACACAGCTGCCCGCGCCCACCGCGGCCAGTTCCGCCGTGTCCCGCACATCGAACACCGCCAGGTCGGCGGGGCCGCCGATCACCGGCGGCCCGCCGAGCGCGTCCGCCGGCTCCGTCCCCGCGAGCGGGTCGAGGGACACGGGCCGGCCCGCGTCCCCCTCGGCCGGTGCGTGGACGCGGAGTCCCGAGCGCATGACCGCCGTGCGCACAGCGGGCCGGGTGAAGGTGCCGGCGACGGCGGTCGTACCGTGCCGGAGCATCCGCTGCAGCCCGCGCCGGGCACTCGCGCCCCACCGGGCGTCGTCCATCCCGAGGGCTGCGACCGCGTCGCCGGTCAGCGGGACGGTGCCCAGTTCGTCCGCCTCGCGCGGGTCGGGGTGGTAGGCCGCCTCCAGCAGGGCGCGCGCCGAGACGTTCACCAGGCCCGGCGTGATGAGCCCGGACCAGCGCCGCACCCTGGCCTGCGGGAAGGCGGCGGTGACGTCCCCGTACGAGCCCACGGCGACGACGGAGCCGCCGTCCACGGCCACGGAATCCGCCCCTTCCGGGGCGCCGATGACCGCGTCGGCGGCATGGATCGTCAGCACGGCAGAGCTAGTTGGCGTCGAGGAGCTTCAGCTCCGGGTGGGCGGTGCCGCCCGCGATCGCCGTGGACGAGATGTGCGAGACGACCCGCTCGTCGACCGGGTCGTTCGCCGGGTCGTCGTGGACGACGAGGTGCTCGTACGTCGTGGCGCGCTGCGCCGGAACCCGGCCCGCCTTGCGGATCAGGTCGATGATCTCCAGACGGTTCGAGCGGTGCTTGGCGCCGGCCGAGGAGACGACGTTCTCCTCCAGCATGATCGAGCCGAGGTCGTCCGCGCCGTAGTGCAGCGACAGCTGGCCGACCTCCTTGCCGGTGGTCAGCCAGGAGCCCTGGATGTGGGCGACGTTGTCGAGGAAGAGCCGGGCGATGGCGATCATCCGCAGGTACTCGAAGAGCGTGGCCTGCGTCTGGCCCTTCAGCTTGTTGTTCTCCGGCTGGTACGTGTACGGGATGAAGGCGCGGAAGCCGCCCGTCCGGTCCTGTACGTCACGGATCATCCGCAGGTGCTCGATGCGCTCGGCGTTGGTCTCGCCGGTGCCCATCAGCATGGTGGAGGTGGACTCGACGCCCAGGCCGTGGGCGATCTCCATGATCTCCAGCCAGCGCTCGCCCGACTCCTTGAGCGGAGCGATCGCGGTGCGCGGCCGGGCAGGCAGCAGCTCGGCTCCGGCGCCGGCGAAGGAGTCGAGGCCGGCGGCGTGGATGCGCTGGATGGCCTCCTTCGCGGAGACGCCGGAGATACGCGCCATGTGCTCGATCTCGGAGGCGCCGAGCGAGTGGATGACCAGCTGCGGGAACGCCTTCTTGATCGCGGAGAAGTGCTCCTCGTAGTACTCGACGCCGTAGTCCGGGTGGTGACCGCCCTGGAACATGATCTGCGTACCGCCCAGCTCGACGGTCTCCGCGCAGCGGCGCAGGATGTCGTCGAGATCGCGGGACCAGCCCTTGGCGGTGTCCTTCGGCGCTGCGTAGAAGGCGCAGAACTTGCAGGCCGTGACACACACGTTGGTGTAGTTGATGTTGCGCTCGATGATGTACGTCGCGATGTGCTCCGTACCCGCGTAACGACGGCGGCGCACGGTGTCGGCCGCCACCCCCAGCGCGTGCAGCGGTGCCGACCGGTACAGGTCGAGCGCCTCCTCCGGGGAGATCCGCCCGCCTTCGGCGGCGCGGTCGAGGACGGGCTGAAGGTCGGCCTTCTCGGTCACCGGGCTGTCACCTTTCGGCGGTTTCTCTACGGATCCACGGACCGATCCAGCCTACGCCAGCCCCTGCCGGAGTCAGGCGTCGGACCGGGTCAGCGTGCCCTTCGGGGTGCCGGCGGCCTCCTCCTGGGAGCGATAACCGAGCGTGTTGCCCGTGAGGGTGAAGACCAGATCGGCATCGCCGCCGGTGCACAGGGCGCTGTCGGCGTTGTCCGGGTCGGTGCGTTCCCGGACCTTCACCTCCGTGGCCGTACCGGAGACGAGCCGGCCGATGCCCTTGCACTCGACGGTCGTTCCGAGCACATCGAGCCGGTGCGAAAGGCGGACGACGTCCTCGCCCTTCTTCCCTTCGGTGAAGACGGCGGTGACCGTGCCGTGCGGCAGGCCGCTGCGTTCGGTGGTGGGCCCCTGCCAGGTGCCGGCGAACGCCTCGGGCAGCGCGCTCACCGAACCGCCGCCCGTGGCGGTCGGTTCCGGGGCGGTCGATCCCGGGCTCTTCGACTCGGTGGCCGCCGGGGGCTTCGCGGCTCCGTCGTTGTGACTGTCGGCGCCGCCGTCCTGCAGCAGGTCCTGGAGCATCCCCGTGCCGAGCGTCACCGCGGCGAGTGCTCCGGCCACGGCCAGCGCGACGGTGCAGCTCACCCGTCGCCCCCGGCCCGCCCCTGGCCGGGAGTCGGCGCTCACGCTGACGGCGACGCGGCTGCCGGGTCCGCGCTGTCCGGGCACGCCGGTCCTGTCACCGCTGTCCCTGCCGGCCCGGCTCTCCCCGCCTGCCGTGCCGTCGGCTCCGCCGGTGCGCGGCGGCAGGGACGGCGGGGGCGGTGCGAGGGGCGGGCCGAACGTGCCGAGCGCCGCGTTCCCCAGTGACGCGTTGCTGAACGGCACCGGGCCGGACTGGACCGGTGCCTCCTGCGGTTCCAGGTCGAGGAGGGCCACCGCGGCCCGGCTGACCTCGCGCACCAGGGAGTTCGGCAGCCAGCCCGCCGTCACCAGCGCGGCGGCCCCGCCCGGCGCGAGCCTGCGGGCCAGTTCCGCCGGGGCCGGCCGGTCACCGGGGTTCTTCGCCAGACACCCGGCCACCAGTTCGCGCAGTTCGCCCTCCAGGTCGCCCAGTTCGGGTTCCTCGTGCACCACCTTGTAGAGGAGTACGGCGGAGGAGTCGCCCGCGAAGGGGGCGTTGCCGGTCGCCGCGTAGGCGAGGACCGCACCGAGTGAGAAGACGTCGGCCGCGCCGGAGATGTCCAGGCCCCGGATCTGTTCCGGCGCCATGTAGCCGGGCGAGCCGACCGAGACCCCGGTGGAGGTGAGGGAGACGGTCGCGCCGAGGGCACGGGCGATCCCGAAGTCGATCAGCCGGGGGCCGTCGAGTGCCAGCAGGACGTTGGACGGTTTCACGTCCCGGTGGATGAGGCCGTGGGCGTGCACGGCGTCGAGCGCCTCACCGAGGCCGGCTCCCAGGGTCCGTACCGCGTACTCGGGCAGCGGGCCGTGCCGGGTGACCGCGTCCGAGAGGGGCGGCCCGGCGACGTAACCGGTGGCCACCCAGGGCACGGGCGCGTCCGGGTCGGCGTCCAGGACCGGGGCCGTCCACTGCGCTCCGAGCCGTCGGGCCGCTTCGACCTCACGCCGGAATCGGGCACGGAACTGCTCGTCGAGGGCGAAGTGGGGGTGGACGACCTTGACCGCCACGGTGCGTCCGCCCGCGCTGCGGCCCAGATAGACGCGGCCCATGCCGCCGGCCCCGAGCCGGCCGAGCAGCCGGTAGGCGCCGATGCTGTGCGGTTCGCCGGCTTCCAGCGGCTGCATACGGTCTCCCCCTGTGGGCCTTTGGGACCTCCGACCGCAGCCTAGGGCGCACAGGTCATGCGGTCACTGAGAACCCTTCTGCCGATTTCGCCCCTAAGGGCACGAAGGGCGGTTTTCGCCACAGCGAAAGGCGCGAATACGCCGTTCATCCGCGCGATACCGGGAGGCGGGCCGGATGCGTTCCGGAGGTTGTCCGCTATTCGACTTCGGGCACACCGGGCGGACCCCCGGCCCATTCGTCCCTTTACCGGAAGGGAATGCCGGTGGCGGTCTCCGTGGACGGAGAGCGATAAACGACCGGCCGGACCCGGGAAGGTACGGGATTCATCTGTTCCCGCACCATTCCCGTCCTGTCCGGATCAGCCGCCGAACAGCTCGACCGTCACGTCCGCGGGGAAGCCGGTCGTCGGTCCGGTCCTGCGGGCGAACTCGCGCACCCCGGCCAGCTGGTCCGGGCCGAAGCGGAAGTCCAGGGTCGTGAAGTAGCGCTCCAGCACCTCGGCGTCGAACGCCTCCCAGCGCGCCGCCTGCTCGGCCACCTTCGTGACCTCCTCCAGCGAGACGTCACGCGAGGCCAGGAACGCCTCGTGCACCTTCTCCACGTACAGGGGGTGGGAGGCCAGGTAGTCCTTGCGGACCGCCCAGACCGCGAAGACGAACGGCAGCCCCGTCCACTCCTTCCACATCTTGCCCAGGTCGTGGACCTGCAGCCCGAGCCGCGGGGCGTCGTGCAGGTTGGCGCGCAGCGCTGCGTCGCCGATCAGCACGGCCGCATCGGCCTCCTGCATCATCAGACCGAGATCGGGCGGGCAGGTGTAGTAGTCGGGCGTGACCCCGAAGCGCTCCGCGAGCAGCAGCTGGGCGAGCCGTACGGAGGTGCGGGAGGTCGAGCCGAGCGCCACCCGGGCCCCGTCGAGCCGGTCGAGCGGCAGCTGCGAGACGATCACGCACGACATCACGGGCCCGTCGCAGCCGACGGCGATGTCGGGGAGGGCGACCAGGTCGTCGGCGTTGCGCAGGAACTCGACCAGGGTGACGGGACCGATGTCGAGGTCGCCCCTGATCAGCTGCTCACTGAGTCTCTCCGGGGTGTCCTTCGAGAGCTCGAGATCGAGCAGGGTCCCCGTCCGTGCCAGCCCCCAGTAGAGGGGAAGGCAGTTGAGGAACTGGATGTGGCCGACGCGCGGCCTGCTGCGACGGTCGTCGCCTTCTACGGGAGAGACGGTTGAATTGTCCACATCGCGAGGCTAGACCTGCGCCCCCGGGCGGGCACCAGCGGGGCGCCCGGACGGCTCCCCGAGTCTCCTCCGGCACCCCCTTCGGGCCCCTCTCCGCCACCTCGAGCACACGTCCGCCAAACATCCGAGTGAAGTGATCTTTCCCTCTACCGCTCCCCGCAGACTGCGTGCTAGGCTCGCCCGCAAGTTGCAGTTTGGTTTCCCTTGCAGTACAGAGCCTGCGGAGCATGTAACCCGCAGGCTTTTGTAGTTTTCAGACTTGTTTGCAGGTTCTGGAGCAGGGCAACCCTTTGGCCCAAGGAGGGCTTATGGCTACCGGAACCGTCAAGTGGTTCAACGCTGAAAAGGGCTTCGGCTTCATCGCCCAGGACGGCGGCGGCCCGGATGTCTTCGTTCACTATTCCGCGATCAACGCGTCCGGGTTCCGCTCTCTCGAGGAGAACCAGGTCGTGAACTTCGACGTCACTCAGGGACCCAAGGGTCCGCAGGCTGAGAACGTCACCCCGGCCTAGTTGCCCGGGTCGGCCGATCGCGGCCGGTCAGCAGTACCCAAGGAGCCCCGCTCCCCCGCCCCGGCGGAGGAGCGGGGCTCCTGCCTTGCGTCCACCGGACCGATGCCGCGCCCCGGCGACGCCGACGGTGCCGGCATCCCCGGCCGGCGCACCCGGGGGGCTTCATCCGACGCGGCGTCACTTGTCCGAAAAGGCCGCCGTCCCCGAATCGTTGTCGAGGCCTTGTGCAGAGCGTCACCCACTGCTGACGAGTCCGCCTATAACAAGGCAGACTGTTGAGCGCGATACCAGCGCCACGGAGCAGAGCACGATCGGCAGGACCGGCGGGGCAAGCAGGACAGGGGGCATCAATGGACCGCGACGACGGACCTCGTGTGCGCGTTCCGGAGCAGCGTGCTCCGCAAGGACGGACGGCCGGCACCGAACTGCGCTTCGCCGTGCTGGGTCCCGTTCGCGCCTGGCGCGGCGAAGAGGCTCTGGCGTCCGGGTCGCCCCAGCAACGGGCCCTGCTGGTCGCCCTGCTCCTGCGCGACGGCCGCACGGCCACCGCCGCCGAGCTCATCGACGCCCTCTGGGGCGACGACCCTCCCTCGCAGGCGCTCGCGGCGGTACGGACGTACGCGTCCCGGCTCCGCAAGATCCTGGGGCAGGACACCCTGGTCAGCGAGTCGGGCGGCTATGCGATCCGGATCAGCCGCGAGGCGCTCGACCTCACGCTCGCGCAGGACCTTGCCGCCGAGGCGGAGAAGGCGCGCGGCGGCGGTGACCGCTGCCAGGCCCGCACCCTGATCAACAAACTGCTCGGCCTGTGGGACGGCGAGGCGCTCGCTTCGGTGCCCGGCCCGTACGCGGAGAACCAGCGCACGAGCCTGGAGGAATGGCGTCTCCAGCTCACCGAGACCCGGCTCGACATGGACCTGGAGGTCGGCTGCCACGCCGAGGCCGTCTCGGAGCTGACCGCACTCACCGCCGCGCACCCCCTGCGCGAGCGGCTGCGCGAGCTGCTGATGGTCGCCCTCTACCGCAGCGGCCGCCAGGCCGAGGCGCTCGCGGTGTACGCGGACACCCGGCGTCTGCTCGCCGAGGAACTGGGCGTCGACCCGCGCCCCGAGCTGGCCCAGCTCCAGCAGCGGATCCTGCAGGCCGACGAGGAACTGGCCCGCCCGGTCGACGAGCCGGCCCCTGCCACCGTCCCGGTCCGCCCCGCCCAGCTCCCGGCCACCGTCCCGGACTTCACGGGCCGCGCCCCCTTCGTGACCGAGCTGGGCGACCGGCTCGCCACCGCCGAGGGCTCCGTCATGGCCGTCTCCGCACTGGCCGGCATCGGCGGCGTCGGCAAGACGACGCTGGCCGTCCACGTGGCCCACCGGGCCCGCCCGCACTTCCCCGACGGCCAGCTGTACGTGGACCTCCAGGGCGCGGGCGCGAGAGCCGCCGAACCGGAGACGGTCCTGGGGGCGTTCCTGCGCGCCCTGGGGACCCCCGATTCCGCGATCCCGGACTCCCTGGACGAGCGGGCCGCCCTGTACCGCTCCACCCTGGACGGCCGTCGCATCCTGGTCCTCCTGGACAACGCCCACGACGCGGCCCAGATCCGCCCCCTGCTCCCCGGCACGGCGGGCTGTGCGGCCCTGGTCACCAGCCGGGTCCGCATGGTCGACCTGGCGGGCGCGCACCTGGTGGACCTGGACGTGATGTCCCCCGAGGAGGCCCTGCAGCTCTTCACCCGCATCGTCGGCAACGAACGCGTCACCTCCGAGCGCGAGGCAGCCCTCGACGTCGTCGCCGCGTGCGGGTTCCTGCCCCTGGCCATCCGTATCGCCGCGTCCAGGCTGGCCGCCCGCCGCACCTGGACGGTCTCGGTGCTGGCCTCGAAGCTCGCCGACGAACGCCGCAGGCTGGACGAGCTCCAGGCGGGCGACCTCGCGGTGAAGGCGACCTTCGAGCTCGGCTACGGCCAGCTGGAACCCCAGCAGGCCCGCGCTTTTCGCCTCCTGGGCCTGGCGGACGGCCCGGACATCTCCCTCGCGGCCGCCGCCGCCCTCCTGAACCTGGAGACGCACGCGGCGGAGGACCTCCTGGAGGCCCTGGTCGACACGAGCCTCCTGGAGTCGGCGGCCCCGGGACGTTACCGCTACCACGACCTGGTGCGCCTCTACGCGCGCGCGTGCGCGGAACGTGACGAACAGCCGCCGGTGGAACGGGAGCTGGCGCTGTCGCGGCTGCTGGACTTCTACCTGGCGACGGCGGCGGGGGTGTACGCGCTGGAGCGGCCCGGGGAGCGGGTGCTCGACCACTTCTCGCGCACCGAGTACCCCGGTCTCACCTTCCGGGTCCGCGAGACCGCACTGGACTGGCTGTTCTCGGAATCCAGCGGACTGCTGGCCTGCGCACGCCAGTCGGCCGGTTCCGGCATGCCCCGGCGGGCGTCCGACCTGCTCATGGCCGTGGTCGATCTGGGTGAATCCGGTGCGAACTCACACCAGTTCGCCACTGCGGCCAAAGCCGTGAGCGAGGCAGCCCGCGCGGCGGGAGACGCGCGGGCCGAAGGCCGCGCCCGCACGATGCTCACCCATGTCCTCAGCGTCTCCGGACGGTTCGCCGAGGCGGAGAGCGAGGCCAGGCGCGCTCTCGAACTCGGCCGGCTGGCCGACGACCCTGTTTCGCTGGCCCAGGTCCCGAACCAACGCGGCATCGTCGCCCTGTACGAGAACCGGCACACCGATGCCGAGACCCACCTGACGCAGGCCCTGGCCGCCTTCCGTGCCGACGGCAACAAGCCGGGCGAGGCCTCGGCCCTGTGCAACCTGTCCCGGGTCCACCTGGCCACGGGGCGAACGGCAAGTGCGGTGGACCTCGCCCAGCAGGGCGTCGGCATCTACGAGACGGACGCCTCGGGTCTGGCCCTGCGCCTGGCCAACGGGAAGTACGCGCTGGGACTGGCGCTCACCGGCACGGGCCGGACGGGCCTCGCCCAGCAGGCACTCACCGAGGCCATGGCCATATTCCGTGACAGCCGCCAGCAGTTGTGGCACGGGATGACCCTGTTCCGGCTGGCCGAGCTGCACCTCGCCATCCGCCAGCCGGCTCACGCGGCGTCACACGCCGAGCAGGCACTGGTGATCCTGCGCGGCATCGGCGGCGAATGGCGGCGCGCGAACGTCCTCACCGCACTGGGACGCGGGCTCGCGGGCATAGGGCAGACCGATCGCGCACAGGTCTGCTGGAACGAGGCTCTGTCGATCTTCGACGAGCTGGGGTCGCCGGAAGCCGACGCGGTACGCGCCCTGCTGGCCCCGGCCCCGGTCGCCAGGGCTTCCTGACGGGCGTTCATCAATCGTTTATCGCCGCACGGCACTCTCTACTCATCGATCCGTCGCGTCGGGGGGCAGACGGATTGCCGAGTGGCCACACCACTAAGGTGAACGGCCCTGGAAGGCCCGCCCGGCGATCCACGGGGGAACCGCCGGGCGGGCCCATCCATCCGCTGTCAGACCTTTTCAGGAGTTGAACCTCATGGCCGACAAGAGCGACATCCTCAAGCCGACGGACGCGCACGCCACCGGCGAGGAGATCACCACTCAGGACGCCCACGCGACCGGCTCGCCGCTCAAGCCGGCGGACGCCCACGCCACCGGCGAGGAGATCACCACTCAGGACGCCCACGCGACCGGCTCGCCGCTCAAGCCGGCGGACGCGCACGCCACCGGCGAGCCGGCCAACTAGACCTCACGACGCACGGGGAGCGGCCGCGGCGGCGCGGAGGGGGTGCCGCCGCGGCCGCTGCGTGTCCGCGCACAGGATTCAGTAGCGCAGTTCCGCCGTGACCAGGCAGCGCTTCACCCGGGAGACGGTCCGCGGGCTGTCCATGCGGACCGTCAGGGTCTCGGCCTGGTCGTAGTCGAGGTCGACCGTGGTCTCACCGGTGTCGACGGTGTTGCCGCTCGCGTCGAGGAACGTCACGTCGACGTCGTAGGTGTGTGTGCCCGTCGCCGTCGACCGGATCTCGACCGTCGACGTGGTGACCGCCTTGCGCTTGCCCTTGCGGGGCTGGGCGCAGCGTACGACCCGGACGTCGGGGGCGTCCGTCGCGGTCGCGGTGGGGGTCGGCGTGGAGTAGGTGGAGCCGCCGGACGAACTGCTCGACGAGCTGTCGTAGTCGTCGTCGTAGTCGTAGTCGTGGTAACCGTTGTTGCTCTTCTTCGAGTTGGAGCAGCCGCCGCCCGAGCTGCTGCTCTTGCCGCTGCGGCTCTTCCCGCCCTTGCCGCCGCTGCTGGAGGTGGAGAATCCGGTGAGCGCGAGCACCACCACGACCAGTACCGCCGCGAACCTCATTCGTCGCCGCATCATCGATGCAGCCCCCCTTTGTTTGTTGTCGGCCGTCCACGGCCGTCGCACAGCCGCGCGACACCGTAACGCACAGCATTCCCGCCGCAGACCCGCAGTCCAGTCATGACCCTGTCACGGTCTGGCAATGGTCTCCGATGGCACGGGTGAGGGGCCGGGCGTAGCGTCGAGCCCGAGAGCGGTGTCCTGCGCACAGGCCCGGGAGGCTGACGATGATCCGCAATGTTCTCGGCTCCGTCCTTGCTCTCCTAGGAGCGGCGGCCGCCGTCCAGAGCCCCTTCCAGAGCTGGTACGACGGCCGCCTCGGCCGGGACTACCGCATCCAGGACCTGTTCAACGGCATCAGCGCCACCTCGTCGGCCGTGCTCGGTTCGATCCTTCTGCCGTTCCTCTTCGCCGCCCTGGTGACCCTGGTGGGCGTGGTGCTCCGCTCACGCTGGGTGGTGGCCGTGGCGGGCCTGATCGTTCTCGGCTTCACCGTGCTGTGGATGGTCCGCCAGGGGCAGGCGACGGGCAGCCTGACCGTGGACGGCGACGGGTCCGGACTGCGGATGGGTGTGGCACAGGCGGCCGCGGGCGGTGTGATGCTCCTGCTGGGCGCCCTGGTGATGTCGGGGCGGACGCGGGCAGTGCGGGCAGCACCGCGTGACGACCTCGACCCGTATCCCGTGCCGCCGGACGACCGTCCGGACACCTGGCCTCCGACGCAGGAGCCGGGCATGTCGGCGCAGACGACGCCGTGGCCGGAGCCGGAGGCGCACCCGTACACGGGGCCGGGGACGGGCCAGCACCGGGGCAGGTCCGACGAGGACACCGCCCCGTACCCGGTCAAGGACGAGGACGACGGCCGCCATCCCCCGCCCCGCCCGTGAGACGCCCGTGAGACGCCCGTAAGGCGTGCTGAGGCGTGACCGGGGTTACGTCCGTGCCGCCCTGCTCCCCGTCCCCGTTCCCTTCAGCGCGTCCAGTGCGTACACGCACCGGTCCTTGCTGCACGCGTAGACGACACCCGCCTGCGCGACCGGTGAGCCCGTGATCTCGCCGCCCGTGGCGAGCTTCCAGCGCAGCTGGCCGCCCGCCGCGTCCAGGGTGTAGAGCACGTGGTCCGCCGAGCCGAAGTGGACCCGGCCGTCCGCGACCACCGGTGCGCCGACCACGTCGCCGCCCGCCGCGAACCGCCATTTGGGCGTGCCGGTCACCGCGTCCAGCGTGTACAGCGCGCTGCCACTGCCGACGTGCACGTTCCCCGCCGTGACCAGCACGGGTTCGATCGACTGCCGGGCCTCCGTCGCGATCCGCCACCGGTCCTTGCCGGTCGAGGCGTCCAGCGCGTACACGGTGCCGAGATAGTCGGCGAGGTACACCCCGCCCCCGGTGACCGCGGGTCCCGGCGCGAAGGCGGGCGGCGACAGGAAGGCGGCCGGCGACTCGAAGTGCCAGCGCACCCGGCCCGAGACCGTGTCCACGGCCAGCACCCGGGTTCCCGCGGCGATGTACACGAAGCCGTCCGGCGCCGGGGTCACCCGCACGGGCACACCGCCACAGGAGGCCGCGTCGCCGATGGGGTAGGACCACCGCTCCGTGCCCGTCCGGGCGTCGACGGCCCGCAGCCGCGCGTCCTGCCACAGGTAGACCGTGCCGTCGTGGATCACCGGCCCGGCCTCGGGCGTCTCGAAGTCGCTCTGGACGCCCCGGGCCTCCCACAGCTTCTCGCCGCTGGACGCCTCCCACGCCTGTACGCCACCCCCGCGCGTCCCGGTCAGGACCGTGCCGCGGTCGGCCTTCAGCGAGTACACCCACGCGTCCGTCTGCAGCCGCCACCGCTCGGCGCCGGTCGCCGCGTCCAGCGCGTACAGGGACGGACCGTCCGAGGCATGGATCCTGCCCCCGTCGACGGCCATCGCCCAGGCCACGTCCCGCGTCTTGAACTGGCGGCGCCCGTTGCCCACATCCAGCGCGTGGACCTCGAAGGACGTCACGTACAGCAGATCGCCGACCACGACGGGCGTGCCCCACACATCGTTCGACATGCGGAAACGCCACGGCCGCCAGCGGTCCGGCGCCGCGTCCGGGGCGGGCGAGGGGGCGGGCACCGGGGCCGTGGGGGCGGCCCCGCCGGCCGCGCCGTTCAGCCCTGCGGGCGGGCGCACCCAGCCGGTGGCCGGGTCCGCGTGCGCGGCGGCCGCGCCCCGTACGTCCACCGGGCGCGGGCCCGGACCGATCGGCACCTGCGCGCCGGGCAGCCGCACCGGGCCGCCGTCGGGCGCGGGCGCCACCTGCGACGGCGCGGGCGCGGTGCGTACGTCGCCGCCCGCGCGCCAGGCACCGTCCCAGTCGGCTCCCGGGGGCGGCGGGCCGGGCTGCTGGGGCGGCGCGACCACGGGCGCGGGCACGGCGGCGGTGCGGCCGCCGCCCCTGCGCTGCTCGATCATCGCGGTCGCCCGGGTCGGCAGCCACGCCGACGCCGTACCGCTGTCGTCACTGCCGGAGGCGAACAGGTGCGGGGCCAGCTGGGCCTGCAGATCGGCCGGGCTGGGCCGCCGCGTCGCGTCCATCTGCATGCAGGACTCGATCAGCGGACGCAGGTCGTCGGGCAGCCCCTCCGTGTCGGGCCCCTCCCGCAGCAGCATGAACACGGTCTCGACGGGATTCGCCCCGTGGAAGGGCGCATGTCCCGTCGCCGCGAAGACCAGAGTCGAGCCGAGCGAGAACACATCGCTCGCCCCCGTCACGCTCCGCGAGTCGCGTGCCTGTTCCGGAGACATGTACGCGGGAGTGCCCACCGCGACGTTGGTCATGGTCAGCCGGGTGTTGGAGACACCGGACGCGATACCGAAGTCGATCACCCGCGGCCCGTCCTCGACCACGAGCACGTTGGACGGCTTCAGGTCGCGGTGGACCAGTCCTGCCCCGTGGATCGACTGCAGGGCCTCCGCGATGCCCGCGGCCAGCCACCGCACGGCCTGCGTCGGCATCGGCCCGCACTCACTCACTATCTCCTCGAGCGAGGGGGCGGGGACGTAGGCGGTGGCCAGCCATGGCACTGCCGCACGCGGATCGGCGTCGACGACGGCGGCGGTGTAGAAGCCGCTCACCGCGCGGGCTGCCTCCACCTCACGCGTGAAACGGACCCGGAACAGCTGGTCCTCGGCCAATTCCGTGCGTACCGTCTTGATCGCCACCCGCCGGCCCGACGCCGAGCGCGCGAGATAGACCAGCCCCATGCCGCCGGCCCCGAGTCGTCCCAGCACCTCGAACGGGCCGATCCGCCTCGGGTCATGCTGCGTCAGCTGCTCCACTTGCCTGCCACCTCCCCGTACGGACCTCAGGAACAGAAGCCCGCGAAATCCCGCCCTGTGCAGCGTCTCACCACTGGGCACCACCTGGCGGTGCGCACCCTGATTCTTCCTGGCTCAGGCCCCGGTTGCGAACCCGGGGGCGGATCGGGGTGTCTTGTGGCACTCCACCCCTTTCAGGACAGCCGGGGCAACAGCTACGGCAACAGCTACGGCAACAGCTCGGTCGGCTGCAGTACCGCGAACGCGGCGCCCTGGTCGTCCTGGAGAACCGCCATGCGCCCGTAAGGAATATCGAAGGGCGGAGCCGAGATCCGGCCACCCAGGCGGGTGGCGGTCTCGACGGTACGGACACAGTCGGCTACGGCGAAGTAGTTGAGGAAGTAACTGGGCATCATCTCGGGGAACGCGTCCGTGATGACGCTCCGTCCGCCGATCGCGGTGTCGGGCCCCGGATCGCTGCCGGCCGGGGACCACATGCGGAAGTCCGTACCGAGTACGTCGCTGTCGTCGCTCCCGCCCCCGGGCTCGTCGAGGTCCGTGCCCCGGAAGCCGAAGACCTCCTCGTAGAAGGCGTCCACACGCTCCGGCTGACGGGTGTAGACCTCGGTCCAGCAGAAGGATCCCGGCTCGTTCTGCTTCTCGAAGCCGGCCCTGTCCCCCGCCTGCCACAGCCCGAAGACCCCGCCGCCGGGATCGGCCGCCTGGGCCAGTACGCCGGCCCGGCCCGCCCGAACGGGTTCGGTGATCACCTGGCCGCCCGCCTCACGGATCGCGGCGACGGTGGCGAGGATGTCGTCGGTGGCGAAGTAGACGCCCCAGGCGGTCGGCATGCGGCCGTCCTGCTTGGCGGCGAGTGCGGCGACGAGCTTGCCGTCGCTGAAGGCGTCGGCGAAGGGCATGCCGTCACCCGCCCGGAAGGTCCAGCCGAAGAGCCCGCCGTAGAAGCGCTTGCCGGCTTCGAGGTCGGAGAGCTGCACATCCACCCAGCACGGCGCGGATTGCGCGAATACGACCATGGGCCCGGGTCCTTCCGTAGCGGTGACGCCCGTCACAGTCAACGTAACGTCGGGCGCCGCGCGGCGCGCCCCGAGCATCCCGACCCGTCCAAATAGAACATTCGCCCGAATCGTGAAGGTTCTGCGCCCCTCGTGGACGAAAGTTGTCCACCGAAGTTATCCACAGGCTGTTGATAAGACCGTCACACCGGAACCTCCCACCGCGCCGGCAGCTGCGCTCCACAGCTCCCGACCCGCCCCGGATCAGCCTCCCGCAGACCGGCCCCGCCCCCACGGAAAAGCGCCGTGCACCCCGTCCGCACTGGGGCGTTCCCCATTTGCAGTCGGTCAAATCGCGCTCCGATCACCCCTCGGTAAGCTGACGGCATGACAGGACAAGTACGCACCGTCGACGGCCGCGTGGCTGGTCGGCGCGGTCAGGCGACGCGGCAGAAGCTGCTCGACTGCCTCAGCGAGATGCTCAGCTCCTCGCCGTACCGGGACGTCAAAGTCATCGACGTGGCCCGGAAGGCGGGGACTTCACCCGCGACCTTCTACCAGTATTTCCCCGACGTCGAGGGCGCCGTCCTCGAAGTCGCCGAGGAAATGGCCAAGGAGGGTGCCGGCCTGACCGAACTGGTCGCAGGCCGCTCCTGGATCGGCAAGGCCGGCTGGCAGACATCCGAAGAACTCGTCGAGGGGTTCCTCGACTTCTGGCGGCGCAACGACGCGATCCTCCGCGTCGTCGACCTCGGTGCGGCCGAGGGCGACAAGCGGTTCAACAAGATCCGCATGAAGATCCTGAACTCGGTCACCAACTCCCTGACGGATTCGGTCAAGGAGCTCCAGTCCAAGGGCAAGGTCGACAAGGACGTCAGCCCCGCCGCCGTGGCGGGCTCCATGGTCGTGATGCTGGCCGCGGTCGCCTCGCACCAGAAGGGCTTCACCACCTGGGGCGTGAAGCAGGCCGAACTCCGGCCGAACCTCGCCCTGTTGGTACACCTCGGCATCACCGGCAAGAAGCCGGTCAGGTAGGCGCCGGCCAGGACCCCCCACACACGCCGGGCACCCGCGGCCACCCCGCGGCGCCCCACGTCCTGTCTCACCGACGGCGGACCACTCCCCACGTGGTCCGCCGTCGGCGTTCCCGCACCCACTGGGCGAACGGCCCCGCGAGGCTGTGGAATGGATCCATGAGCGATGCACAGAAGGCCTTCCGCGAGCTGCTCCACGCCCAGCGCGTCTGGGACGTCACCCTCCCCCGCTTCGACCCGTCCACGGCGCCCGCCGACCCCCTCGCCCTCTTCCACACCTGGTTCGCCGAGGCCGTGGACGCCGGACAGACGGAGCCGCACACCCTGACCCTGGCGACCGTGGACGCCGAGGGGAGGCCCGACGTGCGGACGCTGATGCTGCACGACGCCGACGAGCGCGGCTGGCACTTCGCCACCCACTCCACCAGCGAGAAGGGCCGCCAGCTCGCGGCCCGCCCGCACGCGGCCCTCAACTTCTACTGGCCCGCGCAGGGGCGCCAGATCCGGGTACGGGGCACGGTCACCCCCGTGGGCCGCGCGGAGAGCCTGGCCGATCTGCACGCCCGGTCGACCGGCGCGCTGGCCGCCGCGCTGACGGGTTCGCAGAGCGAGGTGCTCGCCTCGTCCGAGGAGCTCGTCCGGGCCTCCGAGGCCGCCTGGGAACGCGCCCGGGCCGAGCCCGACGCGGACGCGGAGACCTGGACGCGCTACGTGGTCGAGCCCCAGGAGGCGGAGTTCTTCCAGGGCGACGCGCAGCGGCGGCACGTACGTCTGCGCTACCGCCGCGAGGCCGGCGGCACGTGGACCCGCGAACTCCTGTGGCCGTAGAGACCGCACCGGTGCTGTGAACGCTTGTGTGCAGGAGAAGCCGAAATCGGCCTCCGAACGCACAGCAAGCACGCATCCGTGATCAATTCGCAACCGATTCCGGTCTTGACCGAGACCCATCAAGTGAACGCCGGATTACGCTCCGGAACATGTCAGACAGCACATCCACCGCCGGTGGCCCCGTTCTTCCCTCCTCCATCGACCGCACCGACGACCGGCCGGTCTATGTGATCGGCGGCGGGCCGGGCGGCCTCGCCGTCGCAGCGACCCTGCGGGAACAGGGAGTACGGGCCGTGGTGCTGGAGAAGTCCGGTGCCGTCGGGGCGTCCTGGCGCCGTCACTACGACCGGCTGCACCTCCACACCACGAGGCGCTGGTCGGCTCTGCCGGGGCTGGCGATGCCGCGCCGGTTCGGGCGCTGGGTCTCGCGCGACGACATGGTGCGCTACCTGGAGAAGTACGCCGAGCACCACGAGCTGGAAGTGGTGACGGGCGTCGAGGTCAACCGGATCGACCCGGCCGCCGACGGAACCGGCTGGCAGCTGACCGCGACCGGCGGCCGGGTGCTGACCGGCCGGGCGGTCGTCGTGGCCACCGGCTTCAACCACACCCCGCGGACACCGGACTGGCCCGGTACAAAGACCTTCACCGGCGAACTGACGCACGCCGCCGAGTACCGCAACCCGGCCCCGTACGCGGGCCGGGACGTCCTCGTCGCCGGCATCGGCAACACGGGGGCGGAGATCGCCGTGGACCTCGTGGAGGGCGGCGCCTCCCGGGTACGTATCGCGGTCCGCACCACGCCGCACATCGTGCGCCGCTCGACGGCGGGCTGGCCCGCGCAGGCGACCGCGGTCCTGGTCCGCAGGCTGCCGGTCCGGCTGGTCGACCGCGCCGGTGGCCTGATGTCCCGCATCTCCGTCCCCGACCTCTCCGGGCAGGGTCTGCCCCGGCCGGACACGGGCCTGTACTCCCGGGTCAAGGAGGGCGCGATCCCGATCCAGGACGTCGGCCTGATCGACGCGGTGAAGCGCGGCCTGGTGGTCCCCGTGGCTGCCGTCGAGTCCTTCGACGAGGACACGGTGGTGCTGGCCGACGGAACCCGGATCACCCCGGACGCGGTGATCTCGGCGACCGGGTACCGGCGGGCCCTGGAGGACCTGGTGGGCCACCTCGGCGTACTGGACGCCCGTGGCCGCCCCGTGGTGCACGGCGCCCGCACCCCGCGGCAGGCGCCCGGCCTCTACTTCACCGGGTTCACCAATCCGATCAGCGGGAACCTCCGCGAAATGGCCCTGGACGCCCGGAAGATCGCCGGGCGGCTGGCCCGCACGCGCTGACCCGGCAGCAGCTCCTCAGCCGACGGCCGCGTCCTTCAGCGCGCCGTCGGCCGGCTTCCGCCGGATCACCAGCGCCATCAGGGCGGCCGACGCGCACAGCGCCCCCGACGCGTACCAGACCACGTCGTACGAACCGAACACATCACGTGCGACGCCGCCCAGGAACGCCACCAGGGCCGCGCCCACCTGGTGCGAGGCCAGCACCCAGCCGAAGACGATCGCACTGTCCTCGCCGTAGTGCTCGCGGCACAGGGCCAGGGTCGGCGGGACCGTGGCGACCCAGTCCAGACCGTAGAAGATGATGAAGAACAGCATCGACGGGTGCACGGCCGGTGCCATCAGCATCGGCAGGAACAGCAGCGAGATGCCCCGCAGCGCGTAGTAGACGGCCAGCAGCCTGCGGGCGTCGAAGCGGTCCGTGAGCCAGCCGCTGAAGATCGTGCCGATGATGTCGAAGATCCCGATGACCGCCAGCAGCGAGGCCGCCGCGGTGATCTCCATGCCGTGGTCCTGCGCCGAGGGCACGAAGTGGGTGCGGATCAGGCCGTTGGTGGAGGCACCGCAGATCGCGAACGAGCCGGCAAGCAGCCAGAACGGCCCCGTGCGGGCCGCGTCGAGCAGGACCCGTACGGTGCGGGTCGCCGCGCCCACCGCGGGAGCCGGCTTCTCCACGTACGAACCGCCGTACGGGGCGAGCCCCACGTCGGCCGGGTGGTCCCGCATCAGGAGCCAGACGAACGGGACGACGACGAGCGCGGCGAGGGCGACCGTCACCGAGGCCGGCCGCCAGCCGTGCTCGTCGACGATCCAGGCGCACAGGGGGAGGAAGACCAGCTGGCCGGAGGCGCCGGCCGCGGTGAGGATGCCGGTGACCAGACCCCTGCGGGCGACGAACCAGCGGTTGGTGACGGTGGCCGAGAAGGCCATGGCCATCGAGCCGGTACCCAGGCCGACGAGCAGGCCCCAGTAGATCATCAGCTGCCAGGACGCCGTCATCCAGACGCTCGCCAGCGCCCCGGCGGCCACCGCGCTCAGCGCGACCACCACGACCCGGCGGATGCCGAACCGGTCCATGAGTGCGGCGGCGAACGGCGCGGTCAGCCCGTACAGCGCCATGTCGATCGAGACGGCCAGGCCGATCTCCCCGCGCGACCAGCCGAACTCCGTGTGGAGGGGGTCGATGAGGAGGCCTGGGAGGGAGTTGAAGGCGGCCCCGCCGATGATCGTCACGAAGGTGACGGCGGCCACGATCCATGCCCGGTGGATGCGCGGACGGGAGGAACGACGGGGTGCGTCGGCGGGTGTGGTCCGACGGTCGTCGTCCCTGGCGGCGCTTTCGGTTGTCTGTGTCACGCAGCCAGCATCCGGGGGCCGCGACTCCCGTACGAGTGGCTGGACAGACACCCTTCGCAGAGATCGGGCCACCAGGGATCGGGCCGCCCTCTCCGTACGGTCAGGCGCCGGACCTGCTCCGGTACGCGGTGTGCACGGCCCAGGCCACGGCGGCTCCCACCACGTACCAGAACAGGTCGGGGGCGTTGAACGTCGAGCCGAGCACCAGCCGGGCCACCGCGCTCCGTTCGGACAGCTCCGCCGGGACCCCCGTCAACTGCGCCGCTTCGACCGCCCAGCTGAACGCGAGGGCCGACCCCGCAGCCGTCAGCGGCCGCACCCTGGGCACGAGGAACAGGACGAGGGCGTGGATCAGCACGGTGTACAGCGCGTCCCCCGCGTACTTCGCGAGCTCGCCGCCCGCCACGGACCGCACGCCGAGCCCCGCCGCCACCGTCACAAGAGCTGCTGCCGCCGCCACCGCCCGGGGACCCGCCACCGAGGGAATGAACGCAGGGCCCGCCGACTTTTCCTTCACGTCGAGGACACCTATCAGCTTAAGGTCTCAGCAAGCCAGCCGTGGGAGAGGAAACCGCATGCCGCACCGCGTCGTCGTACTCGCCCTCGACGGGCTGCTCCCCTTCGAACTGGGCATTCCCCAACGGATCTTCGGCCGTTCGCTGAGCTCCGAACCCCTCAACAGGGGCACGAAGCTGTACGACGTCGTGACCTGCTCCGTCCGTCCGCCGGGCCCGGTCGCCACCGACGCGGACTTCAGCATCGTCGTCGAGCACGGCCCCGAGGCCCTGGCCACCGCGGACACGGTCGTCATCCCCGCCTCGTACGAGCTCGGCCCGGTGTACTCGGAGGGCAGGCTCACCGACGAGCTCGCCGCCGCGTTCGCGTACATCAGGCCGGGTACGCGGATGGTCTCCATCTGCACGGGGGGCTACGTCCTGGCCGCCGCCGGGTACCTCGACGGCCGCCCCGCCACCACGCACTGGTCGGCCGCCGACCACTTCCAGCGGCTCTTCCCGAACGTCCGCGTCGATCCGGACGTCCTGTTCATCGACGACGGCGACGTCCTGACCTCCGCCGGGGTCGCGGCCGGAATCGACCTCTGCCTGCACATCGTGCGCCGCGACCACGGCACCGCCGTCGCCAACGACGTCGCCCGCCGCACCGTCGTCCCCCCGCACCGCGACGGAGGCCAGGCCCAGTACATCCAGCGGCCCGTCCCCGAGACGCAGTTCGCGACGACGACCGGTGCGCGCGCCTGGGCGCTCGGCAGGCTGGAACAGCCGATCCTGCTCCGCGACCTGGCGCACCAGGAGTCGATGAGCGTGCGGACGTTCACCCGCCGCTTCCGCGAGGAGGTCGGCATCAGCCCGGGGCAGTGGCTCACCCAGCAGCGGGTGGAGCGGGCACGGCAGTTGCTGGAGTCCACGGACCTGTCGGTCGACCAGGTGGCACGGGACGCGGGGTTCGGTACGGCCACGTCCCTGCGGCAACATGTCCAGGCGGCGCTGGGGGTGTCACCGACGGTGTACCGGCGTACGTTCCGCTCGACGGTCCCCGGGCAGGCACGCTAGGACACAGGGCCCGCCGCCTTCAGAGACTGGCCCGTCGCGCGAGGTCGCCCGGCTGTTCCTGGATCACCGGGACCATCACGGGGCCGCCCCGGTCGATCTCGCACCAGATCCGTTTCCCGGCGCCCTCCGGCAGCCAGCCCCAGCGGTCCGCCAGGCCGTCGACCAGCTCCAGGCCACGGCCGTTGGTGTCCTCGCCCTCGGCGTGACGCGGCTGAGGAGGACAGCAGCTGGTGTCGGCCACCTCGACCCGCACCGTCCCGGTCGATCCCGAGGAGCCGAACAGCATCCGCAGCACGGCCGGGCAGCCCGTGTGGACCACCGCGTTCGTGACGAGCTCCGAGATCAGCAGGATGAGCGTCTCGGCGAGCGGCTCATCGTCCTCTATTCCGGACCCGACCAGTCGCGACCGCGCCCATCTGCGGGCCCTCCCCACCTCTGCGGGATCCGGCCCGACCTCCAGCTGAACCTGAAGCACCTGCACCGCTCACACCATCCGAACCGGCGGACACATCGCCTCGCGCCTCCTCAGGGTCACGGAACGTGACTCCCCTGCGAGACAGCATGGTTGACGTACAGTCACCGCAACAAGCGCTTCGGGCATATTCCAGCGCGAAGGAGTACGCGTGGTGCATATTGTGCGACGCACGCTGCGGAGAGTCGAACAGGAGCGCGTGGGCACCGAGGGAGCTGACTCCCCGGCAGGCCCGGCGCATCTCCGTGGGTCACGAGCAGGGCGCCGTTCCCGGCCCGGAGTCGCCGCACAGGCCACATCCGGATCCCTCGGTTCCAGAACCACTCGCATCCAACGGAGCGTACCCGAGCCGGGTGGACGACTCCGCCCGGTGACGAGCCGGACCAGGACACAACCCGGTATCGGCTGCACTGCGTCACACCGCACCCCGCCGCCGGCACGCTCCCGCCCCGTCCCCCACCAGCCCGGGACCCCCGGGCAGGCCCACCGCGGTCGTTGCGGCGGGCCCGGCGCGAACTGCTTGTGCGGTTGGGCGTGTTGAGCGGAGGTCCTACGCGTCCGGCTCGATCACGGTGAAGTACGCCGCGAACGCGGCCACCGCGTCCGATTCGGCGATCCGGCCGTCCCCGTCGGCATCCAGGCTGCGGGCCGCGACGCCCGCGACCGCGTCCTCGGCGCCCAGGACCCGCAGGGCCCGCTCCACGGCCGCCACGGGAGCGGACGCCGAGCCTGCGGACTCCGCGCCGCCGGCGACGGAGATCGCCGCGCGCAGGAACGGGCGGGCGATCTCCGCGAAGCGCTCGGGGTTGTCACGCAGCCGCTTCACGGCCCCGCCCACGAACTCCTCACGGGTGACGCGCTGGTCCCCGTCCACGTCGGCGATGCCCGCCATGCCCTGCCAGAAGGCCTCGGCGCCCGTATAGAGGGCCTGCCCCTTGTCGCAGCGGGCCGTCGTACCGAATTCGGTGAGCAGACGGGATGCCGCGGCGTTGAAATCGGCGCGATCGATGTAGCCGTTGCCGTCCTGGTCGAAGGCGGCGAAGCGGTGCGCGATCTTGCGCTCGTACTCTGCGCTGTCCATGCGGGGAGCGTACGACGCCGAACGGCGTCACGTGTCACTAAAGCCCCCAGCCGGTGTTACAACCTGGTCTTAACTCAGGAGGTCACGCCGTGAGGGGCCGGGATTCCTCGTCCGTGGCGGCCTCGGCGTCGGGGTAGACCTCGAAGAGGCGGCGCACTCCCAGGGCGCCGAGCACCTTGTTGACGTGCGAGCCGTCCTCCGCGCCCCTGGCCGGGAGGATGAGCCGCAGCCGGCCGCCGCAGGACTTCATCAGGCGGCGGGAGGCGATCAGCACACCGACACCGCTGGAGTCGCAGAAGAGGACGCCCGAGAGGTCCAGGACCACGTCGTGCTGCCCCTCGGCCACCGCCCCGTGGACGGACTGGCGTACGACGGGTGAGGTCACCAGATCGAGTTCGCCCCGGATCCGCAGCACGGTCCACTCGCCCTGCTCGGTCTCGTCCACCTTCAGCGTCACGCGACTGGGCCTCTCGTTCCGGGGAATCCCGAGGATGCGGAAGTTTCCGTTCCTCCTCGCGGCTGCCCCGGTCCCCTGCCCGTGAAACCCCGCCTGCTCACCAACCGGCGCGGGTTTCCTCCGGAAATGATCACTTGAAGTCCGTTTACCCTGCCCGGAAACGGCAACGCGTGACGTATTCCCTATCATCCGGCGCCACTCGAGGGACGTACTTGGTGGAAAGGTGCGTGCACGGCCGACGGCGGCCACTACATTCGACGTGACGAGGGGCACAGGGCTGGGGGCTCGATGGCGAAGGACGCACCACCCCGCTGGGACCGCCGGATGCAGCAGCGGCTGGCGCGCGGCGAGGCGGCAGCTCTCGGCGAGCTCTACGACCGGTTCGCGGCGCTCATCCACAGCCAGGCCCACCGGATGCTCGACGACGAGGACGCCGCGGACGTGGTGACCCGCGAGGTGTTCGGCTACGTCTGGGAGAACCCCGACGCGTACGACCCCAAACAGGGCTCCATGAGGTCCTGGGTGACCCGGCTCACCCATCACCGGTCCGTGCAGTGGCTGCGCAGAGCTCATGACGACGTCGATGACGACGGGGCCGGTTCCGACGGCGAGGACGACAGCCTGTCCACGGAGGAGCTGGAGCAGCGGGTCCGCAGGGCCACGGCCGCGGCCCGCGCCGACTACATCGTCGCGTCGATGCCGGCGCCGCTGCGCGCCGCGCTGGAGCTCGCGTACATCCAGCGCCGGGACTACCGGCAGACCGCGGCCGACCTCGGTGTCACCGGGGACGAGGCCCGGCGCCGGCTGCGCCTGGGGCTGCAGCTGCTCTCGACCGCGAACACCCGACCGCTGGAAGGCTTCTCGCCGCCCGGATACGGGCGGGCGCTGTGACCGGGGGCAACGGCGGGAACGGCCGCGACGGGGAGAACCTGGGCGCGCGGCGTATACCCGGGCCACGGGCCGCCGCGGACGACAGCGAGGACCTCACGGCGATGACTCCCACGGAGCCCGGCCCTCCGGTCCTCTCCCACAAGGTGCTCAAGTCCCTTCTCGGCGCCTGGGCCCTGGCCGCCTGCTCGGCCGAGGAGACCGCCGCGGTCGAGGACCACCTCACCGTGTGCGCCCCCTGCGCGGAGGAGGCGCTGCGGCTGCGCGACGCCGTGGGGCTCCTGCACAGCGACGTCAGCCTGGACCTGGATCCGATGCTCCGGGCCCGGGTCCTGGAGGGCTGCCTGGGCCGCCGCCCGGCGAGGATCCCGGTCCCTGCCTGGGCCGCTCCCTACGACGCGGAGACCGCCCGGCTCGACGCCCTGCTCCGGGACATCGGCGACTCCGAGTGGCACGCGCCGGTCCGGCTGAAGTGGTTCGAGGGCGAGCGCCAGGTCAACCGCAAGACGACGGTCGCCGGGGTGATCGCCCACCTGATGGCCGTGGACGGCCTGGTCTCCACGGCTCTCGGGCTCGACGACCCGCTCGGAGCCGGTGTGAAGCCCCTGTCGCCGACGGAGCGCACCGAAACGTATTGGTCAGCCGCTTTCAGGCCGCCCACGCGGGCCGTCCGGGAGCCCTGGCGCGACCAGAGCCACACCCTCATCCGTACGGTGTCCTTCGCCGGCCGCGGTGTCGCGGAGCAGTCCGTTCCGTACGGGGACTTCGCCCTCCCGCTGCAGGACTCGCTCCTGGAGCGGGCCTTCGAGTGCTGGGTGCACGGCGGCGACATCGCGGACGCGGTGGACTACCCGTACGAGCCGCCCGCCGCCGCCCATCTCCACCGGATGATCGACCTGGCGGCGCGGCTGCTGCCCGCCACCCTGGCGGGCCGCCGCCGCGCCGGGCTGGCCGCGCCCGCCCGGCAGCTGGTGACGGCCGGATCCCCGGGGCGGTCACTCCATCTGGAGGTCGAGGGCCGGGGCGGTGGCAACTGGTACATCGCGCTGGACTCACCGGCCGCGGTCGGCTCCCCCGAGCACACGGTCGCGCAGGTCGCACTCGACGGGGTGGAGTTCTGCCGGCTGGTCGCCGGACACGTCCCGCCGGTGGAAGCCGCGGCGGGGCAGGAGGGCGACCGCGAGGCGATCCGCGACGTGCTGTTCGCCGCGGCGTCCCTCAGCCGGCTGTGAACCGGTCAGGCCCTAGGCGAAGACCACCGTACGGCGGCCGTTGAGCAGGATGCGCCGCTCCGCGTGCCACTTGACCGCGCGCGCCAGCGCCTGGCACTCCACATCGCGCCCGATGGCGACGAGCTGGTCCGGCGTGACGCCGTGGCCCGCGCGCTCGACCTCCTGCTCGATGATCGGCCCCTCGTCGAGGTCCGCGGTCACGTAGTGCGCCGTCGCACCGATCAGCTTCACACCGCGCGCATGGGCCTGGTGGTACGGCTTCGCGCCCTTGAAGCTCGGCAGGAAGGAGTGGTGGATGTTGATGATCCGGCCGCTCAGCTGCTTGCAGAGATCGTCGGAGAGCACCTGCATGTAGCGGGCCAGGACGACCAGCTCGACGTTCTCACCGCGTACGAGCTCGAGGAGCTGCGCCTCGGCGTCCGCCTTGTTCTCCCTGGACACGGGGATGTGCCGGAACGGAATGCCGTACGAGGCGACGAGCTCGGCGAAGTCCGTGTGGTTGGAGACGACGGCCACGATCTCGACCGGCAGCGCCCCCATGCCGGAGCGGAAGAGCAGGTCGTTGAGGCAGTGCCCGAACTTGCTGACCATCAGCACGACCCGCATGCGGTCGGAGGAGCGGTGTATCTGCCAGTCCATCCGGAACGAGTCGCCGATCGCGGCGAAGCTGGCCCGCAGCTTGTCCACGTTCACCGTGACGTCCGCGGAGAAGTGGACCCGCATGAAGAAGAGACCGGTGTCGTGGTCGCCGAACTGCTGGCTGTCCTCGATGTTGCAGCCGGTCATGAAGAGATAGCTCGACACGGCGTGCACGATGCCCTGTTTGTCGGGGCACGAGAGCGTGAGGACGTACTGCTCGGCAAAGGCGTCCGAGGCAGCGGCGGGGACGGATTCGGCAGGCTGCGGCGCGGTCATTCCCGTAGGGTGCCACACCCTTCCCGGGTCAGGCCGATCTGGTCATGATGCGGAGCACGTCCAGGGAACGCGGCGGAATGTCCGGGTCCTCGGCGTCGTTCGTGGCGAGCATCACATGGGCTTCGCGAGCGGCCGCGACGGCCTCGGGCCAGCCCTGGTGCTCCAGGTAGACGGAGACGGGAGCGTCCGCGCCGACCTGGTGCATGATGCGCAGCACCCGCAGCGCGGCGACGTCCACGAGGGCCGCCTCGGCCGAGTCGCGGAAGATCGTCCCGACGTACTTCTCGGCGGACCAGTTGTCCAGCCAGGTGTCCTCGACCAGGCGGTACACGGCGTCGGTGACGTCGCCGTACCCTTCCCGGCCGGCCAGCCAGCACTCGTGGTGGAAGACGGGGTCGGAAAGCATGTGCAGCGCCGAGCGCACATTGCTGCGCCAGCGCCACCACGGCATGTCGTTGAGCGGCATGTCGCCCATGGTGGAGGAGCGACGGCCGCGACGGGAAGTGTTCTCCGAACCTTGCTGCACGGTTGTCGATCGTACGTTCCCTCCGCTCGTGTGCACACAGCCCCCTGCAATTCACCTTTACGTCACCGAGCGTTGAACGGAGCACACTGCGGCGTTACCCCTGGGGCGGAAAAGTTCATGCCCATGACCGGATGGCGACGCCTCACCTCCCCCCGCCCCTACAAAATCCTCACGTGTACGGCGGCGGCAGGGGCGCTGCTGATATCCGGCTGCGGGGTGATCCCTGGAGTCTCGGGGGGCTCCAGGGAGCCCGTCACCGTCATGACCTGGGCCCCGGACGCGACCCTCGCCGACTCGGTGAACATGGCGGGCATGCCGGCCATGGCGAGGACCTACGGCCGCTGGATCAATGAGCAGGGCGGCATCGACGGTCACGAGCTGCGGGTGATCACCTGCAACGAGGACGACACCTCGCGCGGCGCGGCGAAGTGCGCCCGGCGTGCGGTCGAAGAGAACGCGGTCGCGGTCGTCGGCTCGTACAGCAGGTACGGCCGGTCCTTCCTGGCTCCTCTGGAGGCTGCCGGCATTCCGTACATCGGCGGCTACGGCGCCTCGGCCGACGAGTTCGTCAGCTATCTCTCCTACCCGGTCAACGGCGGCCAGTCGGCCCTGCTCGCGGGCAACGGGCAGCAGTTGGCGGCCACGTGCGACAAGGTGTCGCTCGTACGGCCCGACTCGCTGGTCGGTGACGGCATGCCCTCGCTCGTCGACTCGAGCCTCACCAAGGCCGACCGGCCCGCGTCCTACGACATCAGGGCCCCCGAGGGGGCCACCTCGTACGACTCGCAGGCGTCCAAGGCTCTCCAGCAGGCCGGCGACGGCTGTGTGACCGCCGTGCTGGGCGAGCGCACGGAGACGTTCTTCGACTCGTTCCGCCGCCTCGAGCCGGAGGACAGCGAGGTCCGCATCTCCTCCGTGCTCGGCAGCATCGGGCAGCCGCTCATCGACCGTACGGGCGGCCGGAACAGCCCGTTCGAGGGCGCATACGTCACCGGCTGGTACCCGGACTCGGGCGATGCCCGCTGGGCCGAGATGCGGGGGGTGATCGAGAAGTACGCCTTCGGCGACAACCGGATCGATCCCGAGGACACCGGCGTGCAGACGACGTGGATCGCGTACACCGCGCTCAGGAAGGTCATCGAGGCGATGGACCGGCCGGAGATCACGGCGAGCAGCCTCGCGGTCGCCCTCAACCGGGGCGCCGAGGCGGACACCGGCGGCCTGACACCGGTCCTGCGCTGGCGCTGGGCGGACACCATCGGCTCGCCCGGGTATCCGCGCATCGTCAACAGGCAGGTGACGTTCCAGGTAGTACGCGAAGGACGCCTGGTCGCCCAGAAGAAGGGCTTCGTGGACGTCACGGAGACCCTGATGGACGCCCGCCGCATGTTCTGACGCACGGCCGACGGGCCCCGGCCGAGAAGCCGGGGCCCGAAGGTCGTACCGCTCAGAGCTGGGTGGGGGCGCGCTTGGTCAGGCCGTACTTCTGGGCGATGGAGTTCCACAGCCCCGAAGCCTCGCGCTTCGCGAGGGTGGCCTCACCGCTCGACGCGTCGGCCTTGGCCTTCTCGTCGGTCGACTTGGCGCTGCCGCCCTTGCAGACCTTCTTGTTCTTCGCCTGGCCGGCCCACGCGGCGTAGTGGTCATCGGCCTCCGCGGACGCCTGCCAGGCCTTCGTCAGCGAGGACTTCAACTCCGCGTGGCTCGGCAACTGGTCGACGGAGAGCCCCTCGAGCCGCGTCACGAGATCGCGGCGCTGCGCCGCGGCGCCCCTGAGATCGGCGGCCGCCTGGTCCAGCGCCCGGCAGCTCTTGATCTTCTCCACCGCGCCGATCACCGCCGCACGGCTGTTGTTGCTGTCGGCGAGCAGCTTGTCCAGCGCCTGGGCCTGCGGCTCCGCCGGGTCGGCCGCCTTGGCGGTCGGATCCCCGGCGGCGGGTGAACTCTGCGCGGCCACCGGCTGCTTGTCGCCCTTGCCGCCCTCGTCGCCGCCGCTCATCAGCGCACCCGCACCGAGCCCGATGACGGCACAGCCGACGACGACCGCGGCGATCAGCTTGATGTGCGAGGACCGTCCGCCCTGCCCTCCGCGCCCCTGGTGCTCCGGCGGCTCCTGCGCGCCCGGCGGGAAGGGCTGCTGGGCCTGCGGCGGCTGCGGCTGCCCGTGCGCGCCCTGGTAGGGCCGGCCGGGCTGCTGGCGGCGCGGCTGCTGCTGACCGGCGTCAAAGCGGGGCATCTGCTGCGTGGCGCCCGCGGGCTCCTCGCTGCGGAACAGGCTGTCGAACTCCGCGGGCGGCTGCCGGTCGCCCGGGGCCCCGGGCCGTATGCCGTACGGAGCTCCACCGGGCACCGGCGGTATGTACTGGGTCGCGTCCGCGTCGCCCGCCTGGGCGGGCTGGGACGTCTGCCCCAGGTACTGGGTCGACTCGGCACGGTGCTCGGGCGGCAGGCCACCGGGGCCGGGGCCCCCGGGTACGGGCGCGATGTACTGCGTGGCGTCCGCGTCCCCGCCCGCTCCCATACCGGGCACGGCCTCGGGCGGCAGGGGCTGGGCGTACTGCTGCTGGTACGGGTCCTGCCGGTGCGCGTACGGGTCCTGCGGGGCGGCGTACTGCTGCTGGGGCTGGTACTGCCCCTGCTGCGGTGCGTACGCACCCGGCTGGTGCTGCTCCGGCGGGAGCTGCCCCGGGGCGGTGCCGTCCTGGTGCGCGTCCTGCGGCCCCCAGGGCTGGCCCCACGGCTGCCCGCCCGCGGGGACGGCCTGGTCGGCCGCCGGGCCTCCTGCGGGCCCTCCCGCGGTCCAGGGGGCACCGCCCTCTGCGGGCAGCACGACACCTTCGTGCGCGGGCCGTACAGCAGGGAGCTGCCGCTCGTCACCCTGTCCGCTCTGCGTCACCGGGACTCCTACGTGTGAACCTATGGAATCGTCGGCTCACGCTATCGGGTGGCTGCCGCCCCACGCCAAGCGCCCGGGAGCGCTCACCACCCCTTCACACAGCCGGTAACACGCAGCCCGCTTCCGGCGCTGTTCATGGCGGACTCGAAGAATCGGCAGCTCAGGCGGCCTGCAGCTCCATCCTGGCGCCGAACTCCCGGACCGCGGGCGTCTCCCCGTACGGCAGAAGCCGCTGCTTGAGGTCATCGAGATATTCAGCACCCCGGCTGGAGCGCACCGTGCCCAGGAGCTCCATCGCCCGCAGGCCCGTGTGGCACGCCTGCTCCACCTCACGCTGCTGGACCTGCGCGGTGGCCAGCAGCACCAGCCCGATCCCGCGGCGTCGGGTCCGGGACTCCGGGAGGGCCGCGAGAGCCTCCTTCGCCCTGCGCGCGGCAGGCTCCGCCTGCCCGAGGTCGCGGTGGCAGTGCGCCAGCTCGTCCGCGAGGTAGGCCACGTCGAAGTGGGCGATCCAGGACGGGTCGTCGCCGGTGTCCGGGTCGGCCGACTCCAGCGCCGTCAGCGCCCGGCCCGCCACCACCTGGCAGGTACGGGCGTCCCCCATCAGCGCGTGCCCCCGGGCCTCCGCCGCGTGGAACATCGCCTCCGCGCGCGGCGTCACCCGGCCCCGCGCACCTTCCTGCGCCGCCCGGGCCAGCTGCGCGATCTCGCGCGGATTGCCGAGCTGGGCCGCGAGATGGCTCATCGAAGCGGCCAGCACATAGCCGCCGTACGCCCGGTCGCCCGCGGCCTGGGCGAGGCGCAGCGCTTGGATGTAGTACCGCTGGGCCAGCCCCGGCTGGCCGGTGTCGACGGCCATGTACCCGGCCAGTTCGGTGAGCCGGGCGGCCGCGCCGAACAGCTCCCGGCCGACGGATTCGCGGTACGCCCCCGAAAGGAGCCCCGACACCACGCTGTTGAGGTAGTGCACGAGGACGGGCCGCACATGTCCGCTGCCGAAGCGGTGGTCCAGGTCGACGAGCGCGGCCGTCATCGCCCGCACCGCCTCCACGTCCGGCATGCCCACCCGGGCCCCCGCCGTCCGCGCCACCTGCGGGTCCGCGCCCGTGATCAGCCAGTCCCGGCTGGGCTCGACCAGCGCCGACGCGGCCACGGCCGACCCGGACAGCAGGTCGCGGCGCCCCACGTCGCTGCGCCACAGCTCACAGACCTGCTCGATCGCACCGAGCACGGTGGGCGCGAACTGCAGGCCCACACCCGAGGCCAGGTTCTTGCCGTTGGCCATGCCGATCTCGTCGATCGTGACCGTACGGCCGAGCTTGCGGCCGAGCGCCTCGGCGATGATTCCCGGTGCCCTGCCACGCGGTTGCTGTCCGCGCAGCCAGCGGGCCACGGAGGTCTTGTCGTAGCGGAGGTCGAGTCCGCGCTCCGTCCCGACCATGTTGACGCGACGTGCGAGGCCCGCGTTGGAACAGGCGGCTTCCTGGATGAGCGTCTGAAGCCGTTCGTTCGGCTGACGGGCGACGAGAGGCCTGGCTGCCATTTTTCCCCCTGAGACCGCAGTGATCAATGAAGGGATCACTGCCCGGCACATACACAAGAAATGCGCATATTCATCTGCATTGGGTACGAGCAGTAGCGAGTTGGCACAGTCCTGCAGTGGTTACCCGCACATCGGTGCACTGCCTCACGCGCGCCCCCGTCCATGCCTCCGTGCGCCCCATATGCAGGATCGATCCGCCGTGTCCCACTGCGCCACGCCCGTAACCCCAGGTGGCGGCGGTAGTTGTGTTGTTCGTGGAAGAGCCCATCGGAGTGACGGAAGCCGCACAGGTCCCCCAACAGCGAGGTGAACAGCTGCTCGACGCCGCAGCACGGTACGCGGAGGAGCGGCACTGGGACGTGTTTCCCGGCACCTGGCTCGAAGCGGTGGAGGGGAGGGAACGCTGCTCGTGCGGCGACGCCGGCTGCCCCTCCCCCGGAGCCCATCCCACCCGGCCCGACTGGGCCGGGCAGGCCACCGGCAGCGCCGCGGCCGCGCGCCGGATGTGGGTGGAGCACCCGAAGTCCTCGGTACTCCTGCCGACGGGGCGCGCCTTCGACGCACTCGACGTCCCGGAGACCGCCGGGTTCCTGGCCCTGGCCCGGATGGAGCGGATGGACCTCACGCTCGGTCCGGTGACGTGCACCCCCGACCGCCGCATGCTGTTCTTCGTGCTGCCCGGCGCCGCCGCCAAGGCACCCGATCTCGTGGGGCACCTGGGCTGGGACGCCGCGGCGATCGACCTCGTGGGCCGGGGCGAGGGCGATTACGTGGCCGGGCCGCCGACCCGCGTCGGAGGGCGCGGTGCCGTGCAGTGGGCCCGCCGGCCGACCCACACCAACCGGTGGCTGCCCGACGCGGCGGAGCTCATCAGCCCCCTCGCCTACGCCTGTGCACGGGAGGCCGCCGACGCCCGGACGCGCCTTTCGTAGGGTGTCCCCACGAGCGGGGATACCGAAAGGCAGTGGCATGCCGGACCATACGGACACGGACAGCGGAACCGTGACGGACAACACGGACATCTCCGGGCCGGCGGTGGGGGCGCCCGCTGTGCGGGTGCAGGGGCTGTGGAAGCGGTTCGGCGAACAGGTCGCGGTCGCCGGGATCGATCTCGAGCTGCCCGCAGGCAAGTTCGTCGGCCTGGTGGGCCCCAACGGCGCGGGCAAGACCACGACGCTCTCGATGGTGACCGGTCTGCTCAGGCCGGACATGGGGAAGATCGAGGTCGGCGGGCACGACGTCTGGCGGGACCCGGTCGCGGTGAAGGCCAGGATCGGGGTGCTCCCCGAGGGACTGCGGCTCTTCGAGCGGCTTTCGGGGCGTGAACTCCTCGCGTACACCGGTCGGTTGCGCGGCCTGCCGGGCGCCGAGGTCGACAAGCGGGCCACCCAGCTGCTCGACGTGCTCGACCTCGCGGGCGCCCAGCACAAGCTGGTCGTGGACTACTCGACCGGGATGCGCAAGAAGATCGGCCTGGCGGCCGCACTGCTGCACAACCCCGAAGTCCTCTTCCTCGACGAGCCGTTCGAGGGCGTCGACCCGGTGTCGGCGCAGACCATTCGCGGTGTGCTGGAGCGCTACACGCGCTCCGGCGCGACCGTCGTCTTCTCCAGCCATGTGATGGAGCTCGTCGAGTCGCTCTGCGACTGGGTGGCCGTCATGGCGGCGGGCCGGATCCGGGCCCACGGCACACTGGCCGAGGTGCGCGGCGAGGCGTCCTCGCTGCAGGACGCGTTCCTCGAACTGGTCGGCGCGGGCAGCCGGGACACCGGGGAGTCCCTGGACTGGCTGGGCGGTACCCGATGACCGTGCTCGACGCACCCGTGGGGTCCGCCGTCCCGGCCGTCGGGGGCCACGGCCTCGTCCCCGTCTTCGTACAGCTCAAGCTGACGTTGCTGCGCAACGGTCTGCGCCAGTCGTCCGGGCGGCGGGCCGCCTATGTCGCGTCCCTCGTCGTCACCGTGCTGCTCGCCGTGGGCCAGGTGATCGGGCTCGTCGTGCTGCGCGGCAACGCCCAGGCGGAGACCCTCGTGGTCCTGATGACCGCGGTGGTCGCGCTCGGCTGGGCGGTGATGCCGCTGTTCTTCCCGAGCGGCGACGAGACCCTCGACCCGAGCCGGCTGGTCATGCTTCCGCTGCGGCCCCGCCCGCTGATCGGGGCGCTGCTGGTGGCCTCGCTGATCGGTATCGGGCCGCTCTTCACGCTCGCCCTGGTGCTCGGCTCGGTGATCGCCGTGGCACGCGGCTGGGCTGCGGTGGTGACCTCGGTCGTCGCCGTACCGCTGACGCTGCTGGTCTGCGTGGCGCTGGCCCGGTCCGTGGCCACGGCCAACATCCGGCTGCTGACCTCCCGCAAGGGCCGCGATCTCGCGGTGCTCAGCGGGCTGGTGATCGGGGTCGGCATCCAGTTCGTCAACTTCGGTGCGCAGCGCCTGGGCCGGGCGGGCGGGCTGTCCTCGCTCGAACCGCTCGCGGACGTGGTGCGCTGGCTGCCGCCGGCCTCGGCACTCGGCGCGGTGGGGTCCGCGTCCGAGGGGGCGTACGGGACGGCTCTCGTGCAGCTGCTGCTCTCCGTGCTCGCCCTGGGCGCCCTGGGGTGGCTGTGGCAGCGGAGCCTGGTGAAGCTGATGACAACACCGGACGGTTCCACGATCGCCGCCGCCGAGCCGGCCTCCAAGCGGTCCGGAGCCGGCCGCTCCGGGCTCTTCGCGCTGCTTCCCGAGGGGCGTACGGGGACGGTGATGGAGCGGAGTCTGCGGTACATCGCACGGGACCCGAAGACGAAGGCGACCTGGGTGACGGCACTGGCGGTCGGTCTGATCGTGCCGGTGCTCAACGCGGTGCAGGGGGCGGGCTCGGTCTACCTCGCCTCGTTCGCGGCGGGCATGCTGGGCATGCAGATGTACAACCAGTTCGGGCAGGACACCTCCGCCTTCTGGATGGTGGCGCAGACGATCTCCTCGACCCGGGACGCCTACCTCGAACTGCGGGCGCGGGCGCTGGCGCTGCTGCTGATCACCCTGCCGTACACGGTCCTGGTGAACGTCGTGACAGCGGCCGTGCTCGGGGACTGGGCGACGATGCCGGCGGCCATGGGGCTGTCGTTCGCCCTGCTGGGCGGGATGCTCGCGGTGGGGGCCATGGCCTCGGCGCTGTTCCCGTACTCGATCCCGCAGGACGGCGCGTTCAAGAACGTGGCGCCCGGGCAGGGAGGGCTGGCCTGGATCTCCATCCTCGGCGGGATGGTGGTGGCCGGACTGCTCTGCGGGCCCGTGATCGGTCTGACGATCTGGCTGCACACGGCCGATCTGCTGGACTGGCTGTGGCTGATGCTGCCGGTGGGCACGGTGTACGGGGGGCTCATCGGGTGGCTGGGGGTGCGGCTGGCCGCGCCCCGCACGGCGGACCGGCTCCCGGAGATCCTGACCGCGGTCAGCAAGGGCTGAGGGGCCGGGCCCGCCCGGAGCAGTCGCCCGTCAGGGGCTGAGGGCCGGGCCCGCCGGAGCCGTCCCCCGTCAGGGGCTGACGGGCGCCCTGTCGTCCCGGAAGTCCTCGGCGAGCTGCTCCAGGAACGGCTCCACCGCCGTGCGCCAGCCCTCCGGCTGGTCGTAGTGGACGAGGTGGCCGGCATCGGCCACCTCCGCGTACTGCCCGCGCGGCAGGACGCGGACCATTTCCTGGGCCTCGGCCCGGCCGAGCTCGCCGTCGAGGCCGCGCAGGACCAGGGCGGGGCACTGGACCTGCGCCAGCTCCTCCCAGTGGGCGTCGTAGACCCAGGTCGCCCGGGACCGGAGCATCTGGCGGCGGGAGAAGACGGGGCGCCAGCCGTCGGACCGCTCGGCCATCACCTCGGCGAAGAACTCACCGCGGGACGGGTTGGGCCGCTCCACCCAGGGATCGTCCTCGCCGAACCACTTCCGTACGTCGGCAAGGGTCGCGAAGGGGACCGGCCACGCGTCGAACCAGTCCTCCCATTCCCGCTGCGAGGCCGCCCCGAGTGCGGAGGCCCGCATGTCGCAGATGATCAGGGCCTTGACGAGATCGGGGCGCTTGGCCGCGAGCTGCCACGCCGTGAGAGCGCCCATCGAATGTCCGATGAGGGTGACGGGCGCGAGACCGAGCTGTTCGATCGCCGCCTCGGCATCGGCGACGTACGCGTCACGGGTGTACGGGCCCTCGGCCGGCTTCTCGCTGCGGCCGTGCCCGCGCTGGTCGAGGCCGACGGGCCGGTGCCGCTCGGAGAGCCAGCGGGCGGTGGAGGACCAGTGCGTGGCGCGTCCCATCAGCCCGTGGAGCAATAAGATCCCGGGGGCGCGCTCGGCCTCCGCACGCCCTTTGGGCGGATTGGCGAAATCCCAGGCGGCAAGGCGTACGCCGTCGGATCCGGTCACATCAATGCGCCGCACCATAGGTTCTGGCACCCCCTTCTGGTCCTCGATCACCGTGTGGTCGCCTCCGCCAGACTATCGAACCTTTATTCGAAAATCGGGTTCCGACTCGTAACACCCCACGTTCGAGTGACAGCCCTCCAGGATTGACGCCCGCCACTGCGGGGAGACCTTCTGCGGGAAGCGGACCGCTCGGGGACAGGGGTCCGTGGGGACTGACCTTGAGAGCTCGGGGCTCCAGGTCAGCGCAGGGGAGGACCGGCCCCGGCGCCCTCGGGCGCCGGGGCCTTCCCCTGTTCCGGAACGGATCGGTCCGCCCTCACGCGGAGCCGCCGGGGCACGCCACTCGCGCCGTACGGCCGTCAGGGCGTCCGGGAGCGCGGCAGCCACCTCACGGTGCACATGCCAGTACGACGGGCGCATTCCCTGCTCCCTCCCCGACCGCGCGGCAGGCTCTGCCGACACTCTCAGGTCATATGCCTGGCCACAGCCTGGCACGCGATTCGCCCGGGCGCTGCGATTCCGGACGGAAAACAGAAAGCGGGCTTTACTGGTCCACTTCTGCACGTGCATCTGCATCCGCGACTGCAATCGCAAGGCCGCCGCGGCCCGGCCCGCCGGGGCCCCGAAGAGGCCCCGGCAAAGCCTTGGCCAGGCCTTTAGCGCTTGGCGACGAAGACGTGCGAGGCGACCTCGGAGTCCAGCTCCGCCGCCTCACCGCTGGAACCGACCAGCACACCGCCGGGCGACTCCGTCACGCTGACCACCGAGCCGGGCTGCACGCCCGCCCGTCGCAGCGTGTACATCAGCTGGGCGTCCGTCTGGATCGGCTCACCGATCCGGCGCACCACCACGGTCTTGCCCTCCGCGCCCGGGTCGAGCTCGGACAGGCTCACCATGCCCTCGTCCAGGAACGGATCGGCCTCCGCCTGCTCGCCCAGCTCCTCCAGGCCCGGGATCGGATTCCCGTACGGAGACTCCGTCGGGTGCCGCAGCAGCTCCAGCACCCGGCGCTCCACGGCCTCACTCATCACGTGCTCCCAGCGACAGGCCTCGGCGTGGACCTGCTCCCACTCCAGACCGATCACGTCGACGAGCAGGCACTCGGCGAGCCGGTGCTTGCGCATCACGCGCGTCGCGAGGCGGCGCCCCTCGTCGGTCAGTTCCAGATGGCGGTCGCCCGCGACCTGGACGAGCCCGTCCCGCTCCATGCGCGCCACCGTCTGGCTGACCGTCGGACCGCTCTGGTCCAGCCGCTCCGCGATCCGGGCGCGCATCGGGACCACGCCTTCCTCTTCGAGCTCGAGGATGGTGCGGAGATACATCTCCGTTGTATCGATCAGTCCGGACATACGTGCCCCTCGATGCTGTGACATGAAGTCGTCGTGCGATGGCCCTGCACCAATTCTGACGCATAGCACCGACAACCGTGCCGCCGCGGCGGCAGCCGGTGCACCGGAGCGGTATTGACAGCCCACTGGTCCAGACCGCAACGTGATCCGCGGCACGGACACCCCACCCCGTAGGAAAGGCCTCCTCGATGAGCGACAGCACGCTTGCCGGTCAGTTCTTCGACGCAGCGATCGGCCTGTTGGAGCGTGTGCGCGACGAGGAGTCCGCCGCCGTCGCGGCCGCCGGTGCGGCGATCGCCGACACGGTCGCCGCGGGCGGGCGGCTCTTCGCCTTCGGGGCGGGGCACTCCTCCCTCGCCGCGCAGGACGTCGTCTACCGGGCGGGCGGATTCGCCCTGATGAACCTGCTGGCCGTCCCCGGCACCGTCGGCGTCGACGTCATGCCGGCCACGCTCGGCTCCGCGCTGGAGCGGGTGGACGGTCTCGCGAGCGCCGTGCTCGACTCCAGCCCCGCGACGTCCGGCGACCTCCTCGTGATCATCTCCCTGTCGGGGCGCAACGCACTGCCCGTGGAGATGGCGCAGAACGCCCGGGCGCTCGGGCTGACGGTCATCGGAGTCACCTCGGTCGCGTACGCGACGGGCACCCGGTCGCGGCACACCTCGGGGGGATTCCTGCGGGACCACTGCGACATCGTGCTCGACAGCAAGATCTCGATCGGCGACGCGGAACTGACGGCGGACGGGATCGAGGCACCGTTCGCGCCCGCGTCGACGGTCGTCACCAGTGCGCTGATGCAGGCGATGATGGCCACCGCCGCGGAGGAGCTGGTCGCCCGGGGGATCGAGCCGCCGCTGCTGCGGTCGGGAAACGTGGACGGCGGGCACGAGTGGAACGGGCGCGTGATGCGGGAGTACGGGGACCGGATCTTCTACCGGCACTGAGCGGCCGAGCCGGGCCGGGCGGGAGGGAGCGGCACCCCGGACCGGGTGCACGGTTCCGTCCTCAAACGCCGGACGGGCCGGTACCGCCGGCGGTCAGGTGGGCCAGGTCCACCGCCGAGGCGACCCGGACCGCCACGCTCTCCGCGTACATCGCGTCCGGGCGTTCGAACGCGCTGCGGCTCCCCGAGCGCAGGAACGTCACCACGCCCAGCGTCCGCCCCCGGCTCCGCAGCACCGCGCACAGCGCGTGCACCGCATCCCGGGGCCACTGCCGTTCCACCGCCCACTCCTCGTCCGCCCCGGCCCGCGCGCTGGCCCGCACCGAGCCCGTACGCTCCACCGCCTGCAGGGCAGGGTGCCCCGGCCCGTACCGCACCGGGATCGAGCCGCCCGACACCGGCAGGCACGGGCCCGGCGCGTCGGCCGGCGTCGCCGCGGCCCGCACCAGCCGCTCCCCCGCCAGCAGATCGACCACCACGTGGTCGGCGAACCCGGCCAGGGCGAAGTCCAGCGAGGAGGTCGCCGCCTCCATGGGGTCCTCGCACTCGGCAGCCTGGCGGGCCGCCCGGTGCAGCTGGTTCGACCGGAAGCGCACCCGGTCCGCCTCCTGCTCCGCGAGCTTCGCCGCCGTCACGTCCCGGAACAGCCAGCCGACCCCCAGCGGGACCGGTTCCTCGGCGAGGGGCGACGCCAGCCGCAGGAACCCGCTGCGCCAGCAGCGCCGCCGGTCGCCCTCGGCCGTCCTGAGCGTCACCCACAGCTCCGCGGGCGCGGGCGGCGCCCCCTCGGCGAGCACGTGCTGCAGCGCGCCCTCCAGGTCCTCCACCCCCTGGACGACCAGCTCGCCCAGCGGACGTCCGAGCAGCGCCGTACGCCCGCCTCCCAGCGCCCGCGCGGCATAGGAGTTGACGACGGTCGGCCGCAGATCGACGTCGACGAGGACGACTCCCCACGACGCGTCCTCGAACAACGCCTCGCTCAGCGCGATGGACCGCTCCAGATCGATCTGCGCGTGCACCTCACTGAACGCGCAGTACACCCCGGCCGGCTTCCCGCCCTCGCCGCGCACTCCGGAGGACTGCGTCCGTACGAGCACCCGCCCGCCGTCCTTGCGCAGCAGCGCGAACTCGTGGACCTGCCGTCCGGGGGCGTCCATGGCGGACATCAGCCGTCCCTGCACGTCCCCCGCGTCCGCGCTCCGCACCGCCCACCCGGCGAATCCGCTCCGCCCCACGGCTTCCCCGGCGGACCAGCCGAGAATCCGCTCGGCCTCACGGTTCCAGTGGGTGATCGTGCCGTGCGCGTCGAACGCGCAGAGCGCGGCGTCCATCCCGTCGAGCAGCGCCGCGAGCAACTGGGACCCGGGGATCGCACCCGCCCGGGGCTCGCGCCCGGGGTCCGGCTCGGGGTCCTCGTCGGGTCCGAGCGCGTCGGTGGTTCCACTGCTCCTGGAAGCACTCACTCCGTACCCCCCGCAGGACGTGTTCCGCATTGCCGCACGTCAGACCATTGAACTCGAACGTGAGCCACCGCACAGCCACTTCCGCGAAATCCGGCGGCCATCCGATCCCCGATAAATGCCTTGTGTCTCCCGGGACGGGTTCCTAGGCTGTGGTCACACGTCGAAAGGAGGTGATCCGAAAAGTGCAGTCTTATCGGATTCGTGAGGTGGCTGCGGGCTGACAGCCCGTCGTCGCACACAGTGCACCTCGGCAGGCTGTCTGCCGAAACCCAAGCAGTCACCGACCCGCAGGCTCGCCGGTAAGTCCGGCCGGCTCCTCCGCAAGGAGGGACCAGAGCCTGCGGGTTTCTGCGTGTCCGGGGCCCGGTGGGGCCGGGGCCCTACGGGCAGAGCCGCTCCACGGTCCAGTCCTCGCCCTCGCGCACGTACCGCAGCCGGTCGTGCAGCCGGTTCTCGTGGCCCTGCCAGAACTCGATCGTGTCCGGTACGACGCGGAAGCCGCCCCACTGCGGGGGTGCCGGGACCTTCTCGCCCTCCGGGTAGCGGGCGGCGAGCTCCTCGTAGCGCGTCACCAGCTCCTCGCGGGAGCCGATCACCGTGGACTGCTCGCTCGCCCAGGCGCCGAGCTGGGAGCCGTGCGGGCGGGTGCGGAAGTAGGCGACCGTCTCCTCGCGGCCGACGCGGACCGCGGTGCCGGTGACGATGACCTGGCGGGCCAGCGGGTGCCAGGGGAAGAGCAGCGAGACGTAGTGGTTCGCGGTGAGCTCGCGGCCCTTGCGGGAGCCGTAATTGGTGAAGAAGACGAAACCGCGGTCGTCGTAGTGCTTCAGCAGCACCGTGCGGGAGGACGGCCGGCCCTCGGGCGTGGCCGTGGAGACCACCATCGCGTTCGGCTCGTGCAGTGCGCCGCCCCCGGCGACCTGGCGGAACCAGTGGGCGAACTGGTCCATCGGATCGGCCGCGAGGTCCTTCTCGGTGAAGTCCTCGGAGCGGTACTGCTCGCGCATCGCGGCCGGATCGGTGGTGCAATCGGAGGCAGAGGCGCGAGAGGAGGCGGAAGCGGAAGACGGAGTGGCATCAGCTGTGGGCACGGGGCCATCCTGCCGCAGCCGGTCGGTGTGCCGGGCCGGGAGGGGGCACAACCGCCCGCCGGAGCAACCCGGTGCTGTGCGGGATGTCACCCTTCCCCGCATCGTGGGTACCCGCCAGTATCGAGAGCGGGCCTCTGTGGCCTGCATACAGCCGCCGAGCCGAGGGAGCCGCCCGATGTCCGACTTCGTACCCGGACTTGAAGGAGTCGTCGCGTTCGAGACGGAGATCGCCGAGCCCGACAAGGAAGGCGGTTCGCTCCGCTACCGCGGCGTCGACATCGAGGACCTCGTCGGCCATGTGTCGTTCGGCAACGTCTGGGGTCTGCTGGTCGACGGGGCGTTCAACCCCGGCCTGCCGCCCGCCGAACCCTTCCCGATCCCCGTGCACTCCGGCGACATCCGTGTCGACGTGCAGTCCGCGCTCGCCATGCTGGCGCCCGTGTGGGGGCTCAAACCGCTGCTCGACATCGACGAGGAGACCGCGCGCAACGACCTGGCGCGGGCCGCCGTGATGGCCCTGTCGTACGTGGCCCAGTCGGCGCGCGGCCAGGGGCTGCCGATGGTTCCGCAGAGCGAGATCGACAAGGCGCAGTCCGTGGTGGAGCGGTTCATGATCCGCTGGCGCGGTGAGCCGGACCCCAGGCACGTGAAGGCGGTCGACGCCTACTGGACCTCCGCGGCCGAGCACGGCATGAACGCCTCGACGTTCACCGCCCGCGTCATCGCGTCGACCGGCGCGGACGTGTCGGCCGCGCTGTCGGGTGCGGTGGGCGCGATGTCGGGTCCGCTGCACGGCGGTGCCCCGTCCCGGGTCCTCGGCATGATCGAGGAGATCGAGCGCACCGGCGACGCCACCGCGTACGTGAAGAAGGCCCTCGACAAGGGCGAACGGCTGATGGGCTTCGGCCACCGTGTCTACCGGGCCGAGGACCCGCGGGCCCGCGTCCTGCGGCGTACGGCGCGGGAGCTGGCGGCGCCGCGCTTCGAGGTGGCGGAGGCGCTGGAGAAGGCCGCCCTTCAGGAGCTGCACGCCAGGCGCCCGGACCGGGTGCTGGCGACGAACGTCGAGTTCTGGGCGGCGATCGTGCTGGACTTCGCGGAGGTCCCGGCGCACATGTTCACGTCGATGTTCAGCTGCGCCCGTACGGCGGGCTGGTCGGCGCACATCCTGGAGCAGAAGCGGACGGGCCGGCTGGTGCGCCCCTCGGCGACGTACGTCGGTCCGGGTTCGCGCAACCCGCGGGAGATCCCGGGGTACGAGCAGCTCGCGGATCTGGGCAACTGACGTACCGGCGCCGGGGCATGCCGCACGGGGGCCTCAACCTCCGTGCGCACCCTGCCAGTTGCCCGACGGAACCACCGCCGGCCACGACGTTAGGGTGGCCGGCATGAGCCACACAGCGCTGAACGACGCCACCTTGCACTACGACGACGAGGGGCCGTCGGACGGACTGCCGGTCGTCCTCGTTCACGGCCATCCGTTCAACCGCACCCTGTGGGCGCCGTCCGTCAAGGCACTGACAGCGGCCGGATACCGCGTGATCACCCCGGATCTGCGCGGCTACGGCGAGAGCGGCGTCACCCCCGGCACGGTCTTCCTCTCCGGCTTCGCGGACGACATCGCCGCTCTCCTCGACCACCTGGGCGTGGAACGCGCGGTCGTCGGCGGGGTGTCCATGGGCGGCCAGATCACCATGGAGTTCCAGCTCCGCCACCCCCAGCGGGTGCTGGCCCTGGTGCTGTCCGACACGTCCGCGCCCGCCGAGACCGAGGAGGGCAAGGAGTTCCGCAACGCCCTGGCCGACCGGCTGCTGGCCGAGGGCATGGACGGTTACGCGGCCGAAGTGATCGACAAGATGCTCGCCGCGTACAACGTCACCGCCCTGCCGGACGTGGCGGCACACGTCCTGGGGATGATGCGGGCCACCGACCCGGAGGGCGCCGCCGCCGCCCTCCGGGGGCGGGCCGAACGCCCGGACTACCGCGACACCCTCGCCGCCGTCGAGGTACCGGTCCTGATCGTGGTCGGCGCGGACGACGTCTACACCCCGGTCAGCAGCGCCGAGGACATCCACCGTCTCGTCCCCCACGCCACGCTGACCGTCATCGAAGGGGCGGGCCACCTGCCGGGGGTCGAGCAGCCCGGGCTGTTCAACGCGGCGCTACTGGACTTCCTCGGCACGCGGGTCGCCGGCGGCGCGTGACCCGCCGAGCGCCTCGTCCAGCAGGCCGGCCCACTGGGCCACCACCCTGCGGCGGCGGGCCGTGTCGTCGGTCAGAAGGTTGGCGAGGCCGAGGCCGCGGGCCATGTCGAGGAGGCCCTGGACCGTCTCGCGGACTCCGGGGAGGCTCTCGTCGGCGCCGAGGAGCTCGACGGCGATGCGGTGGGTCTCGCGGCCCACTCGGGCCTCGAGTTCGGTGACGCGGGGGCGGAGCTGCTCCTCGTTGGACGCGGCGACCCAGAGCTGCAGCGCGGCGCGGAAGAGCGGCCCCGTGTAGAGGCCGACGATGGCGGCGAGCACCGCCGGGCGACCCTGGACGGGCAGGGCGCGCAGGGCGGCGGAGCGTTCCTCGGCGACGTACTCGACGGCGCCGGTGAACAGGTCCTCGCGGGTCGGGAAGTGGTGCTGGGCGGCGCCGCGCGACACCCCGGCGCGTTCGGCGACGACGGAGACGGTGGAGCCTGCCCAGCCGTGTTCGGCGAGGCAGGCGACCGCCGCTTCCAGGAGCCGTTGGCGGGTGGCCCGGCTCCTGTCCTGCTTGGGGGATTTCGGGTTCGGGGGCGTTACCACACCCATGCGGGGTCCCGTCGTTCGAGGAAGGCCGTCATCCCCTCCCGTGCCTCGGCGGAGGCGAACAGGGCCGCCGAGCGGGCGATGAGGTCTTCTGCGTGCTGGTCGAAACTCCTCCGCACAGTAGCCGTGGCCAGCTCCTTCGAGGCGGCCAGCCCCTGCGGCGACGCCCTGCGCAGTCCGTCCAGTACCGGTACGAGCGCCTTGTCCACGTCCTCGGCGGCGAGGCTCACGAGACCGATCCGCGCGGCTTCCGCCGCGTCGAAGCGTTCCCCGGTGAGGTAGTAGCGGGATGCCGCGCGGGGGTCCAGGCGGGGCAGCAGGGGCAGGGAGATGACGGCCGGGGCGAGGCCGAGGCGTGATTCGGTGAGCGCGAACGAGGAGTCGGGGCCCGCGACCGAGATGTCGCAGGCACCGAGCAGCCCGAGCCCGCCGGCCCGGACGTGCCCGGTGACCCGGGCGACGACCGGTTTGGGCAGGGTGACGATGCGCCGCATGAGGGCGACGAAGGCGTGCGGGTCGGCCGGTGCGGTGAGGTCGGCGCCCGCGCAGAACGTGTTGCCGGTGTGGGTGAGGATCACCGCCCGTACGGTGTCGTCCGCCGCGCAGTCGTCGAGTGCCCCGGCCAGTTCGGAGACGAGCCGTGCGCTCAGGGCGTTGCGGTTGGCCGGGGAGTCGAGGGTGAGGGTGGTGATGCCCCGCTCGTGGGCACGTTCCGCAAGGGTCATCGCTGCTTCTCCCTGTCGCGCAGTTCCCGCCGGAGGATCTTGCCCGAGGCCGCGCGGGGTACGGCCTCGATGAATTCGACCCGTCGGACCTTCTTGTACGGGGCGACCTGCCCGGCGACGTACGCCATGACGTCGTCGGCGGTGAGGTCCTGGGCGGCCGGCTGGCGTACGACGTAGGCCTTGGGGATCTCGTTGCCCTCGCTGTCGTACACCCCGATGACGGCGGCGTCCGCGACGGACTCGTGGGTCAGGAGCAGGGCCTCCAGGTCGGCGGGCGCGACCTGGTAGCCCTTGTACTTGATCAGTTCCTTCACCCGGTCGACGACGTGCAGCCAGCCGTCCTCGTCGGCACGGCCTATGTCCCCGGTGTGCACCCAGCCGTCCGCGTCGATCATCTCGGCGGTGGCTTCGGGGCGTCCGAGGTAGCCCTTCATCACCTGGGGGCCGCGGATGAGGATCTCGCCGTCGGTGCCGGTACCGACGTCCTTGCCGGGGTCCTCGATCGACACGATCCGCATCTCTGTGCTGGGCAGCAGCTTCCCGACGGCCCCGGGCGGCGGGTTCTCGGCGTCCAGCGGTACGACGTGGGTACCGGGCGAGAGTTCCGTCATGCCGTAGGCCTGGCGTACGGGCGGCAGGCCGAGGCGGGCCGAGCACGCTGCGGCGAGTTCGGCGTCCAGGGGGGCGGCGGCGCTGACGATGTACCGCAGCGAGGACAGGTCGTAGTTGCCGACGGCCGGGTGCTTGGCGAGGGCCAGGACGATGGGCGGGGCCACGTACAGGCCGCTGATGCGGTGCTCCTGGATGGCGCCGAGGAACTGGTCGAGGTCGAAGCGGGGCAGGACGACGACCGTGGCTCCGCAGCGCAGCGGGACGTTCATCAGGGCGGTCAGCCCGTAGATGTGGAAGAAGGGGAGGACGGCCAGGATGCTGTCGCCGGGGCCCATGGGGATGAAGGGGCGCAGCTGCTCCAGGTTGGTGCCGATGGAGCGGTGGGTGAGCATGACGCCCTTGGGGGTGCCGGTCGTCCCGGAGGAGTACGGGAGGGCGGCGACGTCCTCGGCGGGGTCGAACGCGATCTCGGGTTCCGGGGCGGTGGAGCCCAGCATGTCGAGTACGGAGGTGTGTCCGTCGGCCTGGTCGCAGACGAAGATCTCCTGGATACCGCCCGCGAGTTCGGCCGCCCGGCGGGCCACGTCCAGGAACATCGACACGGTGACGATCCAGCGGGCGGCGGAGTCCTTCAACTGCTTGGCGAACTCCTCGGCCGTGGCCAGCGGGTGCACGGTGGTGACGGAGGCTCCGGCACGCGTGGCCCCGTAGAACACCGGGGGGTAGGCGATCGTGTTGGGGCTGTGCAGGGCGAGGACGTCGCCCTTGCGGAGTCCCGCTTCGGCGAGGTGGGCGGCGATGCGGCGGTGGAACGTGTCGAGCTGGCCGTAGGTGAGGGAGAGGCCGTTCGTACCGTCGATCAGGGCGACCGTGTCGCCGAATGCGGCGGCCTCGCCCAGGACCGCTTCGTGGATGGGTGTGTCGAGAGCCGGAACGTCTGCGTACTCGCTGCGGAACACCATGGCGGTCCCCTGTCGTCGCGGTGCGGCGGGCGCGGGACCCCGCTCCGGGGAGCGGGGCCGCCGCGCGGGTGTGAAGAGACAGAATCGCCCCTGCCGTACGGAATGGGGAGACCCTGGACCAAGAGCGTCCTCAGTACGACTTCGGCAGACCCAGCGACTGGTGGGAGACGTAGTTCAGGATCATCTCCCGGCTGACGGGAGCGATGCGGGCCACGCGTGCCGCCGTGATCAGGGAGGCGAGGCCGTACTCGCGGGTGAGGCCGTTGCCGCCGAGGGTGTGGACGGCCTGGTCGACAGCCTTCACACAGGCTTCGCCGGCCGCGTACTTGGCCATGTTGGCGGCCTCTCCGGCGCCGATGTCGTCGCCCTCGTCGTACAGCCGGGCCGCCTTCTGCATCATGAGCCGGGCCAGTTCCAGTTCGATGTGGGCGATGGCGAGGGGGTGCGCGATGGCCTGGTGGGAGCCGATCGGCGCCTTCCACACCTGGCGGGTGCGCGCGTACTCGACGGCCTTGCCGAGCGCGTACCGCCCCATCCCGATACCGAACGCGGCCGTCATGATCCGCTCGGGGTTGAGCCCGGCGAACAGCTGGAGCAGGCCGGCGTCCTCATCGCCCACCAGCGCGTCGGCGGGCAGCCGCACGTCGTCGAGGGTCAGCTCGAACTGCTTCTCCGGCGCGTGGAGTTCCATGTCGATCTGTGAGCGTCCGAAGCCGGGGGCGTCGCGCGGGACGATGAACAGGCAGGGCTTGAGCGTGCCGGACCGCGCGTCCTCGGTGCGCCCGACGATGAGGGTGGCGTCCGCGATGTCGACGCCGGAGACGAAGACCTTGCGCCCGGTGAGGACCCAGCCTCCCCCGCTCTCGCGGCGGGCCGTCGTGGTGATGCGGTGGGAATTGGACCCGGCGTCGGGTTCGGTGATGCCGAAGGCCATGGTGAGGCTGCCGTCGGCGAGGCCGGGCAGCCATTGCCGCTTCTGGCTCTCCGTGCCGAAGCGGGCTATGACGGTGCCGCAGATGGCGGGCGAGACGACCATCATCAGCAGGGGCGATCCGGCGGCGCCGAGCTCCTCCAGGACGATGGAGAGTTCGGCCATGCCGCCGCCTCCGCCACCGTGCTCCTCGGGGAGGTTGACGCCGAGGTAGCCGAGTTTGGCGGCGTCGCTCCACAGCTCGTGGGGGTGGGAGCCCTCACGGATCACGGAGGTCATGTAGTCGCGCCCGTAACGCGTGCCGAGTGCGGCGACGGCGGCGCGCAGCGCCTTGTGCTCTTCGGTTTCGAGGACGGTGCTCATGCGTTCTCCTCCGGTGCGGCGGATCCCGTGTCTGCGGGTTCGGTGACGACGGCGAGCAGGGCGCCGACCTCGACCTGGTGGCCGGGGGCGGCGTGGAGCACGGTGAGGGTGCCGGAGGCCGGGGCGAGGATGCGGTGCTCCATCTTCATCGCCTCCAGCCAGATCAGCGGCTGTCCGGCCTCGACGGCCACGCCCGGCGCGAGCCCGTCCGCGAGGCGGACGACGGTGCCGGGCATGGGTGCGAGCAGGGAGCCGGGTTCGGTGCGTTCGGTGGGGTCGGTGAAGCGGGGCAGGGCGGTGAAGGTGTACGAGCCGCGGTCGCCGTCCACGTACACCCGCCCGCCGTGTTCCGCGACGGCGAAGTGCCGGGTGACGCCGCCCGTTTCGAGACGGACGCTGCCGGGTGCGGCCAGGACGACCCGCTCGCCGGATTCCGGCAGGAGGCCGCCGCGCCCCGTCCGGTAGGTGATCTCGTGCTCGCTGCCGTCGGGTTCGCCGCGGTAGCTCCTGGCCTGGGGCCGGGAGGCGACGTTGCGCCAGGCTCCGAAACGGGCGGGGCCCGAGGCGGGCCGGTCGGCGGCCCGGGCGAGGGCGGCGGCGGTCGCGGCGAGTCGTTGCTCCCCGGCGTCGGGCCCGGGGGTGAGGGCGGCGAGGTGCCGGTCGTAGAAGCCGGTGTCCGGCCGGGCACCGGTGAAGTCCGGGTGGCGCAGGGACCGTACGAGCAGGTCCCGGTTGGTGACCGGCCCGTGGATGCGGGCGCGTTCGAGGGCGCGGGCGAGGAGGCGTACGGCTTCGGTACGGGTCGGCGCGTGCGCGATGACCTTGGCGAGCATCGGGTCGTAGTGCACCCCGACGGTGTCGCCGCCGGCGTACCCGGTGTCGAGGCGCAGCCCGGGCTCGTCCGGCACCTCCAGGGTGTGCAGCGTCCCGGTCTGCGGCTGCCAGCCGGCGGCGGGGTCCTCGGCGTACAGCCGGGCCTCGACGGCGTGCCCGTGCGGCTTCGGGGGCGTGGCGGCGGGCAGCGGTTCGCCCTCCGCGACCCGGAGCTGCAGGGCGACAAGGTCGAGCCCGAACACCGCCTCCGTGACGGGGTGTTCGACCTGGAGGCGGGTGTTCATCTCCAGGAAGTACGGGCGCCCTTCGGCCGATACGAGGAACTCGACGGTCCCCGCGCCCCGGTAGCCCACCGTCTGCGCGGCCGCGACCGCGGCGTCGTGCAGCCGCTGCCGCAGCGCCTCGTCGAGCCCGGGCGCGGGGGCCTCCTCGATGACTTTCTGGTGGCGGCGCTGGAGCGAGCAGTCGCGGGTGCCGAGCGCCCACACCGTTCCCCGGTCGTCCGCCATGACCTGGACCTCGACGTGCCGGCCGCGTTCGACGTACGGCTCGGCGAAGACCTCGCCGTCCCCGAAGGCCGAGGCCGCCTCCGCGGAGGCGGCGGTCAACTCGCCCGGCAGGTCGTCGAGTTCGCGCACGATACGCATCCCGCGTCCGCCGCCGCCCGCCGCCGCCTTGAGCAGCAGCGGAAGGTCCTCGGCGGTGGCGCGGACCGGGTCGACGGGGGCGAGGAGGGGCACCTCGGCGGCGGCCATCAGCTCCTTGGCCCGGGTCTTGGACGCCATCAGCTCGATGGCCTTCACCGGCGGCCCCACCCATACGAGGCCCGCGTCCTGCACGGCCTGGGCGAATCCGGCGTTCTCGGAGAGGAAGCCGTACCCGGGGTGTACGGCGTCGGCGCCCGCGGCGAGGGCCGCGGCGACGACGAGGTCGCCGCGCAGATACGTATCGGCGGGTGCGGCCCCCGGGAGGCGCACGGCGGTGTCCGCCTCCCGTACGTGCAGGGCTCCGGCGTCCGCGTCCGAGTACACGGCGACGGTGGAGATGCCCAGTTCACGGCAGGTGCGGAAGATCCGGCAGGCGATCTCGCCGCGGTTGGCGACAAGGAGAGTGGTGATCATCTGGGCCTCACATCCGGAAGATGCCGAAGCCGCCGCGGGCGCCCTCGACCGGTGCCGTGTGGATCGCGGACAGGCACATCCCGAGGACGGTCCTGGTGTCGCGCGGGTCGATGACCCCGTCGTCGTACAACCGCCCCGAGAGGAACATGGGCAGCGACTCCGACTCGATCTGCTGCTCCACCATGGCGCGCAGTCCCGCGTCGGCCTCGTCGTCGTAGGGCAGGCCCCTCGCGGCGGAGGAGGCGCGGGCGACGATCGACAGGACGCCGGCGAGCTGCTGGGGGCCCATGACGGCGGACTTGCTGCTGGGCCAGGCGAAGAGGAAGCGGGGGTCGTAGGCGCGGCCGCACATGCCGTAGTGGCCGGCCCCGTAGGAGGCTCCCATCAGCACGGACAGGTGCGGGACCTTCGAGTTCGACACCGCGTTGATCATCATCGCGCCGTGCTTGATGATGCCGCCCTGCTCGTACTCCTTGCCGACCATGTAGCCGGTGGTGTTGTGCAGGAAAAGCAGCGGGATGTCGCGCTGGTTGGCGAGCTGGATGAACTGCGCGGCCTTCTGCGACTCCTCGCTGAACAGCACGCCCTGGGCATTGGCGAGGATGCCGACCGGATAGCCGTGCAGCCGCGCCCAGCCGGTGACCAGGCTCGTCCCGTAGAGCGGCTTGAACGCGTCGAAGTCCGATCCGTCGACGATCCGGGCGATGACCTCGCGCGGGTCGAAGGGGACCTTGAGGTCCCCCGGGACGATCCCGACGAGTTCGTCCTCGTCGTACTTCGGCGGCTCAACGGCCCCCGGATCGGCGTGCGCCTTACGCCAGTTGAGGCGGGCGACGATCCGCCGGGCCTGCCGCAGCGCGTCGTGCTCGTCGAGCGCGAAGTGGTCGGCGAGCCCGGAGGTGCGGGCGTGCATCTCGGCGCCGCCGAGCGATTCGTCGTCGCTCTCCTCACCGGTGGCCATCTTCACCAGCGGCGGCCCGCCGAGGAAGACCTTCGACTGCTCCTTGATCATCACGGTGTGGTCGGACATCCCGGGGACGTACGCGCCGCCCGCGGTGGAGTTCCCGAAGACGACGGCGACGGTGGGGATCCCGGCCGCCGACAGCCGGGTGAGGTCGCGGAACAGCGCTCCCCCCGGGATGAAGATCTCCTTCTGCGAGGGCAGATCGGCCCCGCCCGACTCGACGAGGCTGATGCAGGGCAGCCGGTTGGCGAAGGCGATCTCGTTGGCGCGCAGGGCCTTCTTGAGCGTCCACGGGTTGGAGGCACCGCCGCGCACGGTCGGGTCGTTGGCGGTGATCAGGCACTCGACCCCCTCCACGACCCCGATCCCGGTGACGAGCGAGGCCCCGACGGTGTACTCGGGGGAGGCACTGCCCCACGCGGCGAGGGGGGACAGCTCCAGGAACGGGGTGTCCGGGTCGACCAGCAGCTCGATCCGCTCGCGGGCCAGCAGTTTGCCGCGCTTCCTGTGCCGTGCCACGTACTTCTCGCCGCCGCCCGCCAGGGCCTTGGCGTGCTCGGTGTCGAGCTCGGCGAGTTTCGCGAGCATGGCCTCGCGGTGGGCGGCGTATTCGGGGCCGGCGGTGTCGAGTGCGGTGGACAGGACGGTCATGCGGTCACCTCCGTTGTTTCCAGCAGCGCCACGGGAACGGGCAGGCACCGGGACCGCAGCCACTCCCCCACCGCCTTGGCCTGCGGATCGAAGCGGGCCTGCGCGGCGACGCCCTCGCCGAGGAGGCCGTGGACGACGAAGTTCAGTGCCCGCAGGTTCGGCAGGACATGGCGTACGACGGTGAGCCCGGCGGTCTCCGGGAGCAGCTCCTGGAAGCGGGCGACGGTCAGCTCGTGGGCCAGCCACCGCCACGCGTCGTCGCTGCGTACCCAGACACCCACGTTGGCGTCACCGCCCTTGTCGCCGCTGCGGGCTCCGGCGACACGGCCGAGCGGCGCGGAGAGGGTGGGGCCGGAGGGCAGCGGCTCCGGGAGCCCGGGCTCCTCGACCTCTTCGAGGGCCCTGCACCGTACGGCCGGGGGCACGGTCTCCCGTTCCCCGTCCGGCAGGACGGCCACGTGCCCGACCTCCTCGGCCTGTACGTAAGCGGCCTCGAACACCCCGTAGGGCGCGCCCTTCCCGGGCGGGGCGGTCACATGGAAGCCGGGGTAGCTGCCGAGCGCCAGCTCGACGGCCGCCCCGGACACCGCGCGCCCGACCGCTTCCGCGTCCCGGTCACGGACGACGAGCCGCAGCAGGGCGCTGGCGGTCTCCTCGCTCGCGGCGTCGGCACGGTCGGTACGGGCCAGCTCCCACCGCACCTCGGCGGGCCGCCGCCCGCCGCGGGCCAGGGCGTCGGCGAACTGGTCCTGCACGAGCTGCGCCTTGGCCCCGATGTCGAGCCCGGTCAGCACGAAGACGACCTCGTTGCGCCAGCCGCCGATCCGGTTGAGCCCGACCTTGAGCGTGGGCGGCGGCGCCTCGCCCCGCACCCCGGAGATCCGTACCCGGTCCGGCCCGTCCTGCGTCAGCCGTACGGTGTCGAGCCGGGCGGTGACGTCCGGTCCGGCGTACCGGGCCCCGCCGGTCTCGTACAGCAGCTGGGCGGTGACGGTGCCGAGGTCGACGACGCCGCCCGTACCGTCGTGCTTGGTGATGACGCTCGATCCGTCCTCGTGGATCTCGGCGAGCGGGAACCCGGGCCTGCGTACGTCGTGATCACCGAAGAACGCGTAGTTCCCGCCGGTGGCCTGGGTCCCGCACTCCAGTACGTGCCCGGCGACGACGGCCCCGGCGAGGGCGTCGTGGTCCTCGTCGCCCCAGCCGAAGTGGGCGGCGGCGGGCCCGGTGACGAGGGCGGCGTCGGTGACGCGTCCGGTGACGACGACGTCCGCCCCGGCACGCAGACAGGCGGCGATCCCGGCGCCGCCGAGGTAGGCGTTGGCGGTGAGGAATCCGTCGGGCACGGGCCGGCTGTCGCCCTCGACATGCGCGACGCGTACGGGCACGCCCACTGTGTCGGCCAACTTCCTCACGGCGTCGGCGAGCCCGGCCGGATTGAGCCCTCCCGCGTTGGCGACGATCTTGACGCCGCGTTCGTGGGCCAGCCCGAGGCCCTCCTCCAACTGCCGCAGAAACGTGGACGCGTACCCGCGTTCGGGGTCCTTGAGCCGGCTGCGCCCCAGGATCAGCATGGTCAGCTCGGCGAGGTAGTCCCCGGTCAGGACGTCGAGGGGACCGCCGGTGAGCATCTCCCGTACGGCGTCGAAGCGGTCGCCGTAGAAGCCGGAGGCGTTGCCGATGCGCAGCGGCCGGGTCACCGGTCCCCCTGCCGGGGGCGCCCGGGACCGGCGGGCCCGGCGAAGGCCTGCGCGATGTCCAGCCACCGCTCGGCGTCGGCTCCCACGGCGTGCAGGGCGAGGTCGTCGCGATGGGCGCGCTGGGTGACGAGCAGGCAGAAGTCGAGCAGGGGCCCGGTGACGCGCTGCGCGGCACCCTCGGGCCCATGGACGGCCAACTCGCCGTCCGGTCCCTCCAGTTCCACCCGGAACGGCTCATCGGGTGGCTGCTCGCCCCGCACGAAGTAGGCGTAGTCCCGGGCCCGCACCCCGATCCTGGCCACATGCCGCAGCCGTCCGGTCGGCTTCCGTGTCACACCGAGGGCGTCGGCGACGTCCTGCCCGTGCGCCCAGGTCTCCATGAGCCGCGCGGTCGCCATCGAGGCGACGCTCATGGGCGGCCCGTACCAGGGGAACTTCGCCCCGGCGGGCGCCGCCAGCAGCGCCTCGTGAAGCCGCGCCCGGTCCTCGCGCCACTGCACGAGCAGGGCGTCGGGCGGCAGGAGCGCCACCCTCTCGGCGGCCGCCTGATCGACGAAGGTCCCGGGGTCGGCGACCGCCCTGTCGACCTCGGCGGCGAAGGCGTCGGGCTCGGTGACGGCGATCAGCGCGACCTCGTCGGTCCAGTTCAGGTGGGCGATCTGATGGGCGACGGTCCACCCCTCGGCGGGCGTCGGCCCGGCCCACCCCTCCGCGCTCAGTCCGGCTACCAGCAGGTCGAGTTCACTGCTCTCCTGACGCAGATCCTCGAGTACGGCGACGGTCACGGCCGATGCATCGGACACGGTGCGCTCCCTGGGGGCGTGGCGGTGTGCCCCGGAGCATGCCAGTGCCCCAGAAAACAAGCAAGCATGCTTGCATTATTTTTCACCGGTCGTCCAGGACGGGTGATCGGGAGCGGTTGTTGACACTCCCCACGCGGCCGGGCGCCGACGGAATGCGAACAACAACTCCCAATCATGGCGCGGAGGTCGGCACGAGGGGCCTACTCCGTGCGGTCGCCCTCGGCCTGTGAGGGTTCGGTCCGTGGAACGTCCGGGTGGACCTCGGAGGCCCGGTTGCTCCCGGCGGGTTCGTCGCGGTCACCCTCGGCCTGCGAGGGAGTGTGCGCGTACAGCCCGTCGTACTCATCGGTTCCCTTCGCGGATCCCATGGGCGGGCCCCCTTCCTCAGCTCACTTCCATGGTCCCTCTGCGCGACGCGGCGCGCACCGCACCCATGCTGGCGCCGATGACCAGGGCGATGGCCAGGGCGTCGGTCGCGGAGAGCGCCTGGTCGAGGATGAGGAAGCCCGCCGTGGCGGCGATGGCGGGCTCCAGGCTCATCAGGATCGCGAAGGTGGGTGCGGGCAGACGGCGCAGGGCCATGAGCTCCAGGGTGTACGGGAGGACCGAGCTCAGCACGGCCACGGCCGCGCCCAGGGCCAGCGTGGACGGCACCAGGAGCTTCGAGCCGGCTTCCATGATGCCGAGCGGGAGCGTGAGGACCGCCGCGACGACCATCGCCAGGGCCAGGCCGTCCGCCTGCGGGAAGCGGCGGCCGGTGCGTGCGCTGAAGACGATGTACGCCGCCCACATCGCGCCCGCCCCCAGGGCGAACGCCGCTCCGACCGGGTCCAGGCGGTCGAAGCCTCCGCCGCTCAGCAGGACGACGCCGCCGAGGGCCAGGCCCGCCCAGACGAAGTTGACCAGGCGGCGGGACGCGACGACGGAGAGGACCAGGGGACCCAGCACCTCGAGGGTGACGGCGGCGCCCAGCGGGATGCGGTCGGCGGCCTGGTAGAAGAGCGTGTTCATGCCGCCCATCGCGATGCCGAACGCCACGACCGTGCCCCAGTCCGCCCGGGAGTGCCCGCGCAGCTTCGGACGGCAGACGACCAGCAGGACGAGCGCGGCGGCGGCCAGCCGCAGCGTGACCACGCCGAGTGCGCCGGCCTTCGGCATCAGCAGGACCGCGACCGCCGCGCCGAACTGCACGGAGAGCCCGCCGGCGACCACCAGCGCGACCGGCACGAGGGCCGCCCTGCGGGCGCCGGGACGGCCCGGGCGGCCGTGGCCGGGCTCGTCGAGCGCGGACACCGCCTCCGGTACGGCGACGGCTGCGGCCGGCTCTGCGGCACTGCGCTGGTCGTTCACCTGGGACCTTTCAAAAAAGTTCAGTGGAGTGCACTAGTGGGTCCACAGTACGGCACTACCCGCTCAGGCCTCACCCCTTCACCGTAGAGACGGGCGCGCCTCGCGTGAAATGCCGATTGCGCTCCCGTTATGCTCCCCACGCATGAGCACAGGACAGGACAGTGGCGGGGGCGGCGGACGCGGTATCGAGCTCCGGCACCTTCGCGCCTTCCTCGCGATCGCCGAGGAGGGCAGCGTCACCCGGGCCGCCTCCAGGCTCCGGCTCACCCAGCCCGTCGTCTCCCGGACGCTCGCGGCCCTGGAGAAGCACTTGGGCGTCCGGCTCGTCGACCGGTCCACGCACCATCTCGCCCTCACCACCGAGGGCGTCCTCTTCCGGGACAAGGCCGCCGCCGCGGTCGGCGCCTTCGACGAGGCCGTCGACGCGGGACGGCTGCGCCACTGGCCGCTGCGGCTCGGGCACGCCTGGTCGGCGTTCGGCCCGTACACCACACCCCTGCTGCGGACCTGGCAGCAGCGCCACCCGCAGACCCCGCTCGAACTGCTGCGGATCGACGACCGTACGGCCGGCCTGACCCGTGGCGAGGTCGACGCGGCGCTCCTGCGCGGGCCGGTGGACGCGCCGGGGCTCGTCACCGAGCTGCTGTTCACCGAGAACCGGGTCGCGGCCGTCGCCGCCGACGGACCGCTCGCCGCCCGCCGGTCGCTGTCGCTCGCCGACCTGGCCGGCGGTGCCGTCGTCCTGAACACCGTCTCCGGCACCACCACGCTCGGCCTGTGGCCCCCGCACGCGCGGCCCGCCTCCACGCTCACCGTCGCCAACACCGACGACTGGCTCACCGCCATCGCCGCGGGCCGCGGGGCCGGCGTCTCCGCCGCGTCCACCGCCGACATGCACCCGCACGCCGGGGTCGCGTACCGGCCGCTCGACGACGCCCCGCCACTGCCCGTCCTGCTGGCCCGGCGGGACGGGCCCGGCCACCCTGCCCTGCCCCAACTGGTCGCGCTCGCAAGGGAGATCGTCGACCGCGGGGAATGAAGCGCCGGGGTCGGGAAGTTGGCAGCTGAGGACAGTCCAACCGAACCGATCACTCCGGGGGCACGCCATGTCGGACGAGGACAGGACCATCACCGTGCACGGCACGGTCGCGGCCGGCTTCGAGGACGTACGGGAGGAGTTCGCCGCCGTACTCGCCGAGGACCACACCGAGCCGGGCGGCCAGCTCGCCGTCCAACACCACGGCCGCCGGGTGGTGGACCTGTGGGCCGGGGAGGGGATCGCCGGGGATTCACTGCCCGCGGTGTACTCCTCCACCAAGGGCGCCGCGCACCTCGTCCTCGCCCTGCTCGTCCAGGACGGCGTCCTGGACCTGGACCGGACGGTCGCGTCGTACTGGCCGGAGTTCGCCGCCGAGGGCAAGGGCGGGCTGACCCTGCACGAGCTGGTCTCGCACCGCTCCGGCGTGGTCTGGGCGGACGGCGGACTCGGCGTCGCGGAGCTGGCCGACGACCGGATACTCGCCGAGCGGCTGGCGGGCCAGCGGCCGTTCTGGGAACCGGGAACGGCGTACGGCTACCACGCGCTGGTGATCGGCGCCCTCACCGGTGAGGTCGTGCGCAGGGCCACCGGGCGGTCGATCCAGGAGCTGTTCGAGGAGCGGGTACGCGCCCCGTACGGTCTGGACTTCCACCTGGGGCTGCCCGAGGCGCTCGAACCGCGGTACGTGGCCATCCGGCCCGGCGTGCCCACGCCCGAGCAGGCCGCGGAGGCCGAGGCGAACCCCGTGGACCCGGAGGGCCTGATGTCGCTCGCGTTCGGCTGGACGTCGGACCCGCCCCTCGACCTCGTCGAATTCGCCAACACCCGTGCCGTGCGCGCCCTCGGCCAGGCCTCGGCCGGCGGGGTGGCATCGGCGCGCGGGCTGGCCGGGATGTACGCGGCGGCGATCTCGGAGGTGGACGGCCGGGCACCCCTGCTCAAGCCGGACGTGCTGGCCGAGGTCGGCCGGGTGCGGTGGACGGGCGACGACGTGGTGACCGGAGAGCCGAACCCCTTCACGGTCGGCTTCGAGGCGTCGCAGGTGCCTTACCCGTTCCTGGGCGAGGGGGCGTTCGGGCACGCGGGTGCCGCGGGGTCGCAGGCGTTCGCCGACCCGGTCCACGGTGTGGCCTACGGCTACACGCGACGCCGGTTCGCGCTGCCGGGCGGGCCCGCGCCGGAGAACGGGCGGCTGGCCGCGGCGGTGATCCGGGCGGTGGACCGGGTGCGGGTGCGCGCGTAGCGCGGGTGCGGTGCCGGCAAGTCAGGTGCGGGCGGGCCCCTGCACGGGCGGCCCGGTCCGGAGCACCGGCTCCGTCCTCGAACGCCGGACGGGCTGGGGTGCGCGGGATCGGGCCGCCGTGGGGTTACTTGGCGCAGACCGCCTTGTCCGCCTGGACCTGCTGGATGTCCTCCGGGGCCTTCTGCGGGGCCGCGAGCGGGGTGCCCGCTTCCTTGAAGTCCGGGCCCAGCGTCAGCACCATCGGGTCCATCGCGCCCGCGTCCCTCGTCGTCGGCTTCAGGGCCGAGGCCGACAGGCCCATGAGGTCGGCCAGCCGGCGCGCCTGGTCCGCCTGGTTGGGGGCGTAGACCAACTGGGTCTTCGCCACCTTCTCGGGTGCGTTGGCCTGGTTGGCGGACTTGAGTACGCCCTCCTCGTTCTGCAGCCAGTCCAGCGCTTCCTGCGCGGACCCTGCCGGGGCTCCGCCGTTGAAGACGTCGACCCGGACGTCCGCCGGGTCGGCCATCTCGCCCTTGAGCTTGGCGGCGTCCTTGGCCTTGGCCGCGGCCTTCTCCTGCTTCTCCACCGCGGTGAAGGAGACGTCCTCGCGCATCATCGAGAACACCTGCGGGGCCTTGGTCTCGTCCAGGACGACCGTGGCCTTCACCTTCTCGGTCGGGTTGTCTATCACCGGCACCGTGGTGAAGGTGATGTTCTTCGGGTCGACCGAGGCCAGTTCCATGCCCAGTTTGCGGAGCTGGTTGATGTCACTGATCTTGTCGTCGACGGTCAGCGCCTTGGTGCCCGCCTCCGCGAGGCTCCACATCTTCGTGGGGCTCGTCAGGGTCTCGTTGGACTTCAGCTTCCGCATCAGCGAGCCCAGGAACTGCTGCTGGATCTCGATCCGGCTCAGGTCGCCGCCGAATCCGACCGAGTGCCGGGTCCGCAGGAAGGCCAGGGCCTGCTCACCGTCGAGGGTGTGCTCGCCCTTGTCGAGCTTGAGGTGGGAGTCCGGGTCGTCGATGTCCTTGGCGAGGCAGACGTCCACCCCGTCCACGGCCGCGGTCATGGTCTTGACCGCGTTGAAGTCGGCCACCATGAAGTGGTCGACCTTCATCCCGGTGATCTCCGTGATGGTGCGCATGGTGCAGCTGGGCGTACGCCCGGACTGCCCGAGGCTCTCGTTGAACCGTTTGCCCGGGGTTCCTGCGATGTCCTTGGTCGTGCCGTCGCTCTGGTCCGTCGGGCAGTCCGGGATGTCCGTTATCAGGTCGCGCGGAATGCTCAGCGCGGTCGCGTTCGTACGGTCCTTGGAGACGTGGAAGAGGATCGTGGTGTCGGCGTGGCCGACGCTGCCCTTGTCCCCGTAGCCCTCGTTGCCCTTGCCGGTCCGCTTGTCGGTCCCGATCACCAGGATGTTGATCGGGCGGTCCTTACTGAAGCCGCCGGTGCCGGCACCGTCGCTGGAGACGGAGGTGATGTTGCCGTTGAAGTGCTGGTACACGAGGTAGCCCGCGGTACCGACGCCGACCAGCAGGAACGCCAGCACGCCGCCCGTCCAGACCAGTGCCTTCTTCTTGGCGGTCTTCTTCGGCTTCGGCCTGCGGCGCCCCGTCGACGGCCCGGCCGCCCGGCCCGCGGCGCGACCGCCCGGCTGCCGTGCGTCGTCCCGGTCCCCGCGGCCGGACCTGCGTCCGCCGCGCTGTCCGGGCACGGAGGTCCGCTCCTCGTCCGGCGGTGCCGCCGGGCCGGAACGGCGGCGCGGGGAGGGCGCGGATGCGGAGCCTCCGGATGTGCCGCTTCCGGATCTCCTGCTTCTGGAGGAAGCCGGTGCGGCTGATCGCCCTGTGGAGGGGGTCAGTCGCAGTTCGTAATCACCGGTGTCCGGGTTGAGTACCCACTGGTCTGCGGGGTCGATGCCCTCGTCCCGCCCACGGCCTTGCGCGTCCACGGTTGCCTGCGTCCTCCGTCGGGGCCCACGCGGCGCCTCCCCCTCAAGGCGCTCGGTGTGTCATACGGCAGTGCGCCCGACCTGGGAGGTCGGCTGCACCGGAGCGCTCACACTAGCTGCCCGTTCGCCTGTGAGCGACGATCGTGACAAATCAAGCTCCCCACAGGGGACATACCGCCACATTCGTCACCACTTCCCCACCCGCCACGCCGTTTCATCCGGCGAGCGAGGCCCGGAACGCCCGGACGAGGCACCTTCCGAACCAGATTTCAAACAGAAGTGACCACAAGGAATCCCCAAACAACTCGTCAATTCTCCTATAGTTGCCGTGACTTGATCAGGAACAATCAGCTCCAGTTGTGGTTCTTTCAACACAGCCGCACCGAAGCGTCCGTATTGTCCCTGCCCCCGCCCCGAACCGTCCGCCCCGAGGACTCCGATTGCGCCCTTCACTCCGGCCAACCGCACTCGCCCTGCTGATCTCGGCAGCCGTCACCGGTTCCCTGTGCCTGTGGGCGGCCGCCGCCTCGCCCACCTCGGTACGGACCCCGGTCATCTGGGGGGCGAGCGCAGCTGCCGTGCTGCTGTGCGCCGCGGCGACCGTCACGGTCCGCGCGCTCGCCGCCGCGCGCAACCTGCGCGCCCTGCGGGCCTCCGACGCCGAACGCTTCACCGCCGAGACCTCCCGCCTCGTCTCGACCTCCGCCTCGGAGGCCCAGCGCTACACCGCGGAGACCGCCCGCATCAGAGCCGCGGCCGCCGCCGAGACCGCCCGCGTCACCAGTGAGGCGCACGACAGGGTCGCCCGGGTCACCGCCGATGCCTCCGAGCAGAGCGCCCGCCTCGGCGCCGAGGCCGAGCGGCTCACCGCCCGTGCCCGGCGCAGTGAGACCGAACGCGCGGCCGCGGTCGCCGCGTGCGCCAACGCCGCCGGCCGGATGCAGGCCCTGGCCACGAGCATGCTGGCCGACCTGCGCGAGATGGAGCACCGCCACACCGCCGAGGACGTCCTGGGCGATCTGCTGCACCTGGACCACCGCACCGCCCAGGCAGGCCGTCTCGCGGACTCCATCGCCGTGCTCACCGGCGCGCGTTCCGGGCGCCGCTGGGCGAAGCCGATCGTCATGGAGTCGATCCTGCGCGGCGCGATGGGCCGTATCGGCAGCTACCAGCGCATCCGCCTGCACTCCACGAGTGACGTCGCGATCGCCGGTCACGCCGCCGAGGGTGTCATGCACGCGCTCGCGGAACTCCTCGACAACGCCACCAACTTCTCGCCGCCCACGGCCGAGGTGCACGTGTACGTGGAGGAGGTACCGGCCGGCATCGTCGTCACCGTCGAGGACAGCGGTCTGGTGATGAGCGATGTGCAGCTGCGCCGTGCGGAGCGTGCCGTGTCCGCCGAGAACCAGGACCTCACGGCCCTGTCCGGCACCCGGCTCGGCCTCGCCGTCGTCGGCCGGCTGGCCCGCAAGCACGGCCTCACCGTCTCCTTCCGGCCGTCCGCGCGCGGCGGCACGGGCGCGCTGATGATGCTGCCGCAGGAGCTCATCTCCCGTACTCCCTTGCCGGCCCCCGTGCCCGCCGCCCGCCCCGAGCCGGAGCCCGACCACGCGACGGCGGCGACACCGTCCGCCGCCCCCGCGGCGGACACGCAGGACCAGGGCTCCCCCGAGCCCGTACCCGGGTCCTCGACGGATTCCGATTCCGAATCCACCGGTGCAGTGCCCCAGTTCGGCGACAGCGGCCTGCCCAAGCGCCGCCGTGGCCGCACCCTGGCCGCCGCCGAATCCCGTACCGGCAACGCCACCCCCGGCGGAGCCGATTCCCCCAGGCCCCGTACCACCGACGCGAAGGTCCAGGCAGCACGCTTCAGCACCTTCAGCCAGGCGGTACGAGCCAACTCCCCGCACCCGGAAGGCAACACCCGATGACCGCGACCACCGACGAGAAGCTCAACTGGCTGCTGGAGGGGCTGCTCGACCGCACGCCCGGCGCCCGGCACGCCCTCGTCCTGTCCCGGGACGGCCTCAAGCTTTGCCGCACCCCCGAGCTCTCCGTCGACCAGGCCGACCAGCTGGCCGCGATCTCCGCCGGTATCCAGAGCCTGTCGCACGGAGCGTCCATCGAGTTCGGTGACGGCACGGGTGGCGTACGGTCCGCGATGGCCGAGTTCTACGGCGGTGTGCTGTTCATCGTCGAGGCGGGCGCCGGCGCCCATCTCGCGGTCGTGGCCGCCGAGGACTCCGACGTCGGCCTCGTCGGCCACAACATGAGCGAACTCGTCGAGCAGCTCGGCGAGTACCTCGTCGCCCCGCCCCGCACTCCCGTAGAAGTGGACGACGCAGCGGCCAAAGCCGCGGAAACCGCGGACGTATGACGTCGGCGCCGCGCCCCCGCCCCGGACGCGACGACGACCCGGACCGGCTGTACACCCTCACCGGTGGCCGCAGCCGGTCCGACTCGGCCGCGTTCGACCTCGTGACGCTCGTGGTCGCCGAGTGCGACCCGACCCCCGGTATGCAGTCGGAGCACGTCGCGATCCTGCGGATGTGCCGGCGCCCCACCGCGGTCGTCGAAGTCTCGGCCACCCTGAATCTGCCCGTCAGCATCGTCCGCATCATGCTCTGCGACCTGCTCGACACCGGCCGGATCAGCGCCCGCCATCCCCGTACTGCCCGTGTCGAGGACCGGCTCCCCGACACCGACACCCTGGAACAGGTGCTCGTTGGACTCCGCAACCTCTGACCGTGCCGCCCTGCAGGCGACAGCCGACAACGGACTGAAGATCGTCGTTGTGGGCGGCTTCGGGGTCGGCAAGACCACCATGGTCCGTTCCGTGAGCGAGATCCGCCCGCTCAACACCGAAGAGACCATGACCCGCGCGGGCGAGGCCGTCGACCACCTCGACGGTGTGCAGTCCAAGACGTCCACCACGGTCGCCTTCGACTTCGGCCGGATCACGCTCGACGCGCGCTCGGTCCTCTATCTCTTCGGCGCACCCGGACAGGAACGATTCTGGTTCCTGTGGGACCGCCTCTTCTCCGGGACCCTCGGTGCCGTCGTTCTCGTCGACACCCGGCGGCTCGCCGACTCCTGGTACGCGATCGACCGGCTGGAGCACCACGGCACGCCGTTCATCGTCGCGTGCAACGACTTCGGCGGCCCGCTCCACACCGAGCAGCAGATCCGCGAGGCGCTGGACCTCTCCCCCGACGTTCCGCTCGTCGAGTGCGACGCCCGGGACCGGTCCTCCAGCAAGTACGTCCTGATCACGCTCGTCGAGCACCTCCACGCACTCTCCGTCGCCCGATCCCGGACCGCCGAGGCGGCCCTGGCAGGAAGCACGGCCTCGGCGGCGGCCGCAAAGACCCCGGAGCCCACGCTGTGACCCAGTGCCCCGTGTCCCACGGTTCCGTCCCGCTGTCCGGAGAGCGGTTCCAGACCGATCCCGTGCAGCTCTACCGGGACATGCGGCGCGACCACGGTGCCGTGGCGCCGGTCGTGCTCGACGGCGACGTCCCCGCCTGGCTGATCCTCGGCTACCGCGAGCTGCACCAGGTCACCAACGACCCGGTGCTCTTCAGCCGGGACTCCGACCTGTGGAACCAGTGGGACAGCATCCCCGACACCTGGCCGCTGCTCCCGATGATCGGCCGCAAGCAGCCCTCGATCCTCTACACGGTCGGCGAACGGCACAGCGTCCGGGCCGCGATGATCAGCAACGCGCTGGAGGGCGTCGACCCGTTCGCGCTGAAGCGGTACGCGGAGGAGTTCGCCGACGGCCTCATCGACCGGTTCTGCTCCACCGGCCGGACCGACATCATCGCCGAGTACGCCACGCTGCTGCCCGCCCTGATCCTCGCGAAGCTCTACGGCTTCAGCAACGAGGTCGGCGCAGCCCTCGTCGGCGCGCTCAACGACATGATCGACGGCCGTGAGCGGGCCCTCGCCGGACAGCAGCTCCTCGCCACGTCCATGTTCCAGCTCCTGGCCGACAAGCACGCCGAGCCCGGCGACGACGTCGCGACCAGGATGCTGAACGACCCCGGCGGTTTCACCGACGAGGAGGTCGCCCAGGACCTCATGGTCATGATGGCGGCGGGCCACCAGCCGACCGCCGACTGGATGGGCAACTCGCTGCGGCTGATGCTGACCGACGACCGCTTCGCCGCTTCGCTGTCCGGCGGCCGGCACAGCGTCGCCGAGGCCATGAACGAGGTGCTCTGGGAGGACACCCCCACCCAGAACGTGGCGGGCCGCTGGGCCTCCCGCGACACCCACCTCGGCGGACGTCACATCCGCTCCGGTGACCTGCTGCTCCTCGGCATCGCCGCCGCGAACGGCGACCCGCAGGTGCGCACCGACGGCTCCACGCTCACCGGCGGCAACAACGCCTTCCTCTCCTTCGGGCACGGGGAGCACCGCTGCCCCTTCCCCGCGCAGGAGACGGCCGAGGTCGTCGCCCGTACGGGGATCGAGGTGCTCCTGGACCGGCTTCCGGACGTGGACCTCGCCGTCCCCGCGGACCGGCTCACCCGGCGCCCGTCCCCGTGGCTGCGTGGGCTGACGGACCTGCCGGTGCAGTTCACGCCCACCCCCGCCCTTGGAGGCCAGAAATGACCCGGATCGTCCTCGATCCCTTTGTCGCCGACCTCGATTCGGAGAGCTCGGCGCTGCGCGCCGCCGGACCGCTGGCCGAGGTGGAGCTGCCCGGCGGGGTGCACTGCTACGCGGTGACGCATCACGCCGAGGCGCGCCAGCTGCTCACCGACAGCCGTGTGGTCAAGGACATCAACGTCTGGAACGCGTGGCAGCGCGGCGAGATACCGATGGACTGGCCGCTGATCGGTCTCGCCAACCCGGGCCGCTCGATGCTCACGGTGGACGGCCCCGAGCACCGCAGGCTGCGTGCCCTCGTCGCGCAGGCGCTGACCGTGAAGCGGGTGGAGCGGCTGCGGGCGGGCATCGAGGCGCTGACGAACGCGAGCCTGGACCGGCTGGCCGCCCTGCCGAAGGGCGAGCCCGTCGACCTGAAGGCGGAGTTCGCCTACCCCCTGCCGATGAACGTCATCAGCGAGCTGATGGGCGTGGACGCGGCCGACCACCCCCGGCTCAAGGAGCTGTTCGAGAAGTTCTTCTCGACGCAGACGCCGCCGGAGGAGGTCCCGCAGATGATGGCGGACCTCGGCACCCTGTTCACGAAGATCGTCGACGACAAGCGGGCGAACCCGGGCGACGACCTGACGAGCGCGCTGATCGCGGCCTCCGAGGAGGGCGACCACCTCACCAACGAGGAGATCGTCAACACCCTCCAGCTGATCATCGCGGCCGGCCATGAGACGACCATCAGCCTGGTCGTCAACGTCGTCGAGGCGCTCCAGACGCACCCCGAGCAGCGCAAGCGGGTGCTGAGCGGGGAGATCCCGTGGGAGAACGTGATCGAGGAGACCCTGCGCTGGAACACTCCCACCTCGCACGTCCTGATCCGGTTCGCCACGGAGGACGTCCAGGTCGGCGACAAGGTGCTGCCCAAGGGTGAGGCGCTGATCGTCTCCTTCGGCGCGCTGGGCCGGGACGAGAAGCAGTACGGGCCGACCGCGGGCGACTTCGACGCCACCCGCTCCCCGAACCGCCACATCGCGTTCGGCCACGGCCCGCACGTCTGCCCGGGTGCGGCACTGTCCCGGCTGGAGGCCGGGGTGGCACTCCCCGCGCTGTACGAGCGTTTCCCCGACCTGGACCTCGCGGTTCCGGCCTCGGAGCTCCGCAACAAGCCGATCGTGACCCAGAACGACCTGTACGAGCTCCCGGTCGACCTGGGCTGATCCTTCCCCGCCGCATCGGCCGTCCACGGGACGGAGCGTGCGTCTCATCCGACGGACACGGTCCCTGGCCGCGTCCCCGAGGGACTACGCTCCGGACCGTGGCCGATATCCAGATTCCCGCTGACATCAAGCCCGCCGACGGACGTTTCGGCGCCGGACCCTCCAAGGTGCGGACGGAGGCGGTCGACGCGCTGGCCGCCACCGGCACCTCCCTGCTCGGTACGTCCCATCGCCAGGCCCCGGTCAAGAACCTGGTCGGCGAGGTACGTGACGGCGTCCGCAGCCTCTTCTCCCTCCCCGAGGGGTACGAGGTCATCCTGGGCAACGGCGGCTCCACCGCCTTCTGGGACGTGGCGACGCACGGGCTCATCGAGGACAAGTCCCAGCACCTGAACTTCGGCGAGTTCTCGTCGAAGTTCGCGAAGGCGGCCAAGCTCGCCCCGTGGCTGGCCGACCCCACCGTCATCGCCTCCGACCCGGGCACCCACCCGGACCCGAAGGCCGAGGCGGGCGTCGACGTCTACGCCTTCACGCACAACGAGACCTCCACCGGTGTCGCGGCACCGGTCAAGCGGGTCGCGGGCGCCGACGAGGGTTCACTCGTCCTGGTGGACGCCACCTCCGGTGCGGGCGGCCTGCCGGTCGACATCACCGAGACGGACGTCTACTACTTCGCCCCGCAGAAGTCCTTCGCCTCCGACGGCGGCCTGTGGATCGGCGTGTTCTCCCCGGCGGCCCTGGACCGCGCCGCCCGGATCCACGCCTCCGGCCGGCACATCCCGGAGTTCTTCTCGCTGCCCACGGCGATCGACAACTCGCTGAAGAACCAGACGTACAACACCCCGGCGCTCGCCACCCTCTTCCTGCTGAACGAGCAGCTGAAGTGGATGAACACCCAAGGCGGCCTGGACTTCACCACCGGCCGCACGGCCGCCTCCTCCCAGAACCTGTACGGCTGGGCCGAGGAGTCCAAGTACGCGACCCCGTTCGTCACCGACCCCGCGAAGCGCTCGCAGGTCATCGGCACGATCGACTTCGCGGACGAGATCGACGCGTCCGCGGTCGCCAAGGTGCTGCGCGCCAACGGGATCGTCGACACGGAGCCGTACCGCAAGCTGGGCCGCAACCAGCTGCGCGTGGCGATGTTCCCGGCGATCGACCCGGCGGACGTCCAGGCACTGACGGCCTGCATCGACTACGTGATCGAGAAGCTGTAGCAATTACGTGTACGGAACGGCCCTGCACCCCTCACGAGTGCGGGGCCGTTCCTGCTTCGCTCGGCCGGGTGGCGCACCGCTTACAGGACGAAGTGGGGTGGCCCGCCCTACGATGATGGTCTCGACACCAGCCGTTCCAGGAGGCCCGGGCTGCCCGGCGGGCCCGAGGACTACGCCATTCCCGACCTGGCCGTCGTCGATGCCGATGACGACGAGCACCTGATCGAGAACAACTGCTACGACCCGGCCGTCTTCCGCCTCGTGCTGGAGGTGACCTCCAGCAACTACAAGAACGACCTGCGCGACAAGGTCGCCGTGTACGCCGAGGCCGATATCCCGGTCCATGTGATCGTCGACCGCAAGCACAGCCGGGTGCACGTCCTGACGGAGCCGACCGGTGGCGAGTACAACAGCCACGAGGTGTACGCACCTGGCCGGGCGGCCGCACTCCCCGACTCCATCGGCGCCAAGGTGACGCTCGACGTGGCGGAGCTGGTGGCGGCAGGCCGGCCCCGCGCGTGACACCTACACGTACCTGGTTCCTGTCATGACCTGGGCTTGCGTGCCAGCAGGAAGGCCTGCGGGGTCGGCTCGGGGAAGGCGCTCTCCTCGTCGATCTCCCGCACCGTCCGGGCCTTCATCGTCAGGCCCGCCGCGACCAACAGCCCGGCCATCCACTCGGGTTGGCGGCGGATGAAGTCGAGTTCGATGTCGCGCCCCCACGCGTCCGTCCGGCGCACCACCTCCTCACCGGCCTGGAACCCCAGCAGGAGATGACCGCCCGGGGCGAGGACCCGGTGGAACTCGGCGAAGACCTGCGGCAGTTGCTCGTCCGGTACGTGGATCGTCGAGTACCAGGCAAGCAGCCCGCCCAGCCCGCCGTCCGGCAGGTCGAGGCCGAGCATCGACCCTTCCTCGAACCGCAGATCCGGGTAGTGCCGCCGCGCCTCCGCGAGCATCCCCGGAGACAGGTCGACGCCGAACACGTCGACGCCCAGAGCGTGCAGATGCTTCGTCACCCGTCCGGTTCCGCAGCCCACGTCGGCCACGGGCCCACCGCCCTCGCCAGTGACGAGTTCGGCGAAGCCCGCCAGTACGGCCCGGTCGATGGGCTTGGCGGCGAGCTCGTCCTGGAAGTGTGCGGCGTATTCGTCGGCGAAGGCGTCGTACGACGCTCGGGTGGTCGTCAGGAAGGTGGGTTCGGTCATGGCCGGACACCCTACTCCGCGGGGTGACCGGCGTCAGGGGGACAGCGCGACGCCCAGCGAATCGGCGCCCATCACCTTCGGGGCGCCCTTCTCGTAGAAGACGTCGAGGTCCATCACCTTGAATCCGGCGGCCCTCAGCATGTCGACGATCGGCCGGGTGAGGTGGCACCCGCCGAACACCCGTTGCTCCAGCGGATCGAGGCGACGCTGCCAGCGGCGGACGTTGCCGTCCGTCTCCGGGGCCAGCCCGTGCTCCACGAAGTGCAGTGCCCCGCCGGGTTCGAGGACGCGCCGCACCTCGCGCAGGGCGGCAGCGGGGTCGGGGATGGTGCACAGCGTCCACGTGGACAGGGCGGCATCGAAACTGTCGTCCTCGAACGGCAACGACTGGCCGTCCAGACCTGCGCGCCGCACCGGGACGCCCGACGCCTTGATGCGTTTGCCGGCGAGTTCCCACGCGACCGAGGAGGGCTCGACCGCGTCCACACCGGCGACGGCCTCGGGGTAGAAGGGAACGTTGTGGCCCGAGCCGAAGCCGATCTCGACGACGGTGCCGCTCAGGCCCTCGCAGACCCGTTGGCGCAGCGGTGCGGCCGTCCTGGCGCCGCACGCGACGTTGACGATCCTCGGCACGACCTGCTCCGTGTAGAAGCCCATCGTGACCTCCGTACCTCTTCTCCAGCATGGCACCGGAGCAGGCCGGACGCACCGACCCGGAGAGCTCACTCCGGCTGTTCGGCCTGCCCGGCAGCGCCGCCCGAGAGGTCCCTGCGCCACCGCACCTCGCCGTCCTCCCACACCTCGGTCGGGGCGAGCCCGGCCGCGGTGGCCACGGCGGCCGATGCCGCGTGGGCGGGGTGGATGTGCGCGAGGACGGTGCGGACCCGGCCTCCGTCCCGCAGGTGCTCGACGAGTCCGGCCGCCGCCTCCTTCGCGTACCCCCGGCCCTGCCACGCGCCCCCGAGCACCCAGGCGATCTCGGCCCGCGAACCGCGCACGGTCGCCTGTACGTAGCCGGCCAGGCACCCGTCGGTACGCACCCGGAGCACCCAGTTCCACCACAGCTCGGCGGGGTCCGGGGAGCCGGCGCTCTGGCGGGCGTAGCGGGCGCGCAGGGTGTCCGTGTCCTCCGGGGCGCCTCCCGTGTACGCGTACAGGGAGGGGTCGGCGAGGACGGCGGCCATCTCGTCGGCGTGCGCGACATCGAGCGGCAGCGCGTCGAGGCGGCTGGTGGAGAAGGCTTGGGGCCCGTTGTCCGGCATGGGGCCCGACCTTAGGGCCTCGCGTCTGGGTCATGCCGGGCCCGCGGGGCCTTGACCCAGACGAAAGACCCTACGCGGGCCCCGTACCGGCCGGTCAGCGGCTGAGCCGCTGGAACCTGCGTACCGCCAGCGGCAGGAACACCAGCGTGATCACCAGGGGCCACACCAGCGCCATCAGCAGCGCGTGCTCCTCGACCCATGTGCCGCCGCTCGCCACCGGGTTGCCGAACAGTTCCCGGGACGCGGTCACCGTCGAGGACACCGGGTTCCACGCGGCGACCGTGCCCAGCCAGCCGGGCATCAGCGAGGGGGCGACCAGGGCACTGGAGATCATCGTGACGGGGAAGGCGATGGCGTACAGGCCGCCCGCCGACTCCGCGTTCGGGACGAGCAGGCCCAGCCAGACGCCCACCCAGATCAGGCTGAAGCGCAGCAGCAGGAGCAGTCCGAACGCCTCCACGGCCTCCAGCGGGCTGCCGCCCGCGCGCCAGCCGATCGCCAGTGCGGTGAGGGCCAGGATCGTCAACTCGGCACAGGCCACCACCAGGTCGGCGACCCCGCGTCCGGCGGAGACCGCGGACGGGGCCATCGGCATCGAGCGGAAGCGGTCGATGACACCCTTGCCGGCGTCGGTCACCACAGCCATCGCGGTGTTCATGAAGCCCATGGTCATGGTCGTGGCGAACATGCCGGGCATCAGGAACTCCCGGTAGTCGCCGCCGCCCGGCACCTTCATCGCGCTGCCGAAGACGTACCCGTACAGCAGGACGGACACGATGGGGAAGCCGAGCTGCCAGATGATGGCGACGGGCTGGCGCTGGTAGTGGGTGAGGCTGCGCCTCGTGACGTTCCAGGTGTCGGCGAGCGCCCAGAGGGCCCGGCTCCGGTCGGGGCCGGTGCGGGCGGGCAGTTCGAGCGCGGTCATGCCGCGACCTCCATCTTCGTGTCGTTGCCGGTGCCCGGCCCGGTGTCCGCCGCTGCCCCGTGTCCCGTCAGGCGCAGGAACACGTCGTCCAGGCTGGGCCTGCGCAGCCCGATGTCCTCGACCGCGATCCCCTCGTCCTGGAGGGTGCGTGCCACTTCGGTCAGCGCGGCCACCCGGTCCGCGACCTGGGCGTGCACCCTGCGGTCCGCCTCGTCGGTCACGACCTGCCCGCCGCCCGCGACCCGGTCCACGGCCTTGACCACGGCCGGGAGGTCGGCCGCCTCGGCGGCGACGACTTCGATCCGGTCGCCGCCGACCCGGTTCTTCAGCCCGTCCGGGCTGTCGTCGGCGATGGACCGGCCCCGGTCGATGACGGTGATGTGCGAGGCGAGCTTGTCGGCCTCGTCCAGGTACTGCGTGGTCAGCAGGACCGTCGTACCGCCGGCGACCAGCGACCGTACCCCGTCCCACACCTCGCCCCGGCTGCGCGGGTCGAGGCCGGTCGTCGGCTCGTCCAGGAACAGCACCGTGGGCGCGAGGATCATCGAGGCCGCCAGGTCGAGCCGCCGCCGCATGCCGCCGCTGTAGGCCTTGACGCCCTGGTCGGCGGCGTCCACGAGGTCGAACCGCTCCAGGAGTTCGCCGGCCCGCTGCCGCGCACCGGTCCCGCCCAGGTGGAAGAGGCGGCCGAACATCTCCAGGTTCTGCCGGCCCGTGAGCACCTCGTCAACGGCGGCGTACTGCCCGGTGAGCCCGATCCTGCTCCGTACGCGCCGGGGCTCGCGCGCCACGTCCAGGCCCGCGACCTCGGCCCGGCCCCCGTCGAACCGCAGGAGGGTGGCGAGCACCCTGACGGCGGTGGTCTTGCCGGCCCCGTTCGGCCCGAGCAGACCGTGGACGGTGCCCGGGCGGACGGCCAGGTCGAATCCGTCGAGCGCCCGTTTCTCCGCCACCCCCTTCTTCGCCCCGTAGCGCTTCACGACCCCTTCGGCCAGCACGGCATATCCGGACGCGGACATGGCTCACTCCCCTCACCACGAAGAACTGAGTACGGCGTACCCAAATGAGAGTACACCGTACCCAGTTCTTGTCCAGGGGATTACCCTGAGCCCATGACGAAGAGCGGACCGACAGCGGCGGCGGACGGCACGACCACCGGAAGCGGCGACATCGGACGCAGCCTCGAGCTCCTGTGGGGCACCGGCGAACGCCCCAGCCGCGGCCCCAAGCCGGGCCTCTCGCTCGACCGGATCGTCGCCGCCGCCGTCGAGGTCGCCGACACGGAAGGCCTCGCGGCCCTCTCGATGCGCCGGCTCTCCTCCGAACTCGGCACCGGCACGATGTCGCTCTACCGGTACGTCCCGGGCAAGGCCGAACTGCTCGACCTCATGCTCGACCGGGTCCTCGGCGAACCCCTCTCGGCGGACGCCTCACAGGTGCCGTCCGACTGGCGGGTGGCCGTCGACGCGATGGCCCGCACCTACCGGGAGAATCTCCGCGCGCACCCCTGGCTCCTCAAGATCAACCAGGCGCGCACGGTCCTGGGCCCCAGCGCCCTGCGCGGCCTGGAGCTCGCCCTGACCGGACTCAGGGGCATGGGCCTGCGGGACCCCGAGCTGATCGGCGTGATCATCACGGTCAACAGCTTCGTCGAGGGCCTCGCCCGGACGGAGAACCACGCGAAGGAGGCGGCCCAGCAGACCGGCCTGAGCGACGCCGCGTTCTGGGAGGGCCAGCGCCCCTACCTGGAGCGGGCCATGCTCAGCGGCGAGTACCCGTACATGGCCGCGCTGTCCGAGGACGCGTTCGGGGCCGACTTCGATCACTTCGCGTTCGGTCTCGGCCGCCTCATCGACGGCTTCGAAGTCCTCGTGGAGCAGCGCGCACGCGGATGACACGGCGCCCGATCCGTGGACCATGGAACATATGGACACGATCCACGAGCTGGAGCCCTTCGTGAAGCAGTACACCGTCCTGCTGAGCAGCCGCCGGCCTGACGGATCGCTCGCCCGCACACCCGTCAGCATCGCCGTCGAGGGCGACCACGCCTATGTCCGTACGTTCTCCTCGGCGTGGAAGGTCGACCGGATGCGCAACCACCCCGTGGTGGAGATCGCCCCGTGCACGGTGCGGGGAGCGCCGACGGGACCGACGATCAGCGCCTCGGCGCGCCTCCTCGCCCAGGGGTCGAAGGAGAACACCCACGCCGCCCGGACCCTCTCCCGCAAGTACCCGGCACTGCACGGTGTGTTCGTCCCCCTCGCCCACCGGCTGAAGAGGGACCGGACACTGCACTACGAGCTCCGCCCGCTCACGCCGGAGTACTGAAGGGACGGCCCCTATCCGCGCCGCCGCCGGAAGCCGAACACGGCCAGCGCGATGACCGCGAGCACCACGGCTCCCCCGGTCACGGTGCCCTTCCCGGTCCCGTCGGTCCCGTCGGTCCCGCCGCCTCCCGCACCGGAGCCGCCCTCCCGGGAGGGCGCCTTGCTGCCGCCCCCGCCGCTCCCGCCGTCCTCGACGTCGACCCGCACGACGTCGCTCCGCTCCCCCTCGGAGCCGAACATCATCGCCGAACCGTCCGCCGTGTACGTCACCGACTCGGACTGCCCCTGGAGCGGGACGCTCACCGCGTGGTCCTCGCCGAGCCTGCCCCCCTCGAAGGCGTACGCCCTGGTGCTGAAGTACGAGCGCAGGACCAGTTCCTGCCCGTCCGGCGAGAACGCCCCGTCCGTCACCCACGGCACCTCGCCGACCCGCCGGAACACGTTGGCCCCGCCGGTCGACAGCTTCGCGGGCCCCTCGTAGAGCCCGCCGCCGTCCTCGTTCTTCGACGCGATGTAGACCCGTCCCGTCTTCGGGTGGACCATCAGCGCCTCGGCGTTGCGGGCCCCGTCGGCGTACTTCACGTCGAACTGGGTGGCCCGCACGGTGGCGTCCGCGAGCCGCTTCGGCTCGGGGAAGCGGTAGATCCAGACGTGGTCCCAGGAGCCGTCGAGGTTGTCGCCGATGTCGCCGACGTACAGGTTCCCGTCCGGCCCGAGCGAGATCGCCTCCACGTCGCGGGGCGCCCCCACCCCCTGCATGGTGATCCTCGCGACGGTCTTCCCGGTCCGGGAGTCGACGGCGTAGACGTACGGCCCGTCCTCGCTGTCGTTGTGCGTCCAGTAGATGCCCGGGTGGGCGCGGCTGGCCGCGAGGCCGCTGGACTCGGTGATCCGGGAGTCCTCGATCGTGAAGGTGCGATCGGCCCCGTCCCCGTCGTCCGCCACAGCGGGCGCCGCACCCGTGAGGAACAGGAGGGTGGCGGCGGCGGAAACAGTCAGCAGCGATCTCATGGCACAAGTGTCCACTGTCACGTCGCAGGCCGGAGCGGTGATCCGCCATGATGTCGCCATGCGTTTTCTCTTCGTCGGTGACTCGATGACCATCGGCAGTGCCGGCGACTTCACCTGGCGCTACCGCATGTGGCAGCACCTCGAAGCGACCCTCGGCGACGGCGGCTACGCGATCACCGGTCCGCGCACCGAGCTGTTCGACATCGCGGCGAACGCCCCGCACTCCTGCGCGTACGGCGACCCGGACTTCCCCGCCCACGCCCGCCGGCACCTGGCCGGCTGGGGCGAGGGCTGGCTCCACATGGCCCCGGTCATCGCGGACACGGTCACGGCGACGCGCGCCGACGTCCTGCTCGTCTCGCTGGGCCTGATAGACCTCGGTTTCTACACGGACAGCGAGCAGACGGCCCTGAACGCAAGGGAGTTCATCGCCGCGGCCCGCACGGCGAACCCGGGCGTCAGGATGGTCCTGCTCCCCGTGATACCGAACATACGGGCGGAGTCGGACGCCCCCTTCGCCGCCGAGTGCGACCGCTTCAACCTGCTCCTCGGGAAGGCCGTCGCCGACCTGGACAACCCGTCGTCCCCGATCCTGCTGGCCTCGCACCCGGCGGGCTACGACATCCACACGGACACGTACGACGGAACCCACCCCGGCCCCACCGGCGAGCACAGACTGGCCGGAGCCTTCGCGGACGCGATGCACCAGGCCTGGGGCGTGGGCGGACCCTACGCGGGAGCCCTGGCCTCGGCCTGAGCCCGCCGGAACCGCGACCGGTGATCATGGCGTCGTACCGTGCGAGCCGTGCCGTACGGCCACGGCGTGAGCGGTACCGACGGAACCGGGCGGGCGATGACGAAGCCGGAGAGCAGCAGAGCACCCTGGGGTCGGAAGCGGGGCCGGGTCCTCGGACTGCTGTCCGTCCTGGTCGCCCTCCTCCTCGTCTTCCCCTCCGTGGTCCCCCAGGCTCCCGGCCATGCGGGCAGCCTCCTCGAAACGTTCCTGCCCTGGCTGGGCCTGTCCGTTCCCGTCCTGCTCGTCCTGGCCCTCCTGCGTCGCTCGTACGTCGCCCTGACCGCACTGCTGCTCCCGGCCGTCGCGTGGGGTGTGCTCTTCGGCGGACTGCTGCACTCCGGCCACGCCCCCGGGGACGACGAGCTCACGGCGCTCCAGCACAACGTCAGCGACGTGAACCAGGACCCTTCCGGCACCGCACGCGCGCTGCTCGGGGCCCGGCCGGACCTCATCGCCCTGGAGGAGCTGACGCCGTCCGCTCTTCCGGCCTTCCGCGCGGTCCTGGGGGCGGACTATCCGCACCACGCGACCCGGGGAACGGTCGGGCTCTGGTCGAAGTACCCCCTGTCCGACGTACGGCAGGTGGACATCAGGCCGAAGGCCGTCGGCGAGGGCTGGGACCGGGGGCTGCGGGCGACCGCCGCGACACCGCGGGGCAGGGCCGCCGTGTACGTCGCACACCTGCCGTCGGTCCGGCTGGGCCTGGGCAGCGGCTTCAGTTCCGGGTGGCGGGACGAGAGTGCCGTGCTCCTCGGCAGGGCCCTCGCCGCCGAACCGCTGGACCGGGTGATCCTCCTCGGAGACCTCAACAGCACGCTGGACGACCGGGGTCTGGAGCCGGTCACCTCGCGAATGAGCCGGCCGGACACGGATTTCGCGTTCAGCTGGCCCGCGAAGCTGCCCCTGGCCCGGATCGACCAGATCCTGACCCGGTCCGCCGAGGTCACCGAGCTCCGGTCGCTGCCCGCGACGGGGAGCGACCACCTGCCCATCGCCGCGCGCATCAGGCTCTGACAGTTTTACTTGTCAGGCCATTGGCTCGACAGGTAAACTTGTCACATGGACGACGCAGTGGCGATCCCGGTCCCCGAGAGGGACGACGAGAATTTCTGGTCCACCATCACGACCCTCGTGGAGCCCGCCTGGAGCGAGCCCACCGACGACGACACGTTCGTCATGGACGAAAAGGTGCTCGACGCGTCCCGCGCACTGGCCGAACGGATCTCGACGCGCGCACAGGCCTACCGCACCGCCGACAAGCCCTTCGACAGCGCCCTCATGGCCGCACCCGACGTGCAACTGGCGCTGCTGCGGGCCCTGTACGAAACCAAGCGCTCCGTCGACCGACTGGCCGAGAGCGCAGCCACCGTCGCAGGCCGCAACGGGGCCAGCTACACCCAACTGGGCATGGCCTGGGGGGGCATCAAGCGCCAGTCAGCCCGCCTCAAGTGGCCTCACGCAGTGGTCAAGAGGTCCGCGGGCGAGTCCGTCCCGCTCCGCTACGCAGGTGGCTCCGCCGTCATTCACCACGACCCGAACGTCGACGCCTGGTGGTACACCGCCACCGCCGCGGACCAGCAGGACGAGGAGTCCGAGGCCGTCCACCCCACCTCCGCGGAGGCCATCGCGCGGGCGACCGAGTTCCTCCTGACGCACGCCCGGCCCGGCCGGCAGGCATCCGCGTGACCGTCCGGCGGTAGTTGTGGGCTACCCGCCCGCCCCCTGGATCCCCAGCATCGCCAGCCCCAGCTCCGTCAGCTCCGCCGACACCTCTTCCGGCCGGGCCCTGCGGGGGCGGCGGCTGTGGTGGGCCATCAGCTCGTGGACCGTGCCCACCATCACCATCACCACCACCCGGTGGTCCCGCTCCTCCGCCTCGCCGCGCACCGCCGCCCGCTCGGCCTCGCCGGTCAGGAAGTCGGCCCACAGGTCCCGCCACCGCTTGCAGTGCTCGTCCACCGCCGTGCTCACCCCGAGCACCTCGACGAACGTCACCCGCGCCTCACGCAGGTCCCGGGTCACCGCGGTCACGTACGCGTCGAAGAGGATCCGGAACCGCTGCGCCACCGGGCAGTCGTCCATGCCCTCCGAGAGCAGGGCACTCTCCGCCGCCCGCAGCCCGTTGGTCGTCACCTCGTTGTGCAGGGCGATCAGCACGCCCTCCCGGGATCCGTACTCCTCCCAGAGCACCTCCTCCGGCACCCCCGCGACCTCGCACAGCGCCTGCTCGGACGTCTCCGCGTAGCCGTAGACGCCGAAGAGCTCCCGCCCCGCGTCGAGGAGTTGCGCACGGGCCCGCGTACGGGCCCTGTCGACCGTGCCGGTCAGCTGATCCACCGAAACATCCATCACGGGTCCTCCTTCGTCTGCCACGTCTCCGGCTTTCGCGGCGGCGGCTGAGCGGGGTCGCGAGCGCGGGAGAGGGCTTCCTCACCTCTCCATGGCGCCTGCGCCATTCTTCCCGCCCCACCGGGCGGGCGGACGGTTCGCCGCGCTGTTGCCGACTAAATCAGCTTAAGGACAGGGCTGTTGATCGTACGTTCGGACTCGGTGCCCGAGATAAATGGCGGGCGCGGGCGAAGCCCCCGCAGTACGGTCGCGCGATGGATGACGAGGACGGCTACTTCGGCGACCAGGTCGCCGCCACGTACGACGACCCTTCGGACGAGATGTTCCGGCCGGAAGCCGTGAACGCCGCCGCCGGCTTCCTGGCGGGGCTCGCGAGCGGTGGGCGGGCGCTCGAACTCGGCATCGGGACGGGGCGTATCGCCCTGCCGTTGTCGGAGCGCGGGGTTCCCGTCCACGGGATCGACATGTCGCGGGCAATGGTGGCGCGCATGCGGGAGAAGCCCGGCGGCGACGCGGAATCCATCGGTGTGACGATCGGCGACTTCGCGACGACGAGGGTGGACGGAACGTTCCGCGTCGCGTACCTGGTCTTCAACACGATCATGAACCTCACGACACAGCGGGCCCAGGTGGACTGCTTCCGCAACGTCGCCGCGCACCTGGCGCCCGGGGGCACCTTCGTCATCGAGGTCATGGTGCCCGAACTGAGGAAGCTGCCCGCCGGACAGAGCGTCGTGCCGTTCCATGTGAGCCCGACACGCTGGGCGTTCGACTCCTACGACATCGCCACACAGGCGGTGAGCTCGAACTACGTCCGCGTCGAGGGCGGCCGCGGCGAGTACCGTTCGATCCCGTTCCGGTACGTGTGGCCCGCGGAGCTCGACCTGATGGCGCAGCTCGCCGGACTGCGCCTGCGCGAGCGGTGGGAGTGCTGGGCTCGGGAGCCGTTCACGAGTGAGAGCGGCCGGCACGTCTCCGTGTGGGAGAAGCCTGCCGACCGAGAAAGGACGAAGCGTGGAACTCGAGTTGGCGGCTGACGAGTTGAAGTCGGTCCTCAACCGGCTGCGCCGGGCCCAGGGCCAGATCGCCGGGATCATCGGGATGATCGAGGAGGGCAGGGACTGCGAGGACGTGATCACCCAGCTCGCCGCGGCGTCCCGTGCCCTGGACCGGGCCGGCTTCGCGATCATCGCCGCGGGCCTCGAACAGTGCCTGGCCGAGGATGGTCCGACGGGCACCGACAGGGAGCGGATGCGCGCCCGCCTCGAGAAGCTGTTCCTCTCCCTGGCCTGAGATCCGCCCGGGTCACGGAGCGGGTGAAGGTGCCAGGTCCATAAGGCAGTTGCGCGGAAGGGTGATCTGCCCTGATCATTCCGCCCTGTGACGAACAATGACGAGAGCCGGCCCGTCGCCCGCCCCCTCGCGCTGATCACCGGTGTGGGCCGCACCGTCGGCATCGGCGCGGGCATCGCACGGCAACTGGCGGCATCGGGCTGGGACATCGCCTTCACCTACTGGACGCCGTACGACCGCCGCATGGCCTGGGGCGCCGAGAGCGGGGCCACCGAGGCGATCGCCGAGGAGCTCGCCGCGCACGGGGCGGCCTCCGCGGCGATCGAGGCGGACCTCACCGATCCGGACGCCCCGTCTCGCATCTACGACGAGACGGAACGCCGGATGGGTCCGGTCACCGCCCTCGTGATGTGCCACGCCGAGTCCGTCGACTCCGGGCTGCTCGACACCACCCTCGAGAGTTTCGACCGGCACTTCGCCGTGAACGCACGCGCCACCTGGCTGCTGATCCGCGAGTACGGGCTGCGCTTCCGCGCCACGCCCGGCACCGGCCGGATCGTCGCCCTCACGAGCGACCACACGGTCGGCAACCTGCCCTACGGGGCGAGCAAGGGCGCCCTGGACCGCATCACCCTGGCCGCCGCCCACGAGCTCGCCCACCTCGATGTGACGGCCAACGTCATCAACCCCGGCCCCGTGAACACGGGTTGGATGTCACCCGAGGCGCAGGAGGGGCTCGCCGGGGCCACGCCGCTCGGCCGCCTCGGCACCCCGCGGGACACCGCGCACCTGGTGGACTTCCTGTGCTCCCCGCAGGGCCAGTGGGTCAACGGGCAGCTGCTGAAGAGCAACGGTGGCCTCGGCTGACGGTCACAGGCTGACGACGACCAGGGCGGTGTCGTCCGTGTTGCCGCCCGGGGGGATCAGTTCTGCCAGCAGGGTGTCGGCGAGGGTGTCCGCATCGGCCCGGCGGTGACGGCTGAGGCAGTCGGCGAGCCGGTGGAGGCCGGTGTCGATGTCCTCGCGGCGACGTTCGACGAGCCCGTCGGTGTAGAGGACGAGGGTGGCGCCCTCGGAGAAGGACGCTTCGGCCTGGATTCTCGGAATGTGCTCGAAGCGGGCGCCGAGCGGCGGGTCGGTGGCCCGGTCGAGGAACTCGACGGTTCCGTCGGCGTGCAGCAGGGCGGGCGGGGGGTGACCGGCGCTGCTGTAGGTGACGGTGCGGCTTTCGCAGTCGATCACCGTCTGCAGAGCGGTGGTGGACTCGGCGCCCTCCACCGAGCGGGCGTAGAGGCCGAGTGCGTCGAGGGCGGTCGCGGGGCCCTCGGCCACCCGCACGGCCGCGCTGAGCGCACTGCGGAGCTGTCCCATGACACCGGCCGCGGTCAGCCCGTGGCCGACGACGTCGCCCACCGCGACCGCGAAGCGGCCACCGGGCAGTTCGGCCAGGTCGTACCAGTCGCCGCACACGTTCAGGGACCCGACCGCGGGCTGGTAGCGCACAGCGCCCCGGCGGCGGCCCAGCGGTCCGGGCGCGGGGAGCATCGCGGACTGCAGGCTGAGGGCGACCTCGCGTTCGCGGGCGTGGGCCCGGCGCAGCCGCTCGTTGACCTCCTGCAGCTCCCGGGCGCGGGTGTACAGCTCGGCCTCCAGCGCCCTGGTCCGGTCCCCGCCGAACCGCCCGCCACGGGCGCGGATCAGTTCGGTGACCTCTTCCACCCGGTGCAGCACCAGCGCCACCCGCCCGTCCGCGTCGAGGACCGGGGCGTTGACCGGGCTCCAGTACCGCTCCTCCCACCGGCCGGGCCGGTCGGGGTCCTCGACGTCGTAGCGCTGCAGCGCCATGGCGTCGCGCTCCCCGGTGGCCGCCACCCGCAGCAGCGACGCCTGGAGGTTGCGCACGCCGCTCGCGGCGGGATCGTTGGGGTTGTCGGGGAACACGTCGAACAGGTAGCGGCCGACGATCCGGCCACGGGTGCGCCCCGCCGTCCGCAGATACGCCGCGTTGACGTCCGCGTACACCAGGTCGGTGGTGAGGAGGGCCACCGCGGCCGGCAAGGCCTGGAACACCGCCTCGAAGTCGATCCCGGAGTGCTTCACGACGCCCTTCGCCTCTTGTGCAACAGCGGTCCGACGGCGCATGCCGTACCGGACACCCACGGGCTCCCGACGTGACGGCGGCCGAACGACCACAGCGTGACCCAGCCCGGCGTCCCAGGGGTTCCATTGCGCCATCAGCGGCATGTCACCGGCCGTCGGTCACCCCGGGCGAACTCGTCGGGACGCGTACGGCGGGCGTCCTCTGGACCGGCGGGGCCGTGGTCCTGGCCAGGAGCGTCAGGGCCGTACGCGCGGGGGAATCCGGCGGAGCCGTGGCGACGACGATGCGCGGGCCCTCGCCTCCGGGGCTCTGCAGCGTCTGCTGGTTGACCGTCAGTGTGCCGACCAGCGGATGGCGCATCTCGTAGTCGGCCACATCGCACGGAACGATGCGGTGGCGCGCCCACAGCCGGGCGAAGGCGGTGCTGTGCATGGTCAGTTCACCGATCAGCGAGGCGAGCCCCGGATCGTCGGGGTACCGGCCCGCCGTCATCCGCAGGCTGCCCACCACCGCTCTCGCCTTGGCCGGCCAGTCCGCGTAGAGCTCGCGGGTGTGCGCGTCGAGGAACACCGACTTCGTCATGTTCGGTCGCCGTACCGGATCGGCCGGGCTGTCCAGGTCCAGATGGCAGGCGAACAGCGCGTGGCCCGTCCGGTTCCACCCGAGGACGGAGCCGCGGCGGTCGAGGGCGAGGGCGGGTGTGTCGCCCAACGCCTCCAGCATCGCCGTCGTGGCCGCTGTCATGCGCTCGACGCGAGGCTGCGCGGCCGGCCGGCTGCGGCGCGGTGTGCGTGCCAGTGCGTGCAGGTGTGCCCGCTCCGACTCGTCCAGCCGGAGCGCGGCGGCGATGGCGTCGAGGATCTCCGGCGAGGCGTTGCGGGACTGCCCCGATTCGAGCCGGGAGTAGTAGGGGGCACTGATGCCGGCGAGCATCGCGAGCTCCTCCCGGCGCAGCCCGGGGACCCGACGCCGTTCGCCGTACGTCTTCAGCCCGATGTCCTCGGGGCGCAGTTGGGCCCTGCGGGCCTGGAGGAAGTCGGAAAGCTGCCCGTTTCCGTTCATGACGTCGAGTATGCGAGCCCTGGGTGCTCGAAGCCTCACCCTGTGGAGGTGGGCCTTCGGGGGCCCGCGCCCGGGAGGACAGTGGTACCTGAGCCGGTTCTCCCTGTGGCCTACAACCAAGCGGGTTCCTCACGAGTCTTGATCTTCCGAGGCAGTCGCACGCTGCCCCGCACGATCAAGACCGAAGGAACGCATGAACCGACCCAGAGGAACGACGGTCGCCACCGCGAGCGCCGTCGTACTCGCCACCGCGGGCAGCCTGCTCACCGCGGCCACCCCCGCGTCCGCCGCCGTGACCTGTGCATCGCCCGTCTTCACGCGGACGTTCTACGCGAACACCACCTTCACCGGAACCCCCAAGGGCACGGACTGCGACTCCGTGATCGACCAGAACTGGGGCACGGGCGCCCCCGGCTACAAGGGCATGCCCGCCAACAACTTCGGCGTCCGCTGGTCCATGACCCGTGACTTCGGCTCCGGTGGGCCCTTCGCCTTCACCGCGTCCTCCCGCGACGGCATCCGCGTCTACGTCGACGGCGTCCGCAAGGTCGATGTGTGGAAGAACGTCTCCACCACGGTCTCCAGGACCGTCAACCTGACCATCCCGCCGGGCAGGCACAGTCTCCGCGTCGACTTCGTCAACTGGACCGGCTCAGCGAACGTCAAGTTCGCGTACACGCCGCGCACCACGGCGACCGTCGACAAGGTCAAGCCGCTCGTCCCCGCCGGGACCACCGTCGCCTACAGCACGGCGACCACGTCCACGAAGGTCAGCTGGGCCGCGAACAAGGAGATGGACTTCGCCGGGTACCGCGTGTACCGCCGGCTGAAGGGCGCCGTCTACCCCACGAAGCCCCTCGCGACCACGACGGCCACCTCGTGGACCGACACGACCGTCCCGAAGGACGGCAACGTCTACTACTACGAGGTCCGCGCCTACGACAGGGCCGGCAACACCTCCTCGGGGACCGCGGACCTGGGGATCACCACCGTCGACCGCATCGCCCCCGCCGCCCCGAAGGGCGTCGAGGACAACTGGGCCATGGGCAGCCCCACCAAGATCACCCTCTACTGGGACGGCAACACCGAGCCCGACCTCGCCGAGTACCGGGTCTACCGCTCGACCTCCCGGCCGGTCGCCCTCACCCCGGCCAACCGGCTGGCCTCCACGGGCGGCGGGTACAGCGGACCGCTGCCGCAGACAGGTGACGTCTACTACTACGTCGTCACCGCCGTCGACACGCACGGCAACGAGTCCCCGGCATCGGGCACCGCCATGTACTACAGCGACGACCTGACCGGCCCCGTCGACACCTCGCTCGGCGCACGGGCCACCGAGGGCGAGACCGGGGTCACCGTGGCCTGGGACGACTCCAAGGTGACCAGCCCCGACTTCGCGGGCTACTCGGTCTACCGCTCGGCCAAGCCGCGCTCGGGCGGAAGTACCGTGTGGGAGATCGCCAAGGGGCTGAAGGACACCACCACGTACGTCGACAACACGGTGAAGCCCGGAAGCACGTACTACTACTGGGTCGTCGCCCAGGACTACGAAGGCAACTGGGGCTCCCCCTCCCCGGACCTCCCGGTCACCGTCGCGGGCAACACGACCTCGCCCGCGGCGATCGAGGGCGTCACCACGGTCCCGAAGGAGAACGGCGTCACGGTCTCCTGGAAGGCGAGCGGCGACCCGTCCCTCGACCACTACCGGGTGCTGCGCGGCACGTTCGCCGACGGGCAGTGGAACTGGACCCCGGTGGGCGACCGTACGAACGAGCGCCCGTGGCTCACGGGAACGACCTGGCACGACGTGACACCCGCCGACGGTGAGCAGGTGCGCTACGCCGTCGTGGGCGTCGACCAGTACGGCAACCAGCTCACCCCCGACACCGGCGCGACCGTCACCGCTGTCACCGAGCTGGACCTCCGTCCGACCGCCCCGCCCGCCACCGGCTCGCCCTTCACCTGGATCCACCCCAACGGGCCGAGCTACTTCAACCTGTACCTCGAAGACACCACGAACGAGAACGGCAGCGAGGCCACCGGGTTCAACGTCCGCCGCTGGAACCCGGCGACAGGGACGTTCGACCTCCTCGGCACGGGTGAGATCTCCGGCTTCATGTCGTGGCACGACGCCGACCAGCCGAAGGCGACCACGCTGTTCTACCGCTTCACCGTCCTGTACGCGGACGGCACGGAGTCGGGCGCGACCGAGATGGCCGGCGCGATGGCCTGAGCCTGTGGGAGCCGTACCCGGGGTCGCACGTCAGGGCCTCGGGTACGGCTCCCCGCAGGCACTGCAGAATGTGGGGTTCCGGTCCGCCGAGAGCCGTCCGCACTCCGGGCAGACCAGGTCCAGCATGCACGGGGCCTCGCCGCCCTCGTACGCCGTCGCCGGGGCCCGGACGGCCGGCTTGATCGTCAGCCCCGGGCGGCGGCGGTGGACCGTCAGGTACGTCAGCCCGTCCGGCCCCGCCTCCAGGGCGCGGCGGGAGGTGCGGGGCAGCCAGGTGACCGCGGTCGGGGCGAGGTCCAGGGTGTCGCCGCCCGTACGCAGGCTCCCGCCGCCCGCGAGGACCACCAGCAGCACGTCCAGGACGTCCTCCTGGTGCTCGCCCACTCCCGCGTGCGGCGGCAGGCGTACGACGTTGGCGTCCAGCTCCCGCCCCTGTTCGGCGAGGTGCCACAGGGCGCCGCGGCCGCCGGGGGCGGCGGAGGCGAGCAGCTCGTCCAGTACGGCAAGCACCCGAGGAGTGGCGTTCACGCCGCCGCCTCCTCGTCGTAGCGCTCCCGGGCCTCGTGGACCCGGTCGAAGTTGGTCTCGGCCCAGGTCTTCACCGCGGCCAGCAGACCGCTCAGGCTGTGCCCGAGCTCCGTCAGCTCGTAGTCGACGCGGACGGGCACGGACGGCGTCACCGTGCGCGTGACGAGGCCGTCGCGCTCCAGTGAACGCAGCGACTGGGTCAGCATCTTCTGGCTCACCCCGGCGATCCTGCGGCCGAGGTCGCTGTAGCGCATCGGACCTTCGCGCAGGGCGCTGACGATGAGGCTGACCCACTTGTCGCCGAGGCGGCCGAGCAGCTGGTTGGTCGGGCACTCCCTGAGGAAGGCGTCGTACGCGGATCGGGCTTCCTCGCGGCGCTGGGCCGCGGTGCGTGTCGCCATGAGCCTGCTGCCTCCGGTCCTACCTGTGGGTGGCCTACGCACCTCGGAGTACGTACTTACCGAAAGAGAGTAACTCTTCCTAGGTTTGTGGGGCGGGAGAAACCCGCACCGTTCGCGGGCACTCGGGTCACCCGGTGCCCAGGGATTCAGGGAGACAGATATGCGTGCAGTGGTGGTCAAGAGGTTCGGCGGGCCCGAGGCCGTGGAGGTCGTGAAGACCGCGCTGCCCGAGCCGGGTCCCGGCCAGGTGCGGATCAAGGTGGCTGCGGCAGCCCTCAACCCGGTGGACGCGGCGTACGCCGGGGGCTTCCTCGTCCCGCTTCCGAAGGACGGGCTGCTGGGGCTCGGCTGGGATGTGGCGGGGACCGTGGACGCGGTGGGCGCGGGGGCACCGTTCGCCGCCGGGGCCGAGGTGGTGGCGCTGGCGTACGGGCCGGCTCCGGCCAAGGCCCAGGCCGAGTACGTGGTGGTGGACAGCACCGCGGTCGCGCCCGCCCCGGCCTCGGTGGACGCGGCCCACGCGGCGACCGTGCCGCTGAACACCCTGACCGCCGCGCAGGCACTGGACCTGCTGGACCTGTCCCCCGGGTCCACGCTGCTGGTCACGGGCGCGGCGGGTGCGGTCGGCGGGTACGCGGTGCAGCTCGCCCACCGGGCCGGGATCACGGTCACCGGGGTGGCCGGAGCGGCCGACGAGGAGCTCGTACGGTCCTTCGGCGCGGACCGGTTCGTGGAACGCGGCGCGGCGGCGGGCCCGTTCGACGCGGTACTGGACGCGGCCGTGCTGGGCGCCGACGCGCTGGCGCACGTGCGGGACGACGGGGACTACGTGGGCGTCATCCCGCAGGCGGGCCCTTCGGGCGTGCGGGGCATCCGGGTCCAGGTCGTGGAGGTGGCCGCCGACGGCAACCGGCTCGCCGAGCTGGTGAAGCTGGTCGACGCGGGCGTCCTGACGCCGCGGGTGGCGCGCACCTACCCCCTGGAGCGGGCGACCGACGCGTACCGCCGTCTCGCGGAGGGCGGCGTACGGGGGCGGCTCGTCCTGGTGCCGTGAACGGGCCCACTACGCTGTCCCCTTCGCACCGCCGACGCCGTCGAGCCGAGGGGACACCGCTGTGGACCGCGAGCCGGACGAGAAGTACCCGCCGACCGAGCCCTACGACCAGGGGATGCTCGACGTCGGCGACGGCAACCTCGTGTACTGGGAGGTCTGCGGCAACCCGGCCGGCAAACCGGCCCTCGTCGTCCACGGCGGTCCGGGCTCGGGGTGCGGCCCCCGGGCCCGGCAGTACTTCGACCCGGACCTGTACCGGGTCGTCCTGTTCGACCAGCGCAACTGCGGCCGCTCCACCCCGCACGCGAGCGACCCGGCCGCCGACATGCGGCACAACACGACACCGCACCTGATCGCCGACATGGAGCTCCTGCGCACCCGCCTCGGCATCGAGAAGTGGCTGCTGTACGGGGGCTCCTGGGGCTCCACGCTGATCCTGGCCTACGCGGAGCAGTACCCGGAGCGCGTCTCGGAGATCGTGATCGCCGCGGTGACGACGACCCGGCGCAGCGAGATCGACTGGCTGTACCGGGGCGCGGGGCAGATCTTCCCCGAGGCCTGGGACCTGTTCCGGGCCGGTGTCCCGGAGGCGGAGGGGCCGGACGGCCTCGTCGCCGCGTACGCCCGCCGGATGGAGAGCCCCGACCCGGACGTACGGGCCGGGGCGACGGCCGACTGGTGTGCCTGGGAGGACGCGGTGCTGTCCATGGAGGCGTACACCGGCCCGGCCCCGTACAGCGGCCGGCCGGACCGCGCCCGGGAGGCCTTCGTCCGCATCTGTTCGCACTACTTCGCCCACGCGGCGTGGCTGGAGGAGGGCCGGCTGATCCGCGACGCGGGTCGCCTCGCCGGTATCCCCGGGGTCCTGGTGCACGGCCGCTTCGACCTGGGCGGTCCACTGACCACGGCGTGGGAGCTGGCCAAGGCGTGGCCGGACGCCGAGCTGACGGTCATCGACGCGGCGGGCCACCTGGGCGGCCCGGCGACCAGCCGCGCGGTGCTGGCGGCGCTGGACAGGTTCGCGCTGCGGGGGTGAGCCGAGCACGGCGCGGACGCCCGAAGGCCGCCGCCCGCCGGAGCGGGCGACGGCCTCGGCCAGGGCCGGTCGATCACCAGGCGAAGGCCTCCGGAGACGGGCCGGGACCCGGGAAGATCTCGTCCAGAGAGGCGAGGAGCTCCTCGCTCAACTCCAGCTCGAGGGCGCGCAGCGCCGAGTCCAGCTGCTCCTGGGTGCGCGGGCCGACGATCGGGCCGGTCACTCCGGGCCGGGTCAGCAGCCACGCGAGGGCGACCTCGCCGGGCTCCAGACCGTGCTTGTCCAGCAGGTCCTCGTACGCCTTGACCTGCTCACGGACCTCGCTGCGCTCCAGCGCGCTCGCCGAGCGGCCGTCCTTGCGGCGCTTGCCCTCGGCCTCCTTCTTGAGGACACCGCCGAGCAGGCCGCCGTGCAGCGGCGACCACGGGATGACGCCGAGGCCGTACTCCTGCGCGGCAGGGATGACCTCCATCTCCGCGCGGCGCTCGGCCAGGTTGTACAGGCACTGCTCGCTGACGAGGCCGACGCGGCCGTGCGCCTTCGCCACCTCGTTGGCCTGGGCGATCTTGTAGCCGGGGAAGTTGGAGGAGGCCGCGTAGAGGATCTTGCCCTGCTGGACCAGGACGTCGATCGCCTGCCAGATCTCCTCGAACGGCGTGTGCCTGTCGATGTGGTGGAACTGGTAGATGTCGATGTAGTCGGTCTGCAGGCGCTTGAGGGAGGCGTCCACGGCCCGGCGGATGTTCACCGCGCTGAGCCGGTCGTGGTTGGGCCATACGGTGGCTCCGTCACCGGCCATGTTCCCGTACACCTTGGTGGCGAGGACCGTCTTGTCGCGACGACCGCCACCCTCCGCGAACCAGGTGCCGACGATCTCCTCGGTACGGCCCTTGTTCTCACCCCACCCGTAGACATTGGCGGTGTCCACGAAGTTCAGACCTGCGTCGAGGGCGGCGTCCATGATGCCGTGGCTGGTCGGTTCGTCTGTCTGCGGACCGAAGTTCATCGTGCCGAGGACGAGTCGGCTGACTTTGAGTCCGGTGCGTCCGAGCTGCGTGTACTTCATGGGTCACAAGCCAACTGCTTCGAGCCCACTCCAGGCAAGTGCCGCCGTACACCCCCGTCCCATGGGCACGGCCCGTCCGGTGGGGACGGGCCTGCCGGTCACACACGATCTCCGATCGCTCATGACCACTGTCGATCATTCGCAAGGATGCTTCTAGGACCAGCCGTTGTCGTCCTGCGTGCCCGCCGGGACGGGCGCGGACCAGCCGTTGTCGTCCTGCATGCCAGCCGGGGCGGGGGCCGACCAGCCGTTGTCGTCCTGCATGACCGCCGGAGCGGGCACCGACCAGCCGTTGTCGTCCTGCAGAACCACCGGGCCGGGCTTGGACCAGCCGTTGTCGGCGACAGCCTGGCCAGGGGTGGACTCCATGACGGACTGACCGATAATGAGCGCCAGGGTCGCGGCGAAGCCGGAGGCGATCAGGGCGATGCGAGCAGAGAACGACTGCATGTGGAGTGTCCTTTGGTGAGAGTCCTGAAAAAGGGCCGGACGGGGCGTCGCTGTGCGTCGTCGAGCGGTCGAGCGGCTGTGTCAGGTTTGGCCGAGTTCCGGCTGCCTTCGACGACTTCAGCTTCCCGCGATTGAGAGCAGCCCGGCAGGGCATCTGACCCGGGTTATTCACGCCTGTCGCAAACACGAAGGGTGGACGGCAATGCAGCACTTCGAGGAGGGAGCCCCGGATGCGGAGCTGACTCCCGACGGCCTGAGGCTCTATGAGTACGCGGCCGGGGTTCCCTCGTTCACCCCGTCCGAAGCCCGGTGCGCGCTCGGCCTGGACGAGAAGGAGCTGGTCACGGCGGTGCGGCGGCTGGAAGCCCTGCGGCTGCTGCGGCGGGACGCCGACTGCCCGGACCGGCTCACCGTGGTCTCACCGCAGTTCGCGGCCGGCCAGGTGCTGTGGCCGATGGAGCATCAGATACGTCAGCAGTCGGAAAGCGTCGAGCGGATACGGACGGCCCTGTCCGCGTTGGGCCCCTGCTACCAGAACGGCCAGCAGCGCCAGCAGGCCAAGGAGGTGGAGCTGCTGACCGATATCGCCGACGTACGGCGGCTGATCGACCAGCTGACGGACAGCTGCCGGACCGAGGCGCTCCATGTCCAGCCGGGGGGCGCCAGGGACCCCGAGGCGCTGCTCAAAGCGCGGGGCAGCATGGGACGGCTCCTGGAACGCGGAGTCAGCAGCCGTTCGATCTACCAGCACCCGGCCCGCTACAGCCAGCACACGGTGGAGTTCGCCGAGTGGATGATGGAGCGCGGGGCCGAGGTGCGGACCCTTGCGGACGGCCCCGACCGGATGCTGATCTACGACCGCAAGGCGGCCGTGGTCAGCGTGCAGGGCGACTCCGCCCACGCTCTCGTGGTGTACGAGCCCAACCTCGTTGCGTTCATGGTGTCCTCCTTCGAGACCGCCTGGCGGGCAGCCGAGCCGTTCCCCGTGGGCTTCGACCGCGAGTGGGCCAAACAGGTCTCCGAAGATCTGCGTCAGTCGATCGTCCGGCTGCTGACCGAGGGGCTGGACGACAAGGTCATCTCGCGTCGGCTGGGCATGTCGGTGCGGACCGTGCAGCGCCATGTCGCCGAGATCATGCGCTCTCTCGACGCGAAGAGCCGTTTCCAGACCGGCTATCTGATCGGTCTGGACAAGGGCGGTGCCCCGCCCGCGTAGCCCGGTGCGGGCACGGCGGGCGGCTCACCACGGCACGGCGGCCCTGCTCCTGGGCCGCCCGACGCCCCGGCGGCTGTATCCGACGGTCATCGCCCGGACCACGCTCGGGGTGATCGTCTCCTCGAGCAGCGACTCCAGGACCGTGCCGAGCGCCGTCGCGAGATGCAGGTTCTCGTCGTCCTCGGCGTGTGCCCGGGCCTGGGCGACGGAAAGTTCCACCCAGGCCAGGCCGGCCGGCGGGGCGCCCGGCAGCGTCATCACGTACTCGTACTCGGTCTCGTAGGGGCCGCTGTGCGGCGCCCGGATCCACCACGGCGGTGGAAACATCGGCTCGCTCACTCCGGCCTGCCCCAGCGGCGGCACCGGCGGGGCGACCAGGCGAGGGGTCCGGCCGGTGAGCCGGGCAACGGCCCGCAGCGCCGCGTCGGCCGGGTCGGCGCTCCCGGGCCAGTGCTCGCTGGGCAGTTCGAGGCCGCCGCCGGGCAGGACGCCGAGGAGCCAGGACGGCCGGCCGTCCGGGCCGGGGCCGGGGCTGCGGGCGTACACGAAACAGCGCAGGCCCTGCGCGGGGGCGGCGGCGTCGACGGGGATCACCGGGTCGGCATCCGGTCGGAGAGGCCGAGCACCAGGAGGGCCAGATTGACCCCGGGCCTGCCGAGTTCCTCGCTGTAGCGGTCGATGGCCGCGTTCTCCTCGGCGAGCGAGGTCCGGGAGCTGCCGGAGCTCACGCGGGCGTGGGTCTGCTGCCGGGCGGCCGCCGCGCGGCGGCCGACGAGTTGGATGATCTGCTGATCGAGGGTGGCGACGTCGTCGGACATTGGGCGCTCCATTTCCGGTTCGTTGTTCATGCGGTTCGTTGTCCTGCGGTTCGTTGTCCTGCGGTTCGTGGTCCTCGCGGTGGGGCCGGTGCCGGTCAGCCGGCGGGTACGAGATCCGGATCCGTGGGGGCGGAGGTGGTGGTGCGGGTCCTGCGGCGCACCGTGGTGAGGGCGACGAGGCCGCAGAGCGCGGCGAGCGGCAGCCAGACCCAGGCCGCGTGGTCCAGGGAGATCAGCGCGACGCCGATCGAGGGGCCGAAGAACATGCCGACGCCCATCATCGAGTTGCACAGGGCACTGGCGCGGGTGAGCTCACGGTCGGGGACCTTGGAGATCAGCCAGGGATGGAAGGAGCAGGAGTACGCGCACTCGCCGAGGGCGAAGAGGACGGCGTACGCCAGCAGTCCGGAGAGCCTTACGGGGCCCGGGCCGAAGGCCGTGAAACCGGCGACCAGGAGGCCGGCGGCCCACAGGGCGACCGCGATGCGCAGGCCGTGTTCCTCGGGGCGCTTCTCCAGCAGCTTGGTGATCGGCCGCTGGGCGGACACGATGACCACGACGTTGAGGGTGAGCATGACGGAGATCCAGCCGATGCCCGTGTCCATGAGGTGGTCGGCGACCAGCGGGGCGGTGGCCTCGAACTGGCTGTAGCCGATCAGGTAGGCGCCGAACTGGAAGAGTGCGGCGCCGAGGGCGGCCTTGATGAGCATGCCGGTGCCGAGGGCGTGGGCGGCGGTTCCGGTGGACTTCCCGGCGGGCTCCGCGTCGGCGGTCCCGGTGGTCTCACCCTTGTCGGTGGGCTCACCGGTCCCGGTGGTCTCCGTCGGCTCCGCGATCTCGGGGACCTTGCGGGCCAGGCCGAGTGCGAGGGCCACCGGCAGGTACCCGACCGCGTTCGCGATGAGCAGCCAGGTGATGGCGTCGCGGGAGAAGACGGTGAGGACGAGGCCGGCCAGCAGTGAGCCGGCCGCGAGGGTGGCGTTGAGGATCTGGTAGCGGCGGGCGAAGACCTGACGGCGCTCTTCCGGCGGTACCAGGGAGTTGACGATCGGGATGATCGCGGCCATGAAGCAGCCCTGGCCGGCGCCTCCGAGGACCGCCGCGGCCCCGGCGGTGACGAGGTTGTGGCCCTGGGTCAGGAGCAGGAAGCAACTGAGCCAGAGCAGCAGGCCGGTGATGCCGAGGGCGTGCCGGGGGAGGCGTACGGCCGCCGAGGCGAGCAGCAGCGAGACGGCCAGGTTGGCGAGGCCGGAGACGCCGTAGTAGACGGCGACCCCGGCGGTGCCGATGTCGGGCTGGGCCGCCAGGTGGATGCCGATGAACGGGAAGACCATGCCGTAGCAGAACGACGACAGGCCGTGCAGGACCAGGATGCGGTTGACCGACCTGCGGCGTAGCGCGGCCAGACCGTCGGGCGTCCGGAGCATGGGTGTACGAACCTTCCTTGGGATCAGCGGGATCAGCGGGACACGAGGGCGAGCACCCGGGCCGGACTGCCGGAACCGCCGACGATGGGCAGCGGCGCGGTGATCAGCACGGCGCCCCGGGGAGGGAGCCGGTGCAGGTTGCGCAGCTGGGTGATGCCGTACTTGTCCGCGCCGTGGAAGTACCAGTGGCAGGGGTACGGCTGGTCACCGAACTCGCCGGCCTGGCCGGCATCGGTGCCGACGGTCTCCACGCCGACGCCGATGATCCCGGTCTCCTCGGCCAGCCATCGGGCGCACTCGGTGGAGATGCCGGGTGTGTGCCGGCCGTTGAGGAAGTCGTCCTGGGAGCCCTGCCGGGACTCCCAGCCGGTGCGGTAGAGCAGCCAGCCGCCCGGGATGAGGGGGCCGTGCTCCTCCTGCCATGCCTCGACGTGGTGGCGCTGTAGCAGGAAGTCGGAATCGGCGGTGGCCTCGGCGGAGAAGTCCAGTACGCACGCGGGGGCGACCAGGCGCTGCGGCGGGACCTGCGAGACGTCGTCGAGGTCCTTGCCGGTGACCCAGTGGATGGGCGCGTCGAAGTGCGTGCCGGTGTGCTCGGAGAGGCGGATGTTGTTCCAGTAGACGGTGGGTCCGGCCTCGTCGTAGTGGCTGATCACCTCTCGTTCGAAGGCCCACGGCTGACCGCGCTCCGGTGGGAGCTGGATCAACGGGGTCTCCTCGTTGAGCGGCGACGTGAGGTCGACGACTTCCACGGAGCCGTCGAGCAGGCCGGCCAGCAGGGGGGCGGTCGGGCTGGAGGACTGGGTGTCCACGGCGGAGGTCATGTCACTTCTCCCCGGTGGTCTGGACGATGGTGGACCAGTGCCGGTAGTCGGGGTGCTCGCCCCGGACCACCGAGTCGTAGAGGTCCTGGAGCTTGCGGACCATCACGCCCGGGGTTCCGTCGCCGACCGGTATGCGGTCGAGGCTGGTGACGGGGGCGACCTCGGCGAGGGTGCCGGCGACGAAGATCTCGTCGGCGGTGTAGAGCTCGGTGCGGTCGATCTCACGGCGCTCCATGGGGATGCCGAGTTCCTTCCGGGCGAGCTCGCCGACGGTGGCGACGGTGATGCCTTCGAGGACGCCGCTGGTGCCGGGCGGGGTGACGAGCTTGCCCTCGTGCAGCATCGCCACGCAGGAACCCGGGGCCTCGGAGACGCTGCCGCGCTGGTTGAGCAGGAGGGTGGTGTCGTAGCCGTTGCGGATGGCCTCGTGGTGGGCGAGGCGGCTGTTGTGGTAGTTGGCGCCCGCCTTGATGCGCGGCGGCATGGAGTCGTCGCTGATGCGGCGCCAGGAGGAGACGGTGGCGGCCAGACCGCCCTCGAAGCCCCGGCCGCGCGGGGCACGGGTGGAGGTGATGTGGACGCCGGCGTCGTCGGTGTGGCTGAGCGGGTCCGCGTTCGGGCCCATGTTGAAGTACGCGACGACGCAGATGTGTACGTCCTCGTCGAACGCGTTGGCCTTGAGGACGTCGAGTACACCGGCCTTGAGCTCGTCGTCGGTGTACGGGATCTCCATCCGCAGGCTCTTCATCGAACGGCGCAGCCGGGCCAGGTGCTCGTCGATGCGGAAGACCGCGAGACCGCTCCGACCGGGGCGGCGGTAGGCACGCAGCCCCTCGAAGACGTTGGCGCCCCAGAACGCGCCCTGGGACCGGGCGTGGACGGTGCACTGGTCCCAGTCGACGATGGCGCCGTTGAGCCAGGCGTGAGTGGGGAGTTGGGGTGTGGTCACTTCGTACTCCTGATGCGGGATACGGGAGGGGGAGGGGTCAGGCAGCCGCGGCGACGCGCTCGCGGGCGGGCTCGCGGGCGGGCGTGGTGGCCTCGGCGCAGCGGGCGAGTGTGGCGGCGAAGAGCTCGGGCCGGGTGGTGTCGGCCACCGCGCCGATGTGCCCGTCCGGCCGGATGATCAGGCAGGTGCCCTCGGGGGCCCGGTACGCCTCGCGCAGCACGCTGTCGCGGTCGCGGAGCACGGTGACGCCGTCGGGCAGGCCATCGGCGGGGCCGGCGGTCGGGACGGCGAGTTCGCCCTCGCGCAGGACGACGACCAGGTCGGTGTCGAGGCCGCGGGTGTCGGCGAGCGCACGCTCGGCGAAGGCGCGGGCGGCGGCCCGGTCCTGGGCGAAGTGGAGGACGGTGAACCCGGTGCCGTACAGCTGGCGGATCCGGGCGGCGCCGGGGGCGGTGATCCGCGCGTCGGGGGCGAAGGAGCCCAGCAGCGGGTGCAGTTCGGCGGACTGGATCACGGGTGAGTCGACGTACGTGTGCGGTTCGGCCATCCTGCCGCTGTTGACCTTGTCGCGGGCTCCCTGGAACGGCTGGGAGAGGGACAGCAGTACCTTGCGCGCGAGCCGGCGCACCAGGTTCGGCGGCACCATGAACTTGATGGTCGCCTCGGTGACGGCGAGGTTCTCCTTGGCGGCCGCGTAGCGCTCGTCGTGGTAGGTGTCGAGGAGGGCGTCCCCGGCCTTGCCCTGCATGACCAGGGCCAGCTTCCAGGCGAGGTTGTCGGCGTCCTGGATACCGCTGTTCATGCCCCGGGAGCCGTACGGCGGCAGGGAGTGGGCGGAGTCGCCGGCGAAGAAGATCCGGCCGATGCGGAACTTCTCGACCACGCGCTGGTGGAATCGGTAGGTGGACAGCCAGTCGATCTCGTAGTCGACATCGCCGATGACGGCGCGCACCCGCCGGTCGAAGCGGCCGTCCGCGCGCTCGGCCTCGATGTCGGTCTCGGGGGCGAGCTGCCAGTCGATGCGCCAGATGTCGTTGGGCTGCGGGTGCATGACCAGCTGGCGGCCCGGGTTGAAGGGCGGGTCGTAGTGGAAGTGGCGCTCCTTGGCGAGCGGCAGCTTCACCTTCAGGTCGGTGATCAGGAAGCGGTCCCGGTGGCTGTAGCCGGTCCACTCGACGCCGGTGAACGCGCGCACGGGGCTGCGGACGCCGTCGCAGGCGATCACGTACTGGCAGCGGTAGTCGCGCGGGCCGTCGGGGGTGTCGGCGGAGACGGTGACGGTGTCGCCGTCCTGCTCGACCCCGGTGATCTCGTGGGCCCAGCGGACCTCGCAGAGCGGGTCGGCCTCGACCTTCTCCAGCAGGAGCTGCTCGATGCGGTACTGGGAGATGTTCACGAACGGGCCGTAGCCGATCCGGCGGGTGTACTCGGCCGCGCGGATCTCCTTGCCGCGCACGTAGGTGCGGGCCGTGGTCCAGGTGACGCCCTCGGCGCCGATGGTCTCGGCGCAGCCGAACTTGTCGAGTGTCTCCAGCACGTCGCCCTGGATGAGGCACGCCTTGGAGCCCTGTCTGCGCAACTCGGGGTCGCGCTCGAAGAGGACGCTCGGGATGCCGAAGGAGGCGAGGCGGGCGGCCAGGGTCATGCCGACGGGACCGGCACCGACGATGCCTACGGGGATCAGGTCGCTGCTCATGCTGTCTCTTCGCTCTCTGTGCGGGGTGCGGTGCCGGTGAGGACTTCGGTACGGGCGCCCGTGTCCGTGTCGGGGGCCTCGTTGACGCTGCGGAAGACCGGGATCTTCCGTACCGAGCTGAGGTACGGGGTGCCTTCGGTCGCGCCGGTGCCGGAGCGGGTGCCGAGCATCCGGACGGCGATCCGGTAGTGCGTCTGGCGCCAGCGGCGCAGGGAGCCGGCGAACCCGAGCATCGAGGCGGTCAGCCGCTCGCGGTCGGCGGCGGTGAAGCGGGTGTCGGCCAGGGCGGCGCCGCAGGCCTCGTCGAGGGTGGGCTGACCGGCCAGGACCCGCTCGTGCACCTCGGGGGTGGAGCGGTAGGCGGGAGAGTCCAGCCGGTCCTTGTCGGGCACCCGGCACAGAGACTCGACGAGCTTGTAGTTGCGGGACTGGATGGCGCTCGCGCCGTCGGTGAAGTCCCGGAAGACGCGGAAGGATTCGACCTGCATGGTGGCCAGCAGCGAGAACAGCGGTGCCGACTCGGCGAGGACGGTCTCGGCGACCGCGAGGTGCCCGGTCGCGGAAGGAAGCGAGCTGGGCCGGGCGTCGTCCAGGTCGCCGATGGCTGTACGGATGCTCAGGGCCAGCAGCGCGAAGGTGGTCTCGAAGGTCTGCAGCACGCGGATGAACATGTGCTCGTCGTGCGATATGTAGACCGGCAGCATGCTGAGCTTCAGCACCTGGCGCTCGTGCGGGTCCAGCAGCTCGCCGTCGGTCAACTCCCACAGCTGGGCGGCCTGCTGAGCCGGTTCGGCGGCGGTGAGGCGATCGCCGTACCCGAGCCTGGCGAGCGCGGGCCTGGCCACCCGGACGGCGAGCCGGCAGCGCTTCTCCACCATCCGGGCGTCGGGCCGCATCTCCGGGAGCCACTCGGTGCGCCCCTCGGCGGCGGCCAGCTCGAACCGCAGGAGGTCGGCCAGGAGCTGGACGGTCAGCCGGTCCCGGGTGACCCGGGCGGCCTCGGCGGCTGCCGGCCCGTCGTCGGCGGTCGGCAGGCCGAGCACGCTGAGGGAGGTGTACGAGGGGTAGTCGTACCGGCCGTCCCACTTGTCCAGTGCGGTGTCCAGGAAACGGTCGAGCAGCAGGCGGTCCGCCGCGTCGGCGCGCGTGGGCGCCTCGGGGGCGAGCCGCTCCCTGGCCAGGGCCAGGGACTTGAGGATCTCGTCCGGCACGAAGTGCTTGCCGACGCGGTGGAACTCGTGGGTCACCGCGGGGTACGGGAAGCGGCTGGGTACGGGATCGGTCAGCCAGTCGGTCAGCTCTTTCACGCTGCTGGTCTCACTTTCGGGAGTGGGACGGAAAGGGCGGGGCCGGTCAGTGCGCGGAACTCGCGCATGGCCTGGCAGAGGGCTTCCACGTCGTCCGTGGAGTTGTAGTAGTGGAAGGACAGGCGCACGACGGGTCCGCGTGGGCTCACGGCGATGCCCTGGCCCGCGAGCCAGCCGGCGAGGGCGCGCGGGTCGGCGTCGTACAGGCCGAGGTGGGCGCCCTGCAGTTCCGGCCTCTCGGCCTTGCGGACCCGTTCGCCCTGGGCGACGAGGGTGCGCGCGGTGCGGTCGGTCAGGGCGCTGATGTGGCGCCGTACGTCGGTCATGTCGACGCCCCGGAACAGACCGAGCGCGGCGTTGGCGGCGTACACGGCGGGCACCGCCGGGGTGCCGGTCTCGAAGCGCCTTGCGATGGCCGGGAAGTCCAGCCGCAGCGGGTCGAACGCCATCGGCTCCACCCGCCCGAACCAGCCGGTGAGCTGCGGGTCCTGATCGCTGGTCAGTCCGGCGCGGGCGTAGAGGAAGGCCAGGCCAGGGAGTCCGGCCAGGTACTTCATCGTCCCCGCGACGAGGTAGTCGCAGCCGATGTCGGCGACGTCCACGGCCATGACACCGACCGCCTGGTAGGCGTCGACGAAGGTCAGCGCCCCGGCGGACCGGCCGGCCTCGACGATCTCCGAGACCGGCGGCCGCTCGGCGAACTGGTAGGTGGACATCGGGACCGACACCAGCGCGGTGCTGTCGCCCATGGCCGCCGTGTAGTCGGAGGTGCGGATGCGGCCGGTGGTCTGGTCGCCCGTGAAGATCACCCGGGCGCCGCGCGGCCGCTGGGCGAGCCAGACGTGCGCGACGGACGGGAACTCCTCGACGGTGGTGACGATGTCGACCCGGGTCTCCAGGGAGAGCGTGGAGACCACCTGGTAGGCGCCGACGGAGGCGTTGGGCAGGATCGCGATCTGGTCCGGACCGGCGCCGATCAGGTCCGCGAAGCGCTCCCGGGCCTCCTCGATCTCCTGCTCGAACCGGGCCCAGGGGGCGCCGTGGGCCGTGATGGCCTCCTGCATCCGCTCCAGTGCCTCGTCGACCGCGTCGGACCGGGCACCGAGACTGCAGCTGGCCAGGTGGACCGTCCGCTCCAGCATCGGGAAGCCGCGGCGGAAGGCCGCAGCCGTGACGTCCCCGACGAGGCGGTCGGGGGCGGCGGGAGCGGGCGCGGTTGCCGGGGCGGGCGCGGCGGTCTGGGCGGGCGCGGTGGGCGCGCTGCCGCGGCTCATGCCGTACTCGTCCCGGCGGGCGGCGCGCTGCCGCCTCCGGTCATCGGGCAGACGGGCGGCGCGGCCTCCGCGGCGTACTCGGGAGCCGGCTCGTCGTCCCCCATGGGACCGGACAGGGTCAACTCGGTCCGCAGTTCCCACAGTTGCGGGAAGAACTTGTGGCTGATCAGCGTGGCCAGGAAGTCGCTCGGCGCACCCTTCGTGCCGACCACGGAGTGGCCGATGACACGGGTGACCATCTTGTAGTGCTGGGTGCGCCACAACGAGATCCGCTCGTCCCAGTCGATCATCGCCTCGGCCAGCCGGTACTCGGGGGTGTCGTGGCCGCTGCGGTAGACCTCCACGAGGTCGGTGCCGCGCGCCTCCATGAGCCGGCGGAAGGACTTGTCGATGTCCTGGCTGACCGTCCGGGCCGCCTTCCAGCCCGGGGACTCGAAGCCCGAGCCGTGCCCGAGGACGGTGCGGATGATCTGGAAGTCCGACGGGGCGAGGTGCCGCATCATCTCCAGCTGGTCGGCGGTCATCCGTACGCCGAGCGAGGCGCGGGCGAGCAGCCGGGCCGCGGTGTCCGGCCGGCCCGCGTCGATCTGCCGGCCCGCCTCCGCGACCTCGTAGCAGGCGAGCTTGAGCCACAGCTCGGTCGACTGATGGACGACCTGGAAGAGCATCTCGTCCCGGTGGATCATGTCCTCCGGGCGGCGCTGGAGCGACAGCAGCGTGTCGGTCCGCATGTAGCGCGTGTAGTCGTTGTCCCCTTCTCCTTCGAGTACGGGAACCGAGTAGTCCTTGGACACGGTGCTCCTGTCAGGCGTTCGTGGTGGACAGGGCGAGCGGCTCGGCGCGTACCCGGAAGTCCGTGGCGGTGGCGGTGATGGCCGCCTCGGTGGCGGCGCCGTCGGCGGCCCGGAAGCGGAAGCGGCCGCCGACGTGCTCGTAGTAGGCGTCCGCGTCGGGCAGTACCTCGCCCGGGTGCAGGACGACCTCGGCGTACGGGCCTTCGGCGCGGCCGGTCATGGAGGTGGACTCGGTGATCCGGCAGGGCCGTTCGGCCGGGGCGGGCATGAGCATCCAGCCGGCCACCTCGTCGGCGGCGTAGGGCGCGGCGGCGGCGGTCGGAACCGGCGGCAGCGGGCGGTCCAGCTGGAGCTGCCAGGCGGCGTGCATCAGGTCGTAGCCGTGCACCTCGCGCCAGAGGAAGGGGATCTCGGCGCCGCCGACGCGGGCCCCGCACTCCAGGAAGCGGCAGACGGTGCTCCCGTCCGGGGCGCGGTCGAGGAACAGTTCGAGGTGGAAGACGGTGGCGCGGCCCGGGGACAGTGCGCCGAGGTAGGCGGTGGCGGCGCGGTCGATGGCCGCGTTGACCTCGGGGTCGTCGATCTCGACGGAGCCGAGGAACGTACCGCCGCGAAAGCCCAGGCAGGTGTTGAGGTAGCGGGAGGCCCGCCAGGCCAGCAGCCGCTGCCCGTCGAAGACGCCGTCCACATGGGAGATCGGGGCCTCCACGAACGCCTGCACCAGCATCGGTTCGCTGTCCAGGTCCAGGCCGGTGACGTCCTCGGGGCCGTCGACCCGGACCACGCCGGCGCTGGAACTGCCGGTGCGCGGCTTGACGATGACCGGCCAGCCGGCGGCCGCGCCGAAGGCGAGTACCGCGGCGGTGTCGGTGGCGGCGGCGAAGTCCGGTACGTCCAGGCCGGCGTCCGCGACGGCCCGGCACATCACGTACTTGTCGCGGAAGACGATCTGTGACGGCTGGCGGGGGCCCGGGACGTCCCACTCCTCGCGGAGTGCGGCGCCCACCAGCAGGTCGTCCTCCTTGAGGGCGACGATCGCGGCGGGCGCGCCGTGCCGGGTGGCGAGCGCACGGACCTCGGTGCGGACCCGCTCCAGGTCGTCGGTGGCGGGAACCAGCACGACCTCGTGGGCCTGGGCCGGTACGGAGCCGGTGCCGACCTCGGTGGTCACATAACTGACCCGGTTCTCGGCGTGGTCGATATAGGTCGTAAATTCTGCGTATCGCTCGCGCCAGCGGTTGATCACGACAATGTGCGGACGGTCGGTCATATTCGGGACTCCTCGAATTCGGCTTCCGGGTAGGTGAATACACAGGTGCCGCGGGTTCCGGGATTCGCGTATGTGATCACGGCGCCGTCCCGCGGTTGCAGGGCGCGGCAGAATGCGCCACCGAATCCCTGGGGGGTGACGAAAATCCCCCAGTTCGCGACCCATTCCCCGGTGCTTCCGGTCTCCGGATCGACCACCGTCTCCAGGGCCGGTACGACGAGTTCCTGCGCGACGTAGTCCCGTACGGCGGTGGCCTCCAGGGCCTCCTCCCACTGGGCGTCGGTGACATCGCGGCCGATCACCACGCCGTCGGCGCTGTACCCGATGCCCGGCTTGAGGACGAGCTCGGCGCGGTGCGCGCGGGCGTGGGCGAGAGCGTCGTCGGAGCCTTCGGTGCCGAGCACCCAGGTGCGCGGCAGCACCCGGTCGACCAGCTCCCGCTCGGCGTCGGTCAGCGCGGCGCGGACGGCCGGCAGGTGCAGCAGGCCGAGCGCGGCCTTGCTGGTGAACAGGGCTCCTTCGAGCGGGGTGAACTGGGCGGTGCGGCCGGCCTCGTGGGCGCGGTTGAGCCGCGTCAGGGCGGCGCGGGCGACCGGGTCGCCGGCGATCTGTCCTGCGGCGAAGTAGCGCAGGACGACATCGACGGGGCGGCCGTGCAGGGCGAGCTTGCCGTCCGCTTCCTCGGCCAGCTCCTGGATCTCGCCGAGCAGCAGCTCGATGCCGTGCCGGCTCATGTCCTCCTGTATGGAGAGGAAGACGCTGTTGTGGTCGCCGAGCGCGTCCGGGCCCTCGATCAGGGCCACCACCGGGTTCACCGGGTCGGCGCCCTTCACCCCGGCGGCCGCCGCACGCAGCTCGGCCACGAGGTGGTCCATGGTGTCGGTGTGGCCGAGGTTGCCGGCCTCGGCGAAGGCGCGGAAGGCGGGGACTTCGAGGAAGGCCCGGTTGAGCTGGGCGCTGTCGACGCCGCCGAGCTCGCTGCCGACGTTGAGCTCCAGCAGCCGGAAGCCGGTGCCGTCGTGGAAGGCGTCGGCGCGGGCGTACAGCAGAGGGTCGCCGGTCGCGCCCTCGCTCATCACCTCGACCAGCTCCTCGGGCAGCCCGATGGCCGCGCCGTAGCGGTTCAGGTCGCCGTCGAAGCAGCGGCCCGGCAGGGAGACGAGGATCCGGAAGACCGCCGCGAGGTCGTCGGCGAAGGCGCCGATCTCCCGCTCGGAGACGAAGATCGGGCGGGGCAGCAGGACGTGCCCGTAGGCCTTGCCGTACTCCGCCGGGACGGTGGTCCGCGAGGTCAGGGTGCGTAGTCCGCTGTCCGGATTTGCTGATTCCGTGAGGTAGCGGACGGTGGCTGAATTCTCCATGGGCGGTCTCCTTTTCTTCCGGATCTGGGCGTGCCGGATCGCGGCGGCGCCGGAAAGCCGGGAAATTCCGGGAACGTGAGAAAGATCGAGGATCGAAGAATCGAAAGCATTCGATGAGCTCGTGTGTGCAGCAGAACCCGCACGATCGGGAAGGTGCGGGATTCAGGCAATGGATCGATCCGCGGTGACGTGATTTCACTGTGGCACCGCCGTCGGCCGGCGGCGCCGTCGCCCGGGCTGCGCGTTTACGGCTGTCGTGAATACGCCAGGGGGGTCCCGGCGACCATAATGGGCCGGACCCGGACGAAACGGCAGGGGCGGGGATCGGCACGGTTGCGCACCGCTCGGCCTGCTGCTTACCTACTAGCAGTTCAGGAGGCCTGCGCCCCTCCGGACGATCCGCGGTGACACCGGACCGTCCACAAGGGAGAACACGCCATGCCCCGCCTGCAGTTCATCGTCGCCAGCACCCGCCCCGGCCGCGTCGGCCCCTCCGTCGCCGCCTGGGCCGCCGAGGAAGCCCGTCGGCACGGCAGCTTCGACATCGAGACCGTCGACCTCGCCGAGGTCGGACTGCCCTTCTTCGACGAGCCCGAGCACCCCTCCGAGGCCGCGTACGTCCACCAGCACACCAAGGACTGGAGCGCCACGGTCTCCCGCGGCGACGCCTACGTCTTCGTGATGCCGATGTACAACGGCACCTTCACCGCGCCGCTGAAGAACGCCATCGACTTCCTCTACCAGGAGTGGCAGGACAAGCCGGTCGCCCTCCTCAGCTACACGGCCGGCCCCTCGGGCGGCGTGCCCGCCGTCGAGGCGATCCGCCCGATCCTCACCCGCATCGGCTTCCGCGCCGCCGAGCGCAGCATCTCCGTCCCCGGCATCGCGGAGCTGACCGGTCCCGACGGGTTCCGGGCCCCGGACGGCCTCGCCGTCGAACTGGGCTGCGTACTCGACGAGGTGGCCAAGCTGCTCGCCGACACCGACGCCGCCCCCGCGCAGGTCTGAGAGGAAGCAGCCATGACCGCACCGTCCCCGCAGTCCGCGTCTGTCCCCGCCGAGCGCCTGGTCGTCGTCGGCAGCGGCGGCCGCCCGTACCGCGAGTACTCCTTCCAGTCCCTGCAGGCGCGCTACACCCTCTCCGCGGTGCTGTCCGCCGAGCCGACCTGGCAGCGTCAGTACCTGGATTCGTACATCGTCGCCGACCTGTCCGATCCGCTCGCGATCGCCGACGCCGTCCTCTCCCTCGCCGGCCCAGGCAACCCCTCCGTCGCGGTCCTGACCTGGGACGAGACCGCGGTCGAGGCCACCGCCGAGGCCGCGGCCAAGCTCGGACTGCCGCAGTTGTCCGCCGAGGCCGCCCGCCACTGCCGCGACAAGTACGCCACCCGCTCGTTGATGTCCGAGGCCGGCCTCGGCGCCGTCCGCCACCGGCTCGTGACCGACGCGGACCAAGCCGTCGCCGCCGCAGACGAGTTCGGCTACCCCGTCGTCCTCAAGCCCCGCGCCCTGGCCGGCAGCATCGGTGTGACCCGCGCCGACGACGAGAGCCAGGTGCGGGAAGCCTTCGCGCTCGCTGACGGCGCCGCCTTCGCCACGCTCCCCACCGGCCACGGCATCCTCGTCGAGGAGTTCCTCGACGGCCCCGAGATCAGCATCGACAGCGCCGTCCACGACGGTGCCGTCCACATCGTCCACATCGCCCGCAAACGGCTCGGCTTCACGCCGTACTTCGAGGAGGTCGGCCACCTCGTCGCCGCCTCGTACGACGAACCGTGGACGGACGAGGTGCGCGCGCTGGTGACCGGCGCCCACCGGGTACTCGGCGTCACCACGGGCGTGACCCACGCCGAGGTCCGCCTCACCTCGCGCGGCCCGCGCCTCATCGAGCTCAACGCCCGGCTCGGCGGCGACCTCATCCCCTTCATCAGCTCCTTCGCCACCGGTATCGACCTGGTGAGGGCCGCCGCCGAGCTGTCCTTCGGCCGCCTTCCCGACCTCACCCCGACCCGCGATCTCACCGCCGAGATCCGGTTCGTCTACTCCGACACCGACGGCCACGCCCGCGCGCTCGACCTCACCGCGGCCGCCGCCGTACCCGGCATCGCGCACACCGCCGTCCTCGCCGAGCCCGGCGACCGGCTGCTGCTGCCGCCCCGTCAGGCGATCCCGCGGCTGGCCGCGCTGGTCGCCGTAGGACCGGACGAGGGCGCCTGCGGGCAGGCCCTGGACCGAGCCGAAGCCGTCGTGGACCGTACGACGGACCCGCTCCCGGAGACGGAGGCCGACGCATGACCGCTCCCGTCGACGTCTCCGCCCCTGTCGTCGCGGGCGTCGTCCCCGACCCTGACGCCGCACGTGTCCTGGCCGCCGGGCACGCCTACGTCCCGCTCTACATCGAGCTGCTCGCCGACACCCTCTCCCCGGTCACCGCGTTCGCCCGGCTGTGCGGCCCCGGTCTGGAGGAGCCCGGCCTGCTGCTGGAGAGCGTCATCGGGACCGACAACAGCATCGCGGTCGGCCGCTACTCGTACATCGCGCACCGCACCCGTCCCGTCCCGCTCGGCGACGGCGACCCGCTCGTCGCGCTGCGGCCGCTGGCCGACCGTGACGTCGCGCGCGTCCCCGGGCTGCCGCCCTTCCACGGCGGCGCCGTCGGCTATCTCGGGTACGAGAGCGCCCGCCACTTCGAGAGCCTCCCCACGGCCCCCGGACCCGGTCCGGGCATGCCCGAATCGGTGTTCCTGCAGGCCGACGACCTGGTCGTGTTCGACCACGCCACGCGCCGGCTGCTGATCACCACGCTCCACGACACCGCCGCCGAGACGTACGAGGACGCCGTCGGCCGGCTCACCGCCACCCGCGACCACCTCTTCGGCGACCAGCCGCACCGCCACCAGGGTCCGGGCCGCGCCGGAACGCGGCCGCTCGCACCGGCCCGTACCGCCGAACAGCAGGACCGCTCCGCCTGGCACGCCCACACCAGCGAGGAGCGCTTCCTCGGGATGGTCGACACCGCCCGCGAGTACATACGGGCCGGCGACATCTTCCAGGTCGTGCTCTCCCAGCGGTTCAGCAAGCCGCTCGCCGCCGAACCCCTCGACGTCTACCGCCACCTGCGCGCCGTCAACCCGTCGCCGTACATGTTCCACCTCGCCCTCGGCGGCGGCAGACACGTCATCGGCGCCTCGCCGGAACTGCTGGTGAAGGTCGAGGACGGCCGGGCGCAGACCCGCCCGCTGGCCGGCACCCGCTGGCGCGGCACCGACGCCGCGACCGACGCCGCACTCGAGGCCGAACTCCTCGCCGACGAGAAGGAACGCGCCGAGCACGTCATGCTCGTGGACCTCGGCCGCAACGACATCGGCCGGGTCGCCGCGCCCGGCACCGTACGGGTGGACCGGCTGATGGAGGTCGAGCGCTACTCGCACGTCATGCACCTGTCCTCGACCGTCAGCGGAGACCTCGCCGAAGGCCGCACCCCGCTGGACGCGCTGCGCTCCACCTTCCCGGCGGGCACCGTCTCCGGGGCACCCAAGATCCGCGCCATGGAGATCATCGCCGAGCTGGAGGACGAGCGGCGCGGCGTGTACGGCGGCGCCCTCGGCTTCATCGGCACCGGCGGCAGCCTGGACACGGCGATCGCCCTGCGCACCCTGGTCATCGCCGACGGGAAGGCCTGGGTCCAGGCCGGTGCCGGGGTGGTCGCCGACTCCGACCCGGCCGCCGAGTACCGCGAGACCCTCAACAAGGCGCAGGCCCTGTTCGCCGCCGTGGAACGGGCGGAGGCGTCCGCATGAGCCGACAGAGCGGTGTCCCGGTCCGCGTCGCCGTCGTCGACAACTACGACTCCTTCACCTACAACCTCGTCCAGTACCTCGCACAGGCCGGGGCCGAACCCGTCGTCCACCGCAACGACAGCGTCACCACCGGGCAACTCGCCGCCCACGACGCCGTCCTGATCTCCCCCGGCCCCGGCACCCCCGCCCAGGCCGGCATCAGTCTCGCCGCCGTCCGCGACCTCAGCGGCCGGCTCCCCCTGCTCGGCGTCTGCCTCGGCCACCAGTCCATGGCGGAGGCGTTCGGCGCCGAGGTGGTCCGGGTGGGCCCGGTGCACGGCAAGACGGAACGCGTACGGCACGACGGCACCGGCGTCCTCGCCGGACTGCCCGACCCGTTCACCGCGACCCGCTACCACTCGCTCGCCGTCGACCCCGTGACCATGCCCGATGAGCTCCTCGCCAACGCGTGGGCCCAGGACGGCACGGTCATGGGTCTGCGCCATCGCACCCATCCCACGTACGGGGTGCAGTTCCACCCCGAGTCCGTCCTCACCGAGCAGGGCATGCGCATCGTCGTCAACTTCGTCGAGTCCGTCGAACACTTCCACTCACACCCACTTGAGGGGGTCCGGTGAAAACTGCTCTGCGCACGCTGGCCGAGGGCGGCCGGCTGACCCGTGAACAGGCCGGCCGGGCCATGGCCGCCGTACTCGGCGGGGAAGCGACTCCCGGTCAGATCGCCGGCTTCGCCATGGCCCTGTCCGCCCGGCGCGCCGACATCGAGGAGATCGTCGGACTGGTCGCCACCGCCCGCGCCTTCGGCGCCCGGCTGACCGGCGACGGCCGGGTCCTGGACACCTGCGGCACCGGCGGCGACGGCCACGACACCTTCAACATCTCGACGACCGCGGCCGTCGTCGCCGCGGCCTGCGGGGTCCCGGTCGCCAAGCACGGAAACCGCAGTGCCTCCTCCGCCTGCGGCAGCGCCGACGTCCTCGAAGCACTGGGCGTACGCATCGACCTGGGCCCGGAACAGGCCGCGGCCTGTCTGGCGGAGGTCGGCATCACCTTCCTGTTCGCGCCGGTCTTCCAGCCCGCCTTCAGGTACGCGGCCGGGCCGCGCCGGGAACTGGGCGTACGGACCGTCTTCAACGTGCTCGGACCGCTCTGCAACCCGGCCGGCGCCCGCTACCAGACCCTCGGGGTGTCCGACCCGTCCCTGCTCGAGGTGATGGCCGAAGTCCTGCACCGGCTCGGCACCGAGCGCGCCCTGGTGTTCTGCGCCGACGACGGCCTGGACGAACTGAGCACCTGCTCGCCGTCGCGCGTGGTGGAACTGACCGACGGCACCACCACCTCCTACCGGCTCGACCCCGCCGACCTGGGCCTCGCCCCCGCCACCCTGGCGGACCTGCGGGGTGGCGACGCCGCTGCCAACGCGGAGACCGTCCGCCGGATCCTGGCGGGCGAACCCGGCCCGCGCCGGGACATCGTCCTGCTCAACACGGCCGCGGCGCTGCGTGCGGCCGGCCGGTGCGAGGACTGGTCGGCGGGCATCGCCCGGGCCGCCGAGGCCATCGACAGCGGCCGCGCGGCCGCTGTCCTGGACAACTGGGTGGCGGCGGGCGCCCGGCCGGTCGCCCAGGCCGCCGCATGACACCGCGACGCGAACAAGGAGCACCACGTTGACCAGCCGAACCGTCATGCCCGGCCTCCTCGGGGAGCTGATCGAGGCGGCGCACCGTCAGACGGCGGCCCGCCGGGCCGAGTGCCCCCTGGCCGAGGTGGAGAGCAGGGCCCAGGCCGCCCCCGCCGTACGGGACTTCGGGGCTGCCCTGCGGGCCCCGGGTCTCGGCGTCATCGCCGAGCTCAAGCCCCGCAGCCCGCTGAAGGGCCCGCTCACCGACGACTACCGGCCCGCCGAACTGGCCCGGCGCTACGAGTCCGGCGGCGCCTGCGCGCTCTCCGTCCTCGCGCACACCGAGGGCTTCGGCGGCCGCCCCGAGGACCTCGCGACGGTACGCGGGGCCGTGGACCTGCCCGTCATGCGCAAGGACTTCGTCGTCGACGAGTACCAGATCGCCGAGGCCCGCGCGTACGGGGCGGACGCCGTCCTGCTCGTGGTCTCCGCCCTCTCCGAGCAGCGGCTGGCCGAGCTGTACACGTACGCGCAGGGCCAGGGGCTGCACATCCTGGTGGAGGTGCACAGCGAGGCGGAGGCGCACACCGCGCTCGCGCTGGGCGCCCTCAACATCGGGGTCAACCACCGTGATCTGCGGGACTTCCGGATCGACCTGGGCCTCACCGGCAGGCTCCGGGCACAGGTACCGGCGGACCGGGTGCTGGTCGCGGAGAGCGGCGTGCGAAACCCGGCGGACGCCCGGCGGCTGCGCGCCGACGGGGCGGACGCGGTGCTGGTGGGAGAGACCCTGATGCGATCGGCCGACCCGGCGGCGGCGGTGGCGGAACTGAAGAACTCGCACGCCCACGGAACCACTCAGGAGAGGTCATGACGACCACGACCGGTACGCCGGCCACCTCGTTCATTCCCGCCCCGAAGGGGCATGTCCCCAGCGACGAGGGCTACTTCGGCGCGTACGGCGGCAAGTTCATCCCCGAGGCGCTCGTCGCCGCGGTCGACGAGGTCGCCGTCGAGTACGACAAGGCCAGGTCGGACCCGGCGTTCGCCGACGAGCTGAACGACCTGTTGGTCAACTACACGGGCCGGCCCAATCCACTCACCGAGGTGTCGCGGTTCGCCGAACACGCGGGCGGGGCAAGGATCTTCCTCAAGCGGGAAGACCTCAACCACACCGGCTCGCACAAGATCAACAATGTGCTGGGCCAGGCGCTCCTCACCAAGCGCATGGGCAAGACGCGCGTGATCGCGGAGACCGGCGCCGGCCAGCACGGTGTTGCGACCGCCACCGCGTGTGCCCTCTTCGGCCTCGAATGCACCATCTACATGGGCGAGATCGACACGCAGCGCCAGGCGCTCAACGTGGCCCGGATGCGGATGCTCGGCGCCGAGGTCATCGCCGTGAAGTCGGGCAGCCGGACGCTGAAGGACGCCATCAACGAGGCGTTCCGCGACTGGGTCGCCAATGTGGACCGTACGCACTACCTCTTCGGCACGGTCGCCGGCCCGCATCCCTTCCCCGCCATGGTCCGCGACTTCCACAGGGTCATAGGGGTCGAGGCACGCCGTCAGATCCTGCAGCACGCGGGCCGGCTGCCCGACGCGGCTGTGGCCTGCGTGGGCGGCGGGTCCAACGCCATCGGACTCTTCCACGCCTTCATCCCGGACGCGGGCGTCCGTCTGGTCGGCTGCGAGCCGGCCGGGCACGGCATCGAGACCGGCGAGCACGCGGCCACCCTGTCCGCGGGCGAGCCGGGAATCCTGCACGGCTCGCGGTCGTACGTCCTCCAGGACGAGGAGGGACAGATCACCGAGCCCTACTCGATCTCGGCGGGCCTCGACTACCCGGGCATCGGCCCCGAGCACGCGTACCTCAAGGACACCGGGCGCGGCGAGTACCGGGCGGTCACCGACGACCAGGCCATGCAGGCCCTGCTCCTGCTGTCGCGCACCGAGGGCATCATCCCGGCGATCGAGTCCGCGCACGCCCTGGCCGGCGCCCTCGACCTGGGCAGGGAACTGGGCAGGGACGGCCTGATCGTCGTCAACCTGTCCGGCCGCGGCGACAAGGACATGGACACGGCCGCCCGCTACTTCGGCCTGTACGACTCCGAGGGGGAGAACAAGTGAGCACGGCCTGCGCCACCACGGGACGCATCCAGCTGCTGAGCGACACACTCGCCAAGGCGAGGTCCGAGGACCGGGCAGCCCTCATCGCCTACCTCCCGGCGGGGTTCCCGACCGTCGACGGCGGTATCGAGGCCGTCAAGGCCGTCGTCGCGGGCGGCGCGGACGTGGTCGAGGTCGGCCTGCCGCACAGCGACCCGGTGCTCGACGGCCCGGTCATCCAGACCGCCGACGACATCGCGCTGCGGGGCGGGGTGAAGATCGCCGACGTGATGCGTACGGTCCGCGAGGCGCACGCGGCGACAGGGGCCCCGGTGCTCGTCATGACGTACTGGAACCCGATCGACCGGTACGGCGTCGAGCGCTTCACGGCGGAGCTGGCCGAGGCCGGCGGGGCGGGCTGCATCCTGCCCGACCTGCCCGTCCAGGAGTCCGCACTGTGGCGTGCGTGCGCGGAGAAGCACGGTCTCGCGACCGTCTTCGTCGTGGCTCCCAGCAGCAAGGACGAGCGCCTGGCGACCATCACCGAAGCCGGTTCCGGCTTCGTGTACGCCGCCTCGCTGATGGGCGTCACGGGCACCCGGGCGTCCGTGGGTGCGCAGGCCCAGGAGCTGGTGCGCCGCACCCGGGCCACCACCGAGCTGCCGGTCTGCGTCGGTCTGGGCGTCTCCGACGCCGTCCAGGCCAAGGAGGTCGCGGGCTTCGCGGACGGTGTGATCGTCGGCTCGGCGTTCGTGAAGCTGCTGCTCGACGCGCCGGACCTGCCGGCCGGTCTGGCCGCCGTACGGTCGCTGGCCGGCGAGCTCGCGGAAGGAGTGCGCAGGGGCTGACACCCGTGCGTCCACACCCTGAGGGGGCGCGGCGTCGCTCCTGTACGGCCGTCCTCGCCGGGCTCAGCCCCCGAGGGCGGCCGCCGCCGCGACAACGATGAACATCAGTACGAGCACGGCTGCCATGATGCGGTTTCTGGTCTTCGGGTCCACCCGAAGAGCGTAACCGGCCCGCTCACCTCCCCAGCGGCCAGGCCTGCACCACCTCGTACCTGGGCTGCTCCCCCACCACCCCGTCCACGGGGAGGTTGCTGCGTACGAGACTGAGCTCACCGGCCTCCCAGTGGACGCCCTCGAAGCCGTCGAGCGCCGCGGCGAACGGGGTCAGGTCGGCCTGGACGCGGCTGCGGGCGAGGGTGAGGTGCGGGGTGTAGCGGCGGTGCTCCTCCATCGACACCCCGGCCCGGCGGGCGGCGGCGTCGGCCCGCTCGGCCAGCAGCCGCAGCGTGTCGAGCCCGCCCGCGGCCCCGGCCCACAGGGCCCGCCCGTCGAACCTGCCGCCGCCGTGGACGCGCAGCGGGAAGGGCTCGGTCCGGTGCGCGGCACGCTCCAGCCGGATGTACAGCTCCGGCAGCAGCTCCTCGTCCACGTTGCCGAGGAAGGCCAGGGTGTAGTGCCAGCCCTCCACAGCCGTCCAGCGCAGATTCACGGCGCCTGGCAGGGCGTGCAGCGCGGCGACCGCGGTGGCCAGTTCCCGCACGGCGGGGGCGGGCGGCAGGACGGCGGCGAAGAGTCTCTGGCTGCTCATGCGGTGAGTGTCCCAGCGCCACGGGGTGTCCCGGGTACCGGGACCGACGAGAACGCCGCCCTCCCCGGCGGGGGAGGACGGCGTGTCCGGGACGGCTCAGGCCGCCGTGGCCAACTGCTCGCGGGGGACGAACCGCACATGCGGGTGTCCCGGGCGCAGGTCGACCTTCAGGCGCAGGCCGCCGACGCGGGCCAGCATGATGCCGACGCCGATCGCGGCCGTCATCGAGAGTGCCCCGCCGGCCGCCATACCGGTCCTGACACCGTGGACGTCGCTGATCCAGCCGACGATCGGGGCGCCCACCGGCGTACCCCCGGCGAAGACCATCATGTAGAGGCTCATCACCCGGCCCCGCATCTCCGGGTCGGCAGCCATCTGGACGCTGGTGTTGGCGATGATGTTGGTCGTCAGACCGATCATGCCGATCGGGACCAGCAGCAGGGCGAACAGCCAGACGGACGGCGAGAGCGCCGCCGCGATCTCCAGCAGGCCGAACGCCGTGCCCGCGGCGACCAGCATCCGCAGCCGCGAGGAGCGGCGGCGGGCGGCGAGCAGCGCTCCGGCCAGGGAGCCGGCCGCCATCAGGATGTTGAAGAACGAGTACATCCCGGCACCGCCGTGGAAGATCTCGTCCGCGAAGGCGGTCAGGAAGATCGGGAAGTTGAATCCGAACGTGCCGACGAAGCCGACCAGGACGATGGGCCAGATCAGGTCGGGGCGGCCCGAGACGTAGCGCAGGCCTTCGCGCAGCTGGCCCTTGGCACGCTTCACGGTCACCGACGCGTGCATCTCGCTCGTCCGCATCATCAGGAGGCCGATGAGCGGGGCGAGGAACGACAGTCCGTTGAACATGAAGGCCCAGCCGCTGCCGACCGTGGTGATCAGGACACCGGCGACGGCGGGGCCGATCAGCCGGGCGGACTGGAAGTTCGCCGAGTTCAGGCTGACCGCGTTGCGCAGCTGCGCGGGGCCCACCATCTCGGAGACGAACGACTGGCGCGCCGGGTTGTCGACGACGGTCACCATGCCGAGCAGGAACGCGATCAGGTAGACGTGCCAGACCTGGACGACGCCGGAGAGGGTCAGCACGGCGAGTGCGATACCGCACAGCCCGAGCGCGGCCTGGCTGATGAGCAGCAGACGCCGCTTCGGGAGCCGGTCGGCGATGACGCCGCCGTACAGGCCGAAGAGCAGCATCGGAAGGAACTGGAGGGCCGTGGTGATACCGACGGCGGCGGCGGACCCGGTGAGGCTCAGGACGAGCCAGTCCTGCGTGATGCGGGACATCCAGGTACCGGTGTTGGAGATCACGGCGCCCGTGGCGAACAGGCGGTAGTTACGGATCTTCAGCGACGAGAAGGTCCCGCCGGTCTTGCTCTCGTGGGTGGAAGTCGGTGCGGGGGCGGAGTCTGCTCCGGATCCCGTACTCAAAAGGGTTCGCCTCCTCGGCGTGTACGACGTACGGACTGACGGGGACGTGACAGCGGGCGCGCGGGACTGCCGGCCTGCGCGCCCGATCGGGGTCAGAGGTGGGCGAGCTTCTCCAGCACGGGCGCGGCGGCCCGCAGCTTCTCCCACTCGTCCTCGTCCAGGCCCTCGGCGAGGTTGGCCAGCCAGGCGTTCCGCTTGGAGCGGCTCTCCGCGAGCATGGCTTCCGCCTGCTCGGTCCGGCTGACCATCTTCTGCCGACGGTCATCGGGGTGCGGTTCCAGTCTGACCAGTCCCTTCGCTTCCAGCAGGGCGACGATGCGGGTCATCGACGGCGGCTGCACGTGCTCCTTGCGGGCCAGCTCACCGGGGGTGGCCGAACCGCAACGGGCAAGAGTGCCGAGCACCGACATCTCGGTGGGGCTCAGCGACTCGTCGACACGCTGGTGCTTGAGGCGCCGGCCCAGCAGCATCACGGCGGAGCGAATGGAGCTCACGGCGGCGGCACTGTCGCCGTCGTGGATCAGGTCAGGCATGTTTATTAGCCTAACTCATTAGCTACACTAAAGACCACTCGGTGGTACGCGCGCGAGAAATTGATCACCCAAACGAGTGAGTATGGGGCGGAAAGCACCTCGAAAAGGCCACACGTGCCGCGACCCTGCTTGGCATGGGATCGACAGTGCTCAGCCTGCGCATAGACGGTGAGCTGCTCGACCGGCTCCGCCAGCACGCCGCCAGACGCGGAATGAGCGTCCAGGACTACGTGGTCCAGACGCTCATCCGCAACGATTTCGACGAGCGCTTCAACGCGGCCGTCGACGAGACGCAAAAGTTCTACGGGGCGGACCCCCGTCACGCGGACCCGGCCGACCGGGTCACATGACGGAGATCCGCCCCGTAGGGGTGGTCGCTCCCGCCGGGGGCTACGTGAGGCCGAGCGCCGGCATCGCGTAGTAGAAGACGAAGACCGCCGACACCGCGTACATGGCCACCGGGACCTCGCGGCCGCGGCCGGCCACCAGGCGCAGCACGCAGAACGTGATGAAGCCGATGCCGATGCCGTTGGTGATCGAGTAGGTGAGCGGCATCATCAGCATCGCGAGGAAGGCCGGGATCGCGAGCGTGTAGTCGTTCCAGTCGATGTCCCGGACCGAGCCCGCGAGGATCAGGAACCCGACCGCGACCAGTGCCGGGGTGGCGGCCTGCGAGGGAACCATCGTCGCCAGGGGCGTGAGGAACAGCGCCACCGTGAAGAGCAGACCGCTCACCACGCTCGCGAGTCCGGTGCGGGCTCCTTCACCGACGCCCGCCGTGGACTCCACGAAGCAGGTCGACGCGGAGGAGGAGCTCACACCGCCCGCGGCGACGGCGACGCCGTCGATGAACAGCACCTTGTTGATGCCCGGGAAGTGGCCGTCCTTGTCCATCAGCTTCGCCTCGTCGCCGACGCCGAGGATGGTGCCCATCGCGTCGAAGAAGCAGGACAGGAGCACGGTGAAGACGAAGAGGATGCCGGTCAGGTAGCCGACCTTCTCGAAGCCGCCGAACAGGCTGACCTGCCCGATCAGCCCGAAGTCCGGGGAGGCCACCGGATTGCCCGGCCACTCCGGGACGGTCAGCCCCCAGGCACCGGCCGGCAGGCCGGCCACGGCGTCGATGAACAGCGCGACGAGGGTCATGGCGACGATGGAGATCAGGATCGCGCCCGGCACCTTGCGGACGATCAGCGCGAGGGTCAGCAGCGTGCCGAGGATGAAGACCAGGACCGGCCAGCCGTTGAGGTGGCCGTCGTTGCCGAGCTGGAGCGGCACGGTGGTGTGCGCGGCGTCGGGGATGCGGGAGACGAAGCCCGAGTCGACCAGGCCGATCAGCAGGATGAACAGGCCGATGCCGATCGCGATGCCCTTGCGGAGCGACTTCGGCACGGCGTTCATCACGCGTTCGCGCAGACCGGTCGCGACGAGCAGCATCACGACGATGCCCGCGAGGACGACCATGCCCATCGCGTCCGCCCAGCTCATCCGGGGGGCGAGCTGGAGGGCGACGACGGTGTTGACACCGAGACCGGCCGCGAGCGCGATCGGCACATTGCCGATGACGCCCATCAGGAGCGTGGAGAACGCGGCGGTGAGCACGGTGGCGGTGACGAGCTGGCCACCGTCGAGCTGGTGCCCGTACATGTCCTTCGCGCTGCCGAGGATGATCGGGTTGAGCACGATGATGTACGCCATCGCGAAGAAGGTGGCGAATCCGCCACGGATCTCGCGCGCGACCGACGACCCCCGCTCGGAGATCTTGAAATAGCGGTCCAGGCCGCCGTGCGGCTGCTGCGGAGCCGGAGGCTGCTCGGGGTCGACCTGAGCGGTGGCCGAGGGGGACATGTATGACCTTCAGTCGTGCATCGGGGGATGAGAACCAGGGGTGGAACCAGGGGTGGAACCAGGGGGGTGAAACCAGTCAGCCTTGGATGTTCACACGAATAATTCGAGACACCCGTAAGCAGATTCAGTATGAATACATAAACGGAATATCGCTATCTCCGCGCGTAGACCCTTGGGCCGACTGCCCGACCGACCGCTCCGACCGGGTGCGATCGGAAGGGCCCTAGACTGTGGCCATGGCGAAGTGGACACCGAAGCACGAGGCACCCGAACCCCTTGAGGGGCCCGTCGTCGCCACCGTCACCGGGGGCACGATCCTCTGGTTCGTCCTCTTCCTCGTTCAGCTCCCCTTCTACGGGTGGTTCGACGACCACGGCAGCACCTGGTGGGTGTGGACCTGCCTCGCCGGGGCCGGCCTCGGGCTCATCGGCATCTGGTACGTACGGGGACGGGACGCCGCGATCAAGCGGGCCGCGGCGGAGGCTTCCTCGCCGGCCGACCGGGACGCCCCGGACAGCGGCGTTCAGCACTGACGCACCCCGGCGCTCCGCGCCGACGTACGACCACGGGACCATCCGCCTCGTACCCCGGTCGGATCTTCGCGCCTCCGGCGGGTGAATCGGTCCTTCCGCCCGTACGGTCGGAACCATGACTCAGCGGGCACTCGAACCCTCCGGGGAGCAGCCGGAACCCGGCCTCGTACAGCCTCTGCGCCCCGGCGGACTGAACACCGCCGAGGTCGCCGAACGGGTCGCGCGCGGCGAGGTCAACGACGTGCCGGTGCGCTCGTCCCGCTCCGTCACCGAGATCGTCCGGGCCAACGTCCTCACCCGGTTCAACCTGATCATCGGCGTCCTCTGGGTGATCATGCTGCTCGTCGCGCCGATCCAGGACAGCCTCTTCGGCTTCGTGATCGTCGCCAACACCGGTATCGGCATCGTCCAGGAATGGCGCGCCAAGAAGACCCTGGACAGCCTCGCCGTCATCGGCGAGGCGAAACCCACGGTGCGGCGGGACGGGGTCGCCGCCGAGGTCTCCGTCTCCGAGATCGTCCTCGGCGACCTGGTCGAGCTGGGCCCCGGGGACAAGGCCGTCGTGGACGGCGTGGTCGCCGAGGCCGACAGCCTGGAGATCGACGAGTCGCTCCTGACCGGCGAGGCCGACCCCGTCGTCAAGCGCCCCGGCGACCCCGTGATGTCCGGCAGCTTCGTCGTCGCGGGCGGCGGGGCCTTCACCGCCACCAAGGTCGGCCGCGAGGCGTACGCCGCGCAGCTCGCCGAGGAGGCGTCCCGCTTCACCCTCGTCCAGTCCGAACTCCGCAGCGGCATCAGCACCATCCTCAAGTACGTGACCTGGATGATGGTGCCGACCGCGATCGGGCTGATCATCAGCCAGCTCGTCGTCAAGGACAACAACTTCAAGGACTCCGTCGCCCGGACCGTCGGCGGCATCGTCCCGATGATCCCCGAAGGCCTCGTCCTGCTCACATCGGTGGCCTTCGCCATCGGCGTCATCCGTCTCGGCCGCAAGCAGTGCCTCGTGCAGGAGCTCCCCGCCATCGAGGGGCTGGCCCGCGTCGACATCGTCTGCCTCGACAAGACCGGCACCCTCACCGAGGGCGGCATGGACGTCACCGGGGTACGGCCCCTGAACGGCTCCGACGAGGGATACGTCCACCGCGTCCTCGGCGCCCTCGGCGCCTCCGATCCGCGGCCCAACGCCAGCCTCCAGGCGATCATCGACGCGTACCCGGACGGCGAGGGCTGGAAGGTCACCCAGGCGATGCCGTTCTCCTCGGCCCGCAAGTACAGCGGCGCCTCGTTCGCCGAGGGCAACGGGGACGCCTCCGCCTGGCTCCTCGGCGCCCCCGACGTGCTGCTCCCCGCCGACGACCCCGCGCTCACCGAGACCGGGCACCTCAACGAGCAGGGCCTGCGCGTCCTGCTCCTGGCCCGGGTGCCCGGCGAGCTGGACGCACCCGACGCCGCCGCCGGCGCCGTCCCCACCGCGCTGGTCGTCCTGGAGCAGCGGCTGCGCCCCGACGCCGGGGAGACCCTCGCCTACTTCGCCGACCAGAACGTCGCGGCGAAGGTCATCTCCGGCGACAACGCCGTGTCCGTCGGCGCGGTCGCGAAGAAGCTGGGCCTCCCGGGCGCCGAGCACACCCTGGACGCCCGCCGGCTGCCCGCCGATCGGGACGAGATGGCCACCGCCATCGAGCAGAACGCGGTCTTCGGCCGGGTCACCCCGCAGCAGAAGCGGGACATGGTCGCGGCCCTCCAGTCGCGCGGCCACACGGTCGCGATGACGGGTGACGGCGTCAACGACGTCCTCGCGCTGAAGGACGCCGACATCGGGGTCTCCATGGGCTCGGGCTCCGAGGCGACCCGCGCCGTGGCCCAGATCGTGCTGCTCAACAACAGCTTCGCGACCCTGCCGTCCGTGGTGGCCGAGGGCCGCCGGGTCATCGGCAACATCACCCGGGTCGCCACCCTGTTCCTGACCAAGACCGTCTACTCGGTGCTGCTGGCGATCCTGGTGGTCTGCTTCCAGGTGGAGTACCCGTTCCTGCCCCGCCACCTCACACTGCTCTCCACGCTGACGATCGGTGTCCCCGCGTTCTTCCTGGCGCTCGCGCCCAACAAGGAGCGGGCCCGGCCCAACTTCGTACGCCGCGTCATGCGGTACGCGATCCCGTCCGGGACCATCGCCGCGGCGGCCACCTTCACCACGTACCTGGTGGCCCGGCACGCGTACTCCGGACAGGACGCGCTGGACGCCGAGACGAGCGCGGCGACGCTCACCCTGTTCCTGGTCTCGATGTGGGTCCTGGTGATCATCGCCCGCCCCTACACCTGGTGGCGGGTCGCCCTGGTCGCGACGATGGGGCTCTGCTTCCTCGTCGTGCTGGTGGTGCCGTGGCTCCAGGACTTCTTCGCGCTGAAGCTGGTGGGGGCGTCCATGCCGTGGACGGCCGTCGCGATCGCGGCGGTCGCGGCAGCCGCCCTGGAGTTCTCCTGGCGGCTGGTCAGCCGCCGCTTCCCCGCGTGAGTCCTGCCGGTCAGTCGAACCAGCGGTCCCGGGCCAGCTCCTCCGTGCGGGAGGGGTCCTCCAGCAGCGCGGCCACCTCGAAGCGGCGCGGCCACTGACCGGCCGCCCAGGCGAGACCGGCCGCCACGCCCTCCACCGTCGAGGCGTGGACCACCCCGTCCGGGGTGCGGCGCCAGTCCAGCTCGACGCCGCCCGCGCGCAGTTCACCGTGCTCGATGTACGTGTCCGGGGTCCCCGCACCGAGCAGGATCCGCACCGACTCGGGCACCTGGTGCTCCTCGCCCTTCGTCGTCACCTCCGCCTCGATGCTCTCGCCGAGCCGTCGCACCTGCAGCAGCTCCGCCAGCTCGGCCGCACGGGCCGGAGCAACCGGCAGCAGCGGGAGCCCCGCGGTCAGCGGCAGCACATCGGGCGCGTCGGCGATCACGGCGTCCGCCGCGTCGACCACCCGTACCTCGTCGTCGACGACGGCCCTCAACTCGTCGGGCAGGGTGACCTGTTCGGGGTCCAGCTCGGCGAGTGCCGTGTAGAGGGAGTGCAGCTGGACGGGGCCGACGGGACGCTCCTCGTCCGCGAGCCGGCCCAGCAGCTCGGCCGCACCGCCCGGCTCGTCCAGGAGCGCGGCTACCGAGGTCCGTACGCCCAGTGCACGCAGCACCTGCGCGTCGTCGAAGCCCGTCGCGTCGACGGAGTCGTACAGGCCCGCGAGGCGCGGGTCGCCGCCCGCCGCGCGCAGACCCGCCGGACGGCGGCCGTCGAGCACCGGGTGGTCGCGCAGCCACCAGGCGGTGTAGGGGCGCACGGACTGCGTCGTACCGTCCGGGAGCAGAACGCGCACCGGCTGGGTCAGCGCGTCGCGCAGCGGCGGCCGGGCGAGCATCGCGAGCGCCTGCGGCCAGGCGTCGTCGTCCACGAGGTCCAGGTCGCGTACGGCGACGAGTTCGGTGGCGACGGGCGGCACCGGGGTGTCGGGCAGCTGGTCCAGGACGTCCTCGCACCACACGTCGACGGCGTCGAGGAGCCCGGCGTCGTCCGGCTCCGCGAAGTCGCTGTCGCGGGGCTCGAGTTCGTCGGGGTCCAGGACGACATCGGCGGCCCGCACGAGGGCGAAGGTGGCCAGCACCCCGCAGGCCGTGAGGGGCTGTTCGCCCCAGCGTTCGGCCAGCTCCCCGTCGCACAGGGCCAGTTCGCCCTCGCGCATGACCTGGGCGAACGGGCTGCCGGGCAGCACGAGCTCACCGGCGGGCGCGGTCTCGCCGTCCTCGTCGGGCAGGGCGAGAGCCCCCAGCCACGGCTCGTCGCCGGGTTCGAGGTCCGCGTCGCGCACGAGCGTGAGGACGGTCTCGGCGAGCTCGTCGCCGTCCAGGGCGTCCTCGTCCCAGATCTCGCCCGCGTCCAGCGAGCCGGCCACGGCGGCCCGCACCTGCGGGGTCGTCAGGACGGCTCGGGGGGTGGCGGGCAGGGCGCCCAGCTTCTCCAGCAGCGGATGGGCCGCGTCCGGGTGGGCGACCTTCAGCCCGAGCCTGGCCAGCCGGGCGAGGACGGGGGCGGTCAGCGCGTCGGGGAGCGGGAGGAGTACCTGGCGGGGGCCGATGGTCGTGCGGGGCGCCTCATCGGTCGAACCCTCCCCGGCGAGCGGTACCGGAAGACCGGTGAGCCGGTCGGGGTCGACCCCGGCCAGGCTGTCGTACAGCCGCCGCCACCAGTCCGGGGCGCGCTCCAGCCCTGCCAGGCGGTCGATGGCCTCGGTCAGCGGGACACGGGCGACGCCGAGCGTACGGAGCTCGACGCGGCGCTCGAGCCCTGCGGGCAGCAGACAGGGCAGCACCTCGGCGAGGACCTTCACGGTCTCGGCACCCACCCCTTCGACCACCTCGGCCTCGATGGGCCGCAGCGCGGTCGTCGCCCTGCCGGGCGCATCCGTACCGGCGGCCTCCCAGTCCGCCCACCGGTCGGGCTCGGCGGCCGGGTCCCGGGGCGCGGCGGCCTCCAGGAACGCGATCCGGGGCAGCCGCTCCAGGATCGCGGCCCGCAGCGCACCGTCCAGCCGGCCCTTGCCGAGCGGCCCGGGCACGAGCGCGATCGTGGTGATCGACACGGGCTCCCACGCGGCGAGCAGTTCCGCGTACGCGTCGGCCGCGCGCTGCACCAGGAAGTCGGTCAGCGGACCGGGCGCGGGGTGCCTGCGGGTGGTGTCGAGCGGCAGCGAGGCGATGAGCAGCGCGGGCACACCGAGGGGCTCGTCGGTGGGCGTCGGCGCGTGCACGACGGGGGCGGTACGGGGGTTCTCGGGCGCCCCGTCCTCACCGACCGGCACCGCCCAGGTGACCGACCAGTGCGGGCGCAGCCGCTCCTCGACGGGGCGGTCGGCGAGCAGGGCGGGCTCGACCGGGCCGTGGCGGGCGACGGTGCGCCAGCGGTGGGTGCCGTGCGCGGAGTCGTCGATGTGGGTGTACGGGCCGTGCTGCGAGCGGCGCAACGTCCGTACGCCGTCCGGGACTTCGATGACGATCTCGTCGAGTCCGGAGAGCGTGAGCAGGAGCGCGTCGTCGACGCCGGTGAGCAGCCGTGCGACGAGGTCCTCGGCGACGCCGTCGCGCAGCGGCAGCACGACGACGGTGTCGTACCCGTCGGGTGCGGCGCCCTCGGCGGGCAGCGGCAGCCGGAGCAGCGGTACGTGGCCGTCGCGGCGGCGCAGCTCGTCGCCGAGGCCGGGGCTGCCCACGGCGGCCTGTCGGGCGAGGTCGCGGGCCTCGGCGAGGGACCAGCGGACGCCGCCGTGCCGGCCGATGACCGCGGGCTCGTCGCTGACGGCGAGCACGGCCGCGAACCCGACACCGAACCGCCCGACGGACGACTCGTGGCCCTCACGCTTGGCGGAGGCCCGCAGCGTGCTCAGGGACTCGACGCCGGTCGCGTCCAGCGGCGCGCCGGTGTTGGCGGCGGCCAGGACGGCAGGGGTGTCACCGGCCTCGTGCAGGGTGAGGCGGAGCCGGCCGGGCACGCCCGCGCGGGCGGCGGCGTCGGCGGCGTTCTGGGCCAGCTCGATGACGAGGCGGTCGCGGTAGCCGCCGAGGACGAGGTCCTCCTCGGCGTTGGCGTCCTCCCGGAAACGGGCGGGGCCCGCCCCCCAGGCGTCGAGCACGCCGCGCCGCAGCCGTGCCGTCCCGAACGGATCGGCCCCCTCGGTCGCATTCATGCCCACGCTCGTAACTCCGCTCTTCCGGTGACCCGTGACGCCCAGTGTGCGCCCGAAGGTACCGCGAGCGGAGCCGCCTCCACGGGCAAGGGTTCCGTCCCCCAGCACGGGACCGGCCGCGTGTGCCCACCTGAGCGCACCGGCCGCCCGGCCCCGCCCCGGAGCGGGGCGTCCGTCCTCAAGCGCCGGACAGGCTGAAATACGCAGCCCGGACGTCACATTCAAGCCGGAGAACCCGACACCCACATCAAGCCAACCCGCCCACACCAAGCCCGGCCATATCAAGCCCGTCCGGCGCTTGAGGACGAAACCCCACAGCCGGAGAACCCGACGCCCCGGAACAGGCCAGCCGATCAAGCCCGTCCGGCGCTTGGGGACGAAACCCCACAGCCGGAGAACCCGACGCCCCGGAACAGGACAGCCGATCAAGCCCGTCCGGCGCTCGAGGACGGAACCCTGCAGCCGGAGAACCCGACGCCCCGGAACAGGACAGCCGATCAAGCCCGTCCGGCGCTTGAGGACAAAGCAGTGACCGGCGCACCCCGGACCGCGCGGCGCCCGGGCACCGCAAGCCCGGGCCCCCCAGCGGCCAGGAGCGTCAGGAGTGGCCCAGATCCTCCGTGGGGCCGTCCGCCTGGGCCGGGACCGAGCCGGTGTCGTCCGCCGGACGCAGCGGGTAGTCGTCCACCTGCAGCGTGTCCAGCGCGTGCGGCGCCGGCTTCGGCGGCTTCGGCATCACCGCGGCCTCGGAGTGCCCTCCGCAGCCGTACGACAGCGAGACCACCCGGCCGTCGGCCGGAGCGAACTCGTTGGCGCACGCCCCGAAGGCCTGCCGCAGAGAACCCGTCATCGGAACGAGGAACGCACACGTGACACAGGACGCCGGCGCGGCCTGCGCCATCGGTGTCTTCGCGCCGAACTCCTCGTCCCACCGGTCGGCCGCCATCCGCAGCCCGTACCGGGACAGCACCCGCGCCCGCCGCGTGCCGAGCTCCTCCGCGACCGAGGCGATCGAGCCGCGGCTCGTCCCCCCGGGACGCGTCATCAGCTCCGCGTCCTCCGCGTCGACCAGGGCCGCCAGCTCCTGGGACACGTCGGAGACCGGGGAGTTCGGCAGGGGCTCGTCCTCGCCGGTGTAACCCGGCTCCAGGCGCGGGTCCTCCGCCTCGGTCGGCAGCAGGTCGCCGGGGCCCATGTCGCCGGGCCTCAGCCGCTCGCTCCACGGCACCCACTCGGGGGCCAGCAGCGCGTCGGAGCCCGGCAGCAGCACCGTTTCGTCAAGGGTGACGTTCTTGGCCCGGGAAGCCCTGGCGACCGTCACCGCCCAGCGCCAGCCCCGGTAGCCGGGTTCCTTGCACTCGAAGTAGTGCGTGACGACCCGGTCCCCTTCGGAGACCAGGGCCACGTGTTCACCGACCACTCCGGGCGCGGCGGCCTCCTCGGCCGCGGTGCGGGCGAGGTCTACCGCCTCGGCGCACAGACGGTCAGGGGCGGGGGTACGGGCCGTACGGCTTCGCGTCGTCGCAGCACTCACAGGTCTCGCTTCTCTCCATACGCCGTCTCGAGCGCGCCAGCAGCTCCATCGATGTCCGATTTCGGCCATGACAGTTGTGGGCGGAGCGGACCTGGGGGCCGCGTCGACGTCCACACCCGTTGTGCCTGCCTCGGGCGCGCCTTCTGCCACCCATTCTGCGGGATCGCGGAGAGGCGCGCGGCCAAGAACAACCGCCGGTGGCGCGTTACGCACGCTACCCTCTCCGCCGCCCCGAGCCCACCTGCCCACCCCAAACAGCACCGGATCCACAGCTGAGCAGGGGCGGAGAGGGACAGAACCCGTGCGAATCCGGCACGGATCGACCGCGACTCCCGGCCAGAATTTCTCTCCGGGCATCTCGTGGACCACTCACCCGACAGGGCGTCCCGCGCCGCGCCCCCGCCCGATCATGGTTCGCAACGCCGGGGGGTGGGGCACTATGGCCAAGTGGCTGCCGCCAGGTCGTCCGACGGGTCCGGTCCGCTCCGCAAGGCGGGCCGGGTGGTGGGTCATGCCCTGCACACCCCGTTCACCGGTACCGCCAAGGGAATCCGGAAGGCGACGCACGCCCACGGAGCCGGGGAGTCCGGTCTCGGCAAGCTGATCGAGCTGCACGCGGTCAACGGCGCGGGCGACGTGATGATCACCATCGCGCTCGCCTCCACGGTGTTCTTCTCCGTTCCCACGGACGAGGCACGCGGCCGGGTCGCCCTCTACCTCGCCGTCACGATGCTTCCCTTCACCCTGCTCGCCCCGGTGATCGGTCCGCTCCTGGACCGGCTTCCGCACGGCCGCCGCGCGGCGATGGCCGGCGCGATGTTCGCCAGGGCGGTGCTCGCGCTGACGATGTCCGGCGCCGTCGCGACGGGCGGCCTGGAGCTCTATCCCGCGGCACTGGGCGTCCTGGTCTGCTCGAAGGCGTACGGAGTCGTGCGCAGCGCCGTCGTGCCCCGGCTGCTGCCACCCCGTTTCTCGCTGGTGAAGGCCAATTCCCGAGTCACCCTCGCCGGTCTGCTGGCCACGGGCGTGGCGGCCCCGATCGGAGCGGGCCTCCAGAGCATCGGATCCGCGTGGCCGCTCTACGGCGCCTGCACGATCTTCATCGGCGGGACCGTCCTCGCTTTCACCCTCCCGCACAAGGTCGACTCGGCGAAGGGCGAGCGCAAGGCCCGCCTCGTCGTCCCGCACGGCGAGGAGCGCCCGGCCGACCCGCGCCCGGGGGGGAGCACCAGGAAGAACGGCAGCACGAAGGGCGGGGCCAAGAAGGGAAAACCCCCGGGGCTGCGGTCCGTCGGGCCGTCCGTCCTGCACGGCCTCCAGGCGAACGCCTCGCACCGCGCGCTCTCCGGCTTCCTGATCTTCTTCCTGGCGTTCCTCCTGCGCGAGCACCCGCTCGCCGGGCAGAGCGCCGCCGTGTCGCTCGGCATCGTCGGCGTGGCGGCCGGTACCGGCAACGCCTTCGGTACGGCGGTGGGCTCCTGGCTCAAGGCACGCGGACCCGAGGTGATCGTCGCGACCGTGCTGGGGCTGGCCCTCGGAGTCGCCGTGCTCGCCGCGGTGTTCTTCAGCACCCTGATGGTCGCCGCGCTCGGAGCGGTCGCCGGATTCACCCAGGCGCTGTCGAAGCTGTCACTGGACGCCATGATCCAGCGTGACGTTCCGGAGGAGGTGCGTACGTCGGCGTTCGCCCGGTCCGAGACCCTGCTCCAGATGGCCTGGGTGGTCGGCGGCGCCATCGGTATCGCACTCCCCCTCAACGGAGTACTCGGCATGTCCGTCGCGGCCGGCATCCTCGCCCTCGGCGCCGGCGCCTCCGTACGGGGTCTCCTGGGTGCCGCGCGGCGCGGCTCGCCGCACCCCCGCGTGGCGTGAGCCGGGGCGACCGATAGCCTTCGGCCCATGACCGTTGCGTTCTTCTCAGGTAAGGGCCGTCGAATCGGCGTCGCTCTTGGTGCCGTGTCCGCGGGACTCCTTGTCCTGTCCGCCTGCGACAAGCCGACGCCGCTCGCCACCGTGACGGTCGGCGACAACTCGGTGAGCACCGAGGCGGCCTGCTACAACGACGGCAAGCCCCTCAAGGAGTCCGAGATCCAGGGCTGCCTCAACAAGAAGGCGGAGAAGTCCGTCAAGGTCGCGATGGACGACAAGGTCCGCTTCGGCGTCGACCCCGAGATCGCGGACGTCGGCTGGACCCTGTTCATCAACGGCCAGCAGGCCGAGCAGGAGCCGTACAAGAAGACCTACCGGTCCATCCCGGGCAGCGCGTTCTTCGCCAGCCAGACGGGCGAGACGCCGTCGGACAAGACGCAGATCAGCATCGTGGAGGCGAAGGGTCAGAAGCTCACGGGCGTCTGGCACTTCCAGCTCAAGAAGACTTCCTGAACCCCCCTGGATCTCCGAGGACCACCGCTGTGCGGGTGCTTGTCGTGACCGCTGTCCCTGCCGAACGGGACGCGGTCACGCGCGCGTTCGGGGGTCCGGCACAGGTAGGTGAGGTGCCGGGCGCCGAGGTGCACCGCGCCGGTCCTTTCGACGTCCTGGCGGGCGGTGTCGGTCCGGCCGCCGCGGCAGCCGCCGCGGCCTTCGCCCTGGCCGCCGCGCCCGAGCCGTACGGTCTCGTCGTATCGGCGGGCATCGGCGGCGGCTTCGCTCCCGCCGCCCCGGTCGGCTCCCTCGTCGTTGCGACCGGAATCGTCGCCGCCGATCTGGGCGCCGAGACCCCGGACGGCTTCGTGCCCGTCACCGGTCTCGGCTTCGGCAGGGACGTCCTCCTGCCGCCCGACACCCTCGTGCGGGAGGTCGCGGCCGCCACCGGCGCCGTCCCGGGCCCCGTGCTCACCGTCTCCACCGTGACCGGCAGCGCGGCCCGCACCGCCGCGCTGCTGGCCGCACATCCCGGAGCCGTCGCCGAGGCCATGGAGGGCTTCGGTGTCGCGGAAGCGGCCGACAGGATCGGCGTTCCCGTGCTCGAACTCCGGGCCGTCTCGAACACCGTGGGACCGCGCGACCGGGACGCCTGGCGCATCGGCGAGGCCCTGGCCGCGCTCACCGGGGCGTTCGGGAAGCTCGCACCCGTAGTGGAAGGTTGGACCCACCATGACCGACGTGACCGAATCCGTGACTGACCCCGCCGGCGGGGCGCAGCCCTCGAAGCTGCGCATCGCCTTCTCGCCGTGCCCGAACGACACCTTCGTCTTCGACGCCTGGGCGCACGGAAGGGTCCCCGGCGCGCCCGCCCTCGATGTCACCTTCGCCGACATCGACCTCACCAACGGCATGGCCGAGCGCGGCGAACTGGACGTCCTGAAGGTCTCGTACGCCGTCCTGCCGTGGGTGCTCGACGAGTACGCGCTGCTGCCGTGCGGCGGTGCGCTGGGGCGCGGCTGCGGACCGCTCGTCCTCACGAAGGAGCCGGGCACCGACCTGACCGGGAAGACCGTCGCCGTCCCGAGCGAGCGCTCCACCGCGTACCTGCTGTTCAGGCTCTGGGCGGCGGAGGTGGTGCCGGGCGGCGTGGGCGAGATCGTCGTGCTGCCGTTCGACGAGATCATGCCCGCGGTGCGCGACGGCCGGGTGGACGCCGGGCTCGTGATCCACGAGGCCCGTTTCACGTACCGGAACTACGGCCTCCACAGCCTGGCGGACATGGGCGAGCACTGGGAGTCGACCACCGGTCTGCCGATCCCGCTCGGCGCGATCATCGCCAAGCGTTCGCTGGGCGAGCGGGCGCTCCAGGAGCTGGCGGACGCGATCCGCACGTCGGTGCGGATGGCCTGGGACGACCCGGAGCGGTCGCGTCCCTATGTCCTGGAGCACGCCCAGGAGATGGACCCGGCCGTGGCGGACCAGCACATCGGGCTCTACGTCAACGAGTTCACCGCCGACCTCGGCGAGAGCGGCTACGCGGCGATCCGCGGGCTGCTGACCCGGGCGGCGGCGGAGGGTCTCGTACCGCCGCTGGCCCCGGACGCGCTGGCGTTCGCCGCCCGTTGACGACAACGGGCGGCGCGGCTCTTCCGTCCGTGTCCGCTCAGACGTCGAGCTGGTCGGCCACCGCCCGCAGCAGGCCCGCGATCTGTGCGCCCGCGGCCTTGTCCGGGTAGCGGCCCCGCTCCAGGCTCGGCGTGATGTTCTCCAGCAGGGTCGTCAGGTCCTGCACGATCGACGCCAGCTCGTCCGGCTTGCGCCGCTGTGCGGCCGCGACGGACGGGGTGGGGTCAAGGATCACGACGGAGAGGGCCTGGTCACCGCGCTGGCCGGCGACCACGCCGAACTCGACGCGCTGACCCGGCTTGAGGGCATCGACGCCGTCCGGGAGTACTGACGAGTGGACGAAGACGTCGTCGCCGTCGTCGCGCGAAAGAAAGCCGAAGCCCTTTTCCGAATTGAACCATTTGACCTTACCCGTGGGCACGTCTGTCCTCGTCCTCGTACTCGTCGGTGTGCGGGAGAGCCGTGAAACGGCTCCGGATAGCAGTACAGCGGGTCTCCATGACCCGCCGGGTCCAAGGCTAATGGCCCAGGAGCCGGAGACAAGACGTCGCCGAATGGTTCCGCCGAGCTGGGAACTACCCTGGCCGGGTGAGTACTACTCCTTCCGGCGCAGGCGACCGGCTCGTACAGGTCGGCGCGATCGTCTTCTTCATCGGCGCACTGGCCACGCTGGTCACTGTGGCCCCGCTGTTCCTGGGCACCGATCCGTTCCCCTCTGTCGCTTATGCCGTGTGCATGCTGATGGGACTGGGCTTCCTGATCGCCGCGGCGGGGGTGGTCCGGTCGGTGTGGAAGAACGCGCCGAAGCGCGCCGCCGCCCGCTAGCGGGGCCCGTCAGGCGCGTTCCGCGTAGGTCCGCAGCCAGGCCGGGAACTCGGTGAGATTTGGCAGGATCACGTCGGCGCCCGCCCTGCGCAGCTCCTCCGCGTCGCACGGGCCGGTGGTGACGCCGACCGCCAGGGCGTTCGCGGCGCGCGCCCCGCGTACGTCACCGGTGTGGTCGCCGACGTAGATGTGCGCCCCGTGCTCCACCAGCGCCTCCGCCTTGGCCTCGGCCCAGAGCCGGCCGATCACCGCGTCCGGTGCGATCCCCAGGTGGGCCAGGTGCAGTTTGGCGCTCGGTTCGTACTTGGCGGTGACGACGATCGCCCGTCCGCCGAGCGCCTGCACCGCCTCGATGGCCTCCCGCGCGCCGGGCAGGGCGAACGTCGGCGTGATCGCGTGCTGCGGATAGATCTCGCGGTACCGGTCGGCCGTCGCGGCGACCGCATCGGCCGGGAACCAGTTCGCGAGTTCGTCCTCCACGGGCGGGCCGAGCCGGCTCACCACCAGATCGGCGTCTATGGGGACCCCGGTCTCTGCCGAGAGGGCCAGGTAGTTGGCCTTGATGCCGGGGCGGGAGTCGATGAGCGTCATATCGAGGTCGAAGCCGACCGTCGGGGCGTGTGAGGGCATGAGGCCATTGTGCCGAGGGGGCCGGGCCGCCCGATCCCGGCGGTGCTTAGACTTAGCCAAGCCTTACCTCCCTTTGTCCGCTTTCTCCTCCCGGGCCGCACCCCTGCCGCTGCCTCGCCGCACCCCTGCCGTTCCCCCGCCGCACCCCCGATTGGTCCCGATGCCAGCCGCCGCACCACGCCTGTCCAGACGCGCATGCGCCACGGCGGCAGCCGTCGTCGCCCTGCTGCTGGCCGTGCTGCTCAGCCTTGCCGTGGGGGCGCGGACCATCGCGCCGACCGCGGTCCTCGACGCCCTGCTGCACGGCGGCCACTCCGACGCCGCCGAGGTCATCCGCCAGATGCGGGTGCCCCGCACCCTGATCGGGCTGATGGTCGGTGCCGCGCTGGCCGTCGCGGGCACGGCACTCCAGGGCATCACCCGTAACCCCATCGCCGACCCCGGCATCCTCGGCATCAGCCAGGGCGCCTCGGTGGCCGTCGTGCTGGCGATCGCGTACGCCGGGATCCACACCCTCACCGGGTACGTGTGGTTCGCGTTCGCGGGCGCCGCCGTCGCGTCCGTCGCCGTGTACGCCATCGCCTCCAGGGGACGCGGCGGTGCGACGCCGGTGAAACTCGCGCTGGGCGGTGCGGCGATCAACGCGCTGCTGGTTTCGGTGACCATGGCGGTGCTCACCACCGAGGCGTCCGCCCTGGACGAGTTCCGCTTCTGGCAGGTCGGCTCGATCGCCGGCCGGGAGGCCCAGGTCGCCCAGCAGATCTGGCCGTTCCTGCTGCTCGGTGTGGCGCTCGTCCTGTCGGTGGCACGCGGACTCGACGCGCTGGCACTGGGCGAGGACGTCGCCAAGGGCCTGGGGCAGAACGTCGCGACCGTACGGATCGTCGGCGGCATCGGCGCCACCGTCCTCACCGGCGCCGGGGTCGCCGCGGCCGGGCCGATCGCGTTCGTCGGCCTCGCCGTTCCGCACATCGCCCGCGCGATCGTCGGCGGCGACCACCGGTGGGTGCTGCCGATGGCGGCCCTCATCGGCCCCGTGATGCTCCTCGTGTCCGACGTCATCGGCCGGATCGTCCTCCCACCGGGCGAGGTCCCCGCCGGTGTGATGACGGCACTGATCGGTGTGCCGTTCCTGGTCACCCTCGTACGCCGGAAGGCGGTGCCCGCATGAGCGCGGACACGGCAGTGCCCGTACCTGCCGGGGTCCGGCCCGCGGGCTACAGCGTCGTACGGGCCGGGAAGCGCGCCCGCTTCCTGCTCCACCGGCGGGCCGCGACCGTCGCGGCGGCTCTCGCCGTGCTGTTGGCAGCGGTCTGTGTCGCCTACCTCTGCGTCGGCGAGAGCTTCGTGGCACCCGCGGAGGTCGTGAAGGTCGTCCTGGGACAGCCGTCGCCCGACGAACTGGTCGTGGGCACCCTGCGGCTGCCCCGCATGGTGGTCGGCCTGCTCGTCGGCGCGGCCTTCGGCATCGCTGGGGCCCTGATCCAGACGGTCGCCCGCAACCCGCTCGCGAGCCCCGACATCATCGGCATCAGCCAGGGCGCGAGCGCGCTCACGGTCGGCGCGATGACCTTCGGCGTCACCTCGTACACCGTGCTGCCGTACCTCTCCGTCATCGGCGGGGTCGCAGCGGCGGCGCTCGTGTACGTGTTCGCCTGGCGGGGCGGGCTGCACGCGACCCGCTTCGTCCTCATCGGCATCGGCTTCGCGATCGCCCTGCGGTCGGTGACCACCCTGTTCCTGACGAAGGGCGACTACCTGGTCGCCCAGCAGGCACAGATCTGGATGACGGGTTCCCTCAACGGCCGCGGCTGGAACGAGGCCGCCCCGATCGGCTGGACGCTGCTGGTCCTGCTGCCCGCCGTGCTGTGGGCGGCGCGGGCGCAGCGCAGCGTCTCGATGGACGACGACACCGCGACCGCGCTCGGCGTACGGCTCGGCCGCGTGCGGCTCGGGCTCGTCGCCCTCGGGGTGGTCCTGGCGTCCGTGGCGACGGGAACGGCGGGGCCGGTCGACTTCGTCGCGCTCCTCGCCCCGCAGATCGCCCGCCGCATGACCCGTACGGCGCAGATCCCGCTGCTGTGCTCCGCGCTCCTCGGCGCCGTGGTCGTCGTCCTCGCCGACCTCCTGGCGCGCAGGCTCTTCTCCCCCACCGAACTTCCGGTGGGTGTGCTGACGGCCGCGGTCGGCGCCCCGTACCTGATCTGGCTCATCATCCGCGGCCACGGCGGCCGCACTGGAGGCAACGCATGAGCACGACCGGCCCCGGTCCCCTCACGGACGCCGTGCCCAGCAGGCTGACGGCGCGTGAACTGACCCTCGCCTACGAGGACCGCACCGTCGTGCACGAGCTGGACCTGGCCGTTCCCGACGGGCAGGTGACCGTCATCGTCGGCCCGAACGCCTGCGGCAAGTCGACCACCCTGCGGGCGCTCGGCCGGCTTCTGAAGCCGGCCGGCGGCTCGGTGCTCCTGGACGGCACGGAGCTCTCCCGGATCCCCACCAGGAAGATCGCGCAGTCGGTCGGGCTGCTGCCGCAGACACCCGTGGCGCCCGAGGCGATCACTGTCTCCGACCTGGTCGCCCGTGGCCGCCAGCCGCACCAGCGGTGGTGGCAGCAGTGGTCGGACGAGGACGAGCGCGCGGTCACGGACGCGATGGAGCGCACGGACATCTCCGCGCTCGGCGACCGGTCGGTGGACGAGCTGTCCGGCGGCCAGCGCCAGCGCGTGTGGATCGCGATGGCGCTCGCGCAGGAGACGGACCTGCTGCTGCTCGACGAGCCGACGACGTACCTCGACATCGCCCACCAGGTGGAGGTCCTGGACCTCGTGCGCCGGCTCGCGGCCCCGGCGGCCGACGGAACCCGCGGGCGCACCGTCGTCACCGTGCTCCACGACCTCAACCAGGCCGCCCGCTACGCCGACCACCTGGTCGCCATGAAGGCCGGCCGGATCGTCGCCGAGGGCCGCCCCGGCGACATCGTCACCGCCGAACTCGTACGCGAGGTCTTCGGGCTGGAGGCGGTGATCGTCCCGGACCCGGTGACGGGTTCACCGCTCGTCGTGCCCGGTGCGCCCTGGTCCCCGTCACCGTCCCTGCCCGCTCCCGGAAAGGCCTCACTCCTATGACGACCTCCCCGTCCCGCCGCGGCCTCGTGGCCGGTCCGCTGGCCGTGACCGCCGCGCTCGCGCTCACCGCGTGCGGCTCCTCCGACCGCCCGGACTCCGCCCCGCCGGCGTCCACGCACACCGTGAAGACCGTGATGGGGGACGTGAATGTCCCCGACGCGCCGAAGCGGGTCGTCGTGCTGGACACCGCCGAACTGGACTCCGCGCTCACCCTCGGAGTGAAGCCGGTCGGCGCCACGCACGCGGACGTGGAGTCGGGCTTCCTCGACTACCTGCCCGAGGACCAGGTCGCCGGCATCAAGGACGTCGGCGAGATGATGACGCCGAACCTCGAGGCCATCGCCGCGCTCCAGCCCGATCTGATCCTGACGAGCAAGATCCGCCACGGTGACAAGTACGCCGAGCTGGCAGCGATCGCGCCGACCGTGATGACGGAGAACACCGGCTACCCGTGGAAGGCGAACTTCCAGGTCCACGCGGACGCGCTGGGCCGGAAGGCCGAGGCGAAGAAGGTCACCGCCGCCTACACCGCGCACACCGCGGAGGTCACGCGGGCGCTCGGCGGCGCGGCGAAGGCGGCGGACACCGAGGTCAACATGGTGCGGTTCGTCGAGGGCGCCGACATCCGCATCTACGGCAAGCAGAACTACATCGCGACGATCCTCGCCGATGTCGGCCTGGGCCGGCCCGCGATCACGGACAGGGCGAAGGACGGCTTCTCCTACGACGTCAGCCCGGAGAAGATCGACCTGGCGGACGCGGATGCCGTCTTCCACTCGACATACGGCGACGCGAAGAAGTCCAAGCAGACGCAGACCGTCGGCAGCGGCCTGTGGAAGAACATGTCCGCCGTGAAGAACGGCAAGGTGTTCCCGGTCGACGACCAGCTGTGGATCCAGGGCATCGGCTACACGGCGGCGGAGAAGATCCTGGACGAGCTCCGGGCCGACCTGACGAAGTAGCCGCCCCGCGACGGGTGCGGCGCGCTCGGCCCGCGCCGCACCTCAGCCCGGCAGCCTCCGGGACCGCCACACCAGGTACAGCGCGGAGGCCACCGCCGCCGTGCGGACGACCACCGGCCACACATCCGACATCGCGTCCTTCATCGCCCCCTCCGCGATGGGCTGCCCCCAGCGCCCGTCCATGCGCCCCCACAGCCAGACGAAGGCCCCGGCCACCACCACACCCGGCAGCCCCATCGCGACCCACTTCGCCTCCGTGCGCGAGAGCTTGCGCGAGCTGTACGCGAGCAGCCAGCCGCCCGCGAGGGCCACCCAGGACCCCAGTACGGCACCGGCGACGAGCAGCGCCGCGGACAGCAGCAGGAACGGATGCGCGAAGCGGGTCGCTCCCGCCCCGGCGGCGGCCTCCGGAGCGGCGGGAGCGGACGCGGCCACCCTGCGGCGGCGGAGCCGAAAGCGCCTCGGACGGGGTACGGCGGCGGCCTCCTCGGCCGCCTTGCCGGGTGCTTCGGCCGCCTCGCCGGCCCCGGGCTCCTCCTCCTGGGCCGGCCTCGGGGGCCGCAGCAGTTCCGGGCTCTCCAGTCCTCCCACGAACCCCGGCACCGAGGTGCCCTCGCCGAACGGTCCCGGTTCGATCCGCCACCAGTCGGGTTCACCGCCCGGCGGCCCCGCCTCGGCCAGCCCCGTCATGTGCGGCGCCGACGCCGAGGGCCAGCCGGGCACCGGCCCCTCGTCCCCGGCCTCCTCCTGCGCCTCGCGCCCGTCCGACGCGCCCTTGCGCAATGCGTCTTTCCGGAGCAGCCCCCGTCGTGGCCGGGGAATCCCGCGCGGCTCCGCGGCGGCCGGCTCCGACCCCGCCCGCGGCGAGGGCAGGGACACCGCTCCGTCGCCCGACTCGGCTGCCGCTGCGACCAGTTCGGCCGGTGTGCCGAGCCTGCCGATGATGCGCCGCACCACCGCCGGAGAGTCCGATCCGTCCGTCCCGCGCTGCCGGTCGATCTCGCCCCGCAGTGCCGAGACGAGTCTCATCCGGGCACCCGATGACAGCTGTTGCTGCTGCGCCAGGTCACCGACCCGGCTCAGATAGTCGTAGACAAGCTGGTCGCTCTCGATGCCCACGCGATCGTTCTCCCTCTACCCGCCCTGCCCCGACGGTAGCGTTCCAGGGGCTACCGTGGGACGGATGGGGACGACCACACCACCGCGCACGCTCGCCGAAGCTCTGCGCGCCCGGGGCGACGAATCGCTGGCGGGGCTGCTGCGTGCCCGCCCCGACCTGCTCAGCCCCGTGCCGAACGACATCACCCAGCTGGCGACGCGGGCCGGCACGCGCGCCTCCGTCGTCCGCGCGCTGGAACACCTCGACCGGTTCGCCCTGCAGACCGCGGAGGCCCTGGCCGTGGCGCCTGACCCGGCTCCGTACGGCACCCTGCTCGCGCTCCTCACCGGTGACGGCGAGGGGGACGGCGAAGGGCGCGCCGACTCCGGGGCCGCGATCACCGCCGCGCTGCCTGCCGCCCTCGCAGCCCTGCGCGAACAGGCCCTCGTCTGGGGCGAGGAGGACCGGCTGCACCTCGTGCGCACCGCACGCGAGCTGCTCGCCCCGTCACCGCAGCACGCCTCCCCCACCGGTCTCGGCCCGACCGTCTCCGAGGCGACGGCCGGTATGTCGCCGGGCAGGCTGCAGGAGATCCTGACCGCGGCCGGACTGCCCGCCACCCACGACCCGGTCTCCGCCGTCGCGTCGCTGACCGGCCTCTTCACGGACCGGACCAGGATGGCGACCCTGCTGGACACCGCCCCCGCCGAGGCGCTGTCCGTGCTGGACCGGCTGGTGTGGGGCCCGCCGTACGGTGAAGTGACCCCGAATCCCACCCCGCCCGTTCAGTGGCTGCGCGACCGGGGGCTGTTGCTGCCCGTGTCGACGCGCACCGTGGTCCTGCCGCGCGAGGCCGCGCTGCACCTGCGGGCCGGGCGCGCCCACCGGGTACCGGAACCCGTGCCCCCGGCCCTCGCCCATGCCGCCGAGCGCGATCCCCAGGCTGTGGACAGAGCGGCGGCCGGCCAGGCGCACACGGCCCTGTCCACGATCGAGGAGCTGCTGAAGCTCTGGAACAACGGCGGTCCGGCCATCCTTCGGGCGGGCGGCCTGAGCGTGCGCGAGCTGAAGCGGGTCGCGAGCGCACTCGACGTGTCCGAGGCGATCGCCGCCTTCTGGGTCGAACTCGCGTACGCCGCAGGACTGCTGGCCCCGGACGGCGAGACCGACGAACGGTACGCGGCGACGCCCGCGTACGACGAGTGGATCGAGCTCCCCGCCCAGGACCGCTGGACCCACCTCGCCGCCGCCTGGCTCGCCGCCACCCGCACCGCCGGACTGGTCGGCGGACAGGACGCCAAGGGCCGGGCGCTCTCCACGCTCGGCCCCGACCTGGACCGCTCGGCCGCGCCCCAGGTACGCCACCGGGTGCTGGCCCTGTTCTCCTCGCTCCCGCCGGGCACCGCCCCCGACCCGCAGACCCTGCTCGCCCGGCTCCGCTGGGAACGGCCACTCCGTTCGTCCGCGTCCGGCGCGGCACCGGCCCCCTCGGACACCTCCGACCTGCGCTCCCGTATCGCCCTGTGGACGGTCAACGAGGCGGAGCTGCTCGGGATCACCGGCCGCGGAGCGCTCTCCTCCCAGGCACGGGCGCTGCTCGAACAGGGCCCGGACGAGGCCGCCGCCCGTCTCGCGCCCCTGATCCCCGAGCCCCTCGACCACGTGCTGCTCCAGGCCGACCTGACGGCCGTGGCCCCCGGCCCGCTGGAACGCCCGCTCGCCGAGATGCTCTCGGTCCTCGCGGACATCGAGTCGAAGGGCGGTGCGACGGTCTACCGCTTCACGCCCGGTTCCGTACGCCGCGCCCTGGACGCCGGCCAGGCCGCGTCCGACCTGCACGCCTTCCTCGCGACGCACAGCCGCACCCCGGTGCCGCAGCCGCTGAGCTACCTCATCGACGACGTGGCCCGCCGCCACGGCCATCTGCGGATCGGCGCCGCCTCCGCGTACGTGCGCTGCGACGACGAGGCCGTGCTGAACGAGATCCTCGCCGACAAGCGCTCGGCCACCCTGCGGCTGCGCCGCCTCGCACCGACGGTCCTGGCCGCGCAGACCGATCCGGGCTCGTTGCTGGAGGGGCTGCGCGAGATGGGGTACGCCCCGGCCGCCGAATCCGCCGAGGGCGATGTCCTGATCACCCGCGCGGGCGCCCGCCGCACCCCGCCGCGTACGGCACCCGCCCCCGTGCCCGAGGGGCCGCCGGTGCCGGACGCGACCCTGCTGACCGCGGCGGTACGGGCCATCAGGGCCGGTGACTCGGCGGCGAGGGCCGTCCACAAGGACTCCGCGGACACGGCTGCGGCCGGGTCCCTCCCCCGCACCACCTCCGCCGAGACCCTCGCCACGGTGCAGGCCGCCGCGATGACCGGGTCCGCCGTCTGGATCGGCTACGTCAACGCGGACGGCGCGGCCAGCCAGCGCGTGATCGCGCCGGTCAAGGTCGAGGGCGGCTTCGTCACGGCGTACGACCACACGGCCGACGAGGTCCGCACCTACCCGCTGCACCGCATCACGGGTGTCGCGGAACTGGCCGACGACGCGACACCGTAGCCGCCGGGCCCGGCACGTCGGGCCCGGCGCGGAGGGCGCCCGACTGATCGGTCACACGACTCACCCGCTCACGCCCCCGATGCGGCACACTGGACGTTTGGCCGTTCGCGGCCGCCCCGCGGCAGATTCCAGCAGCAGGGCAGAAGCAGAACAGAAAGGGCCGACGCGCGTGACCGGACCCCTCATCGTCCAGAGCGACAAGACGCTGCTCCTCGAAGTCGACCACGACCAGTCCGACGCCTGCCGTCGTGCGATCGCCCCGTTCGCGGAGCTGGAGCGTGCGCCCGAGCACATCCACACCTACCGGCTCACCCCGCTCGGCCTGTGGAACGCCCGCGCCGCCGGGCACGACGCCGAGCAGGTCGTCGACGCCCTCGTGGAGTACTCGCGCTACCCCGTGCCGCACGCGCTCCTCGTCGACATCGCCGAGACGATGGCGCGGTACGGCCGCCTCACCCTTTCCAAGCACCCGGTCCATGGGCTGGTGCTGACCTCCAACGACCGGCCGGTCCTGGAGGAGATCCTCCGCTCGAAGAAGGTCCAGCCGCTGGTCGGGGCACGCCTCGACCCGGACACCGTGGCCGTGCACCCCTCCGAGCGCGGGCAGATCAAGCAGACGCTGCTGAAGCTGGGCTGGCCGGCCGAGGACCTCGCCGGGTACGTCGACGGCGAGGCGCACCCGATCGAGCTCGACCAGAACGGGTGGGCGCTCCGCCCGTACCAGAGGCAGGCCGTCGAAGGGTTCTGGCACGGCGGCTCCGGTGTCGTCGTCCTCCCCTGCGGCGCCGGAAAGACGCTGGTCGGAGCCGGTGCGATGGCGGAGGCCAAGGCGACCACGCTGATCCTCGTCACGAACACCGTCTCGGCCAGGCAGTGGAAGCACGAGCTGGTGAAGCGGACCTCGCTGACCGAGGACGAGATCGGCGAGTACAGCGGTACCCGCAAGGAGATCCGGCCGGTCACCATCGCCACGTACCAGGTGCTGACGACCCGGCGTAAGGGCATCTACCCGCACCTGGAGCTGTTCGACTCCCGCGACTGGGGTCTGGTCATCTACGACGAGGTGCACCTCCTGCCCGCACCCGTCTTCAAGTTCACCGCCGACCTCCAGGCCCGGCGGCGCCTCGGGCTCACCGCCACGCTGGTGCGCGAGGACGGCCGCGAGTCGGACGTCTTCTCGCTCATCGGGCCCAAGCGGTTCGACGCGCCGTGGAAGGAGATCGAGGCACAGGGCTACATCGCGCCCGCCGACTGTGTCGAGGTCCGCGTCAATCTGACGGACACGGAACGTCTCGCGTACGCGACGGCCGAGACCGAGGAGAAGTACCGGTTCTGCGCGACGACCGCGACGAAGCGCAAGGTCACCGAGGCGCTCGTCCGCAAGCACCAGGGAGAGCAGACCCTCGTCATCGGGCAGTACATCGACCAGCTCGACGAGCTCGGTGAGCACCTGAACGCCCCGGTGATCAAGGGCGAGACGAGCAACGCGCAGCGCGAGAAACTCTTCGGCGCGTTCCGCGAGGGCGAGATCAGCGTGCTGGTCGTGTCCAAGGTCGCGAACTTCTCGATCGACCTGCCGGAGGCGACGGTCGCCATCCAGGTGTCGGGAACGTTCGGCTCGCGCCAGGAGGAGGCGCAGCGGCTCGGCCGGGTGCTGCGGCCGAAGGCGGACGGGCACGAGGCCCGGTTCTACTCGGTCGTCGCCCGCGACACGATCGACCAGGACTTCGCGGCGCACCGCCAGCGGTTCCTGGCCGAGCAGGGGTACGCGTACCGGATCGTCGACGCGGACGAGCTGCTGGCGGGCAACTGACTCAGCGGTGGCGGCGGACGATGCCCGCCTCCTCGGCGTACTCACCGAGGACGACCACCCCGAACGCGGTGCGCGCGAAGACGGTGACGGCGCGCACCGCGTCGCCGAGGCGGTGTCGGGTGTGACCGGTGGCCGCGGTCGCGCCGTGCGCGGGCCCGGTCCTGCGCGGGTTCAGATAAACGGTGCTCATGCCTTCCATGGTGCGCCGCCCCGGCCCGTGGCGGCATCGGCCTGCGGAGGGAAGCGCGCGGGGGCACGGGTAGGCCGCAGGTCGCATGCCGTCCCCTACGGGACGTACGGACACCGCTCTTAATCGTTCGACGCTGCGGACCGCGGTCGCTACAATCGCCGGTCTGCCCGCCTCCCGCACCGTGGTACCGGTCCGCCTCCTTGAGCGGCCGGCAGCCGGGGGAGCGCCGCCGACCGGACGGAAACCGGCCGACAACAGCCGCACGCGGCCCTCTGCGTGCGCACCTGTGAACGTCCTTGAGCGGACCCGGCCCTCTGAGCCGGGTCCGCCGTCCTGCGTTGAAAAGCCGGAGGCAACACCGTGCCCGCGCACGAAGAGACAAGCGAAGTCACCAGCGAAGCGACCAGCAGTCCACTGGACGGGGAACGCGCCCACCTCGCCGGTTCCCGCGCCGCACTGCGCGCCATGCGCGAGGACGTACAGGCCCTCGACATCCGCGATGTCACGGCGAACTGGGTCAACGCCGCCGTCCTGCAGGCCCAGATCGACGACCGCATCAAGGCGCTCGCCGACCTCTCCCACACCCCGCTCTTCTTCGGCCGCCTCGACTACCGGCACCCGGTCGGCGCCCAGGAGGCGGAGGGCGCCGAGGGCGAGCAGTTCTACATCGGGCGCCGCCACGTCCACGACGCCCAGGGCGACCCGATGGTCATCGACTGGCGCGCCCCGGTCTCCCAGCCGTTCTACCAGGCGTCCAGGAACAACCCGCTGGACGTCGACCGGCGGCGCCGCTTCGGCTACACCGGCGGCGAGCTGACCGCGTACGAGGACGAGCACCTCACCGACCCGGCGGAGACGGAACACACGAGCAAGCTCCTCCAGGCGGAGATCGAGCGGCCCCGCGTCGGCCCGATGCGCGACATCGTGGCGACGATCCAGCCGGAGCAGGACGAGATCGTCCGCAGCGGGCTCGGCGGAACGGTGTGCGTCCAGGGAGGCCCCGGTACCGGAAAGACGGCCGTCGGCCTGCACCGTGTCGCCTACCTCCTGTACGCGCACCGCGAGCGGCTCGCCCGCACGGGCACCCTCGTCATCGGCCCGAACCGGTCGTTCCTGCACTACATCGAGCAGGTCCTGCCCGCGCTGGGCGAGTTGGAGGTGAAGCAGGCGACGGTCGAGGACCTCGTGACGGCGCAGGTCGAGGTGCGCGGCGCGGACGAGGCCGCCGCCGCCGTGATCAAGGGCGACGCCCGGATGGCGGAGGTCCTGCGGCGCGCGCTCCGCTCGCACGTCACCCTGCCGACGGAGGGCGTCGTGGTGGTGCGCGGCTCACGTCGCTGGCGGGTGCCGGCGTACGAGATCGAGGAGATGGTGGGCGAGCTGCTGGCCCGCGACATGCGCTACGGCGCCGCCCACGAGGCGCTTCCGCAGCGCATCGCGCACGCCGTCCTCGTACGGATGGAGGAGGCGGGCGAGGCGCCGGACGACCGGGTGCAGAACGCGGTGGCGCGGACTCCCGCGGTGAAGGCGGCCGTGAAGGCGGTCTGGCCGGCGGTGGATCCGTCGAAGCTGGTGCTGCGGCTCCTGACGGACGCCGAGTTCCTGGCCGCGCACGCGGAGGGGATCCTCACCGGGGACGAGCAGAAGCAGATCCTCATGGCCAGGCCCGCCCGGAGCGTGAAGTCGGCGAAGTGGTCGGCGGCGGACGCGGTCCTCATCGACGAGGCGGGCGACCTGGTGGCCCGTACGCACTCGCTGGGCCATGTCGTCATCGACGAGGCCCAGGACCTGTCCCCGATGCAGTACCGGGCGGTGGGACGCCGCTGCTCGACCGGTTCGGCGACGGTGCTGGGCGACCTGGCGCAGGGGACGACGCCGTGGTCGACGGAGAGCTGGGCGCAGGCGCTGTTCCACCTCGGCAAGGCGGACGCGGTGGTGGAGGAGCTGACCGCAGGCTTCCGTGTGCCGCGCGAGGTGATCGCGTACGCCTCCCGGCTGCTCCCCGCGATCTCGCCGGGCCTGGCCGCCGTGGAGTCGGTGCGTGAGTCGCCCGGCTCGCTGGCCGTACGGGCGGTGGCCGCGGACGGTCTGGACGCGGCAGTGGTCGCGGCCTGCGAGGAGTCGCTGGTCCACGAGGGCTCGATCGGCCTGATCGCCGCCGACGCCCGCATCCCCGCGCTGGCCGACGCCCTCACGGCGGCCGGCCACGCGTACCTCTCCCCCGGTGAGGAGACGACGGCGGCCTCGCGCCTGACCCTGGTACCGGCATCGCTGGCGAAGGGCCTGGAGTACGACTACGTGGTGCTGGACGAACCGTCCGCGGTGGTCGACGGTGAGCCCGACGAACGCACGGGCCTGCGTCGGCTGTACGTGGCGCTGACCCGTGCGGTGTCGGGCCTGATCGTGCTGCACGCCGCGACGCTGCCGGAGCAGCTGGCGTAAGCCTGCGGCGCGCGCGTGGCGCCGGCGGGCACGGGGCCGCGCCGCCCTGCCCGCCGGCCGCGTCACACGGCGTAAGTCCCGTACGTTCAGAGGAAGTTGTGACGGGCGCCGCACGGGGCGTTTACAGACCACCCGGCGCGCGCTACGTTTTTGGGAGCGCTCCCACGCACCCTGCGCACCCCCTGCACCTCTCCTCCCCCCTCCTGCACCGGCCGGCCCCGCCCGGCACCTGGGTTATCTGCCCCAACAGAGAATCCCCCCGAAGGAGATCAACCTCATGGCTGTGCGAAACACCCCCCGCAGAAGGTCCCCCCTGCGCGCACCTCGCGCGCTGAGCCTCCTGGGAGCGGGCCTGTTAGGCCTCACCCTGGCCGGCCTGCCCTCCCCCGCATCCGCTCACGGCGTCGCCATGGAGCCGGGCTCACGCAGCTTCCTGTGCTACAAGGACATGATCGCGAGCGGGAACCAGACCCCGTCCAACCCGGCCTGTGCCGCCGCGGTCGCGCAGACCGGCACCACACCGCTGTACAACTGGTTCGGCGTCCTGGACTCCAACGGCGGCGGGCGGACCACCGGCTACATCCCCGACGGCGAGCTCTGCAGCGGCGGCCACAACGGCCCGTACAACTTCTCCTCCTACAACGCGGCCCGCAGCGACTGGCCGACGACACACCTCACCGCGGGCGCCACCACCCAGATCAAGTACAGCAACTGGGCCGCGCACCCGGGCAAGTTCAACGTCTACATCACCAAGGACGGCTGGACGCCGAACAAGGCCCTGGCGTGGGGCGACCTGACGCTCACCCAGACCGTGGACAACCCCCCGCAGGCGGGCGGCGCGGGCTCGGACGGCGGCAACTACTACTGGAACCTCCAGCTCCCGCAGGGCAAGTCCGGCAAGCACATGATCTTCATCCACTGGATCCGCTCGGACAGCCAGGAGAACTTCTACTCCTGCTCCGACGTCGTCTTCGACGGCGGCAGCGGTGAGGTCACCGGCATGAACGGCAGCCGGATGTCCGCCGGCGAACTGGCGGCGGCCGCGGAGAAGTCCGGAACCCGGGCCGCACCGGTGCACGCGGAGCACGCCGGCCACGCCGCCCCGGTCGACGAGACCGGTCCGGTGGCCTCCGCCCATGACCCGTCGGCCGGCTACCTTCCCGCCGCGACGGCGGTCTCACTGACCGGCGCCGCCCTGGTATTCGCCGCAGGAGCCGTGGCGCAGAGCCGGCGCCGCCGTCGGCAGACCGGACAGGACCTCTGACCGCGAGGAAGCCTTCGTGGACCCGGGCCGGTGACCACCGGCCCGGGTTCACGCGTCAGCCTTGGCCTCGCCCTCCGCGTCGAGACGCGGAAGGATCCGGTCCAGCCAGCGCGGCGACCACCAGGCGGCGCGGCCCAGCAGGGTCATCACGGCGGGCACGAGGAGCAGCCGGACGACGGTGGCGTCGATGAGCACGCTCGCCGCGAGTCCGAGGCCCAGCATCTTCACGACGATGTTGTCGCTGATCAGGAACGCGGCGAAGACGCTGACCATGATCAGGGCCGCGCAGGTGATGACCCGGGCCGTGATCTCCAGGGCGTGCGCCACGCTGGCCTTGGGGTCCTGAGTACGCAGCCAGGCCTCGTGGATCCGGGACAGCAGGAAGATCTCGTAGTCCATGCTCAGTCCGAAGACGATGGCGAACATCATCATCGGCACGTAGCTCTCGATCGGGACATCGCCCGACACCCCCAGTGCGGGCCCGCCCCAGCCCCACTGGAAGACGGCCACCACGACCCCGTACGAGGCCGCGATCGACAGCACGTTGAGCACCGCCGCCTTGACCGCGACGAGCAGTCCCCGGAACACGGCCAGGATCACGAGGAAGGCGAGGCCGACCACCACCACGATGATCAGGGGCAGCCGGCTGGAGACGATGTCCAGGAAGTCGACCTGGGCGGCGGTCGTGCCGGTGACGTACGTGTTCGCCGAGGTGCCGGAGACCGCGTCCGGCAGGACGTCGTCCGTCAGCCGGTTGGTCAGTTCCGTGGTCCTCTCGTCCTGCGGCGCGGCCACGGAGTACGCGGTGGCCGTGAGGACGTCCCCGTCCGACGTGGGGGTGAGCGGGGTGATGAGGGCGGCGTCCGGCACCTTCGTCAGGGCCTGCTGGGCCTGGGACTCCAGCGCGGACCGGTCGTCCTGCGCGACCGCGCTCTGGTCGATCACGATCGTCAGCGGGCCGTTCGAACCCGGTCCGAACGCCGAGGACATCAGGTCGTAGGCGCGCCGGTCGGTGAAGGACTTGGGGTCGGCGCCGTCCCCGATGTGGCCGAGCTGGATGAAGAAGAGCGGGATGGCGAGGACGGCCAGCACCACGACACCGCAGGCCAGGAACCACCACGGCCTGCGCTCGACGCGTTGCGCGTAGCGGTGCCAGGTGCCGCCGCCGGCGTTGCCGTGCGCGGCCTTCCCGGTGTCCGCACCCGCCTCCTCCTGCGGATCCGCTTCCGTCTCCGCCACCGGCTTGCGTACGTGGATCCGGTCGATGTACCGCCCGATCAGGCCGAGCATGGCCGGCACCAGGGTGAGGGCGCCGAGGACGGCCGTGACCACGGTGACGGCCGCGGCCAGGCCGAGCTTGCCGATGAACGAGATCCCGGAGACCCACAGTCCGCAGAGGGCGATGATCACCGTGCATCCGGAGAGCAGTACGGCCCGCCCGCTGGTGGCGGTGGCCATCCCGGCGGCGGTCACCGGATCCCTGCCGTCCATGAGGTTCTGGCGGTGCCGGGTGACGAGGAACAGCGCGTAGTCGATCCCGACCCCGAGCCCGATCATCGTGGCCAGTGTCGGTGAGACGGTGGCGAAGGTCATCGCGGCGGCCAGCAGCCCCAGCAGGGCCAGCCCGAAGACGACGCAGACGAGGGCGGTCACCAGGGGCAGCAGGGCGGCCAGGAGGCTGCCGAAGCCGATGAGCAGCACCAGTACGGCCACCGCGAACCCGATGGCCTCGCTCGTCCGGTCGTTCGCCTCGGGCCGGGCCAGCTCGCCCAGCGGACCGCCGTACTCCACTTCAACGCCCTCGGCGCGCAGCGGCTGGACGGCCGCGTCCACCCCGTCGAGGTAGCCGGAGCCCAGGGTGGAGGGCTGCACGCTGAACCGGACGGTGATGTACGCCGTCTTCCCGTCGGTGGAGAGCGGCCCGACGTTCGGCGTGGTGGCGGGGGCGTCCGACGACAGGGGGTTCTGGGCCGACAGCACGTCCGGCAGCTTCTGAAGACTTGCCACGACGGTCGAGACCTCGCTGCTGACCGCGCTGAGCGGCCCGCCCGGATCGTGCAGCACCACCTGGCTGCTGTAGCCGCCCGCCGCGGGAGCGTGCGCCTCGAGCACATCCAGCCCGTCCTGCGACTGGGTGCCGGGGATCGAGAAGTCGTCGGAGTAGTCGCCCCCGTACACGTGCTGCAGGGCCTGGGCCCCGGCGAGCGCGGCCAGCCACAGGACGATGACGATCACGAAGTGGCGGGCGCACCATTCCCCGGTCCTGCGCAGCACGCCCGCACGGCTCGACCGCGCACCGCGGCCGTGGACGGACTGGGAGAGTGGCATGTGGCCTCCGGGGGTGGAGCGGCGCACCAGGGACACTCAGCATTCAAGTGCCGTTCGACTCCCCCGGCACTCCCGGAGTGACGGAACGGGTGACGCGCCCGGCGCCTGCCGGAGTTCACGGGTCAGGACGCCGGGCAGCCGCACCTCACCTGTCGAGCACGGCGCGCCACTCCCGTACGGCCGCCACGTCCACCGGCCCCGACCAGCCGCCCGGCCGTGCCGCGCCGCCGATGTGGAAGGCGTCGATGCCCGCGGCGAGCAGGCGCGGCAGGTGTTCCAGGCGCAGTCCGCCGCCGACCAGGATCTGCGGTTCGTAACCGGGCTGGCCCGAGGCCGCGCGAGCCGCTTCGTCCAGCAGGGTCGGAATGCCCTCGTCGACGCCGGCCGCCGAGCCCGCCGTCAGGTATGTGTCCAGGCCGGGGAGTTCCGCGAGGTGCTTGCGCAGGGCGTCCCGGTCAACAGCCCGGTCGATCGCGCGGTGGAAGGTCCAGCGGCAGCCGTTCAGCTCGGCGACGAGGCGCTCGACGGCGACGAGGTCGACGTGGCCGTCCCGGTCGAGGAAGCCGAGCACGAACTCCTCGGCTCCTTCGGCCCGCATCTCGCGCGCCTTCTCCACGAGGACGTCGATGTCGCCGACCGCGAACCCGTCCGCGACCCGGAGCATCACGCGCAGCGGGATGTCCACGGCGGACCGGATCTCCGCGAGGGTCTTCGGGGACGGTGTCAGGCCGTCCGCGGCCATGTCGGTGACCACTTCGAGGCGGTCCGCACCACCGGCCTGAGCTGCGACCGCGTCCTCCGCGTCGAGAGCGATCACCTCCAGGACTGCACGGTTGCTCATGGGGTTCCATTCCTTCGGAGCGGCTGCAGGTCTAGTCCAATGACCAGCCTACGGGGCGGTCGCCCGAGGGCGCAGCTCCCCATGAGAACGCATGGCTCCTGAACATAACGTGCGAGGGCGACGGCTTCCCGGCGCTACGCCCGCACGAACCTCACGCGCGTCCCGGGAACCGCCTGTGCGGCCCCCGCCAGCGCCGAGTCGGCGACCACACCGACGACCGGGTAGCCGCCCGTCGTCGGATGGTCGTTGAGGAACACCACGGGCCGCCCGTCCGGCGGCACCTGGACGGCGCCCAGCACCATGCCCTCGCTCGGCAGTTCCCCGTCGCGGGCGCGTTCCAGGGCGGGCCCCTCCGTACGCAGTCCGATGCGGTTGCTCTGCGCCGAGACCCGGTACGCGGCGGTCGTCAGTGTGCGGAGCGCGGCCCCGGTGAACCACGTGTGGCGGGGGCCGAGGTGCAGCGGGAGGACCAGTTCGGCGGGCGCACCCGGCCACGGCACCGCGTCGGCGGGCGGGCAGCCGTGCCCATGGCCCAGGGGCAGTACGTCACCGTCGCGCAGGACCGGCGGGCCGAGCCCGGAGAGCAGGTCGGCGGACCGGCTGCCGAGCACCGGTTCCGGCACCAGGCCGCCCCCGAACGCCAGGTAGCTGCGCAGGCCGTGCACCGCGGGCCCGGCCTCCAGCACGGCCCCTTCCGGTACGCGCACGGGCGCACCCCAGGCCACCGGCCGCCCGTCGACCGTCACGCGGCAGCCCGCGCCGCCGACGACGGCGGCCACGGACCGGGTACCCGACAGGCGGACCGCGCAGCCCGTGAGCGTGGTCTCCAGGACCGCCGCGTCCGGCGTGTTGCCGACGAGCCGGTTGGCCAGTCGCCGGGCGGGCCCGTCCAGCGCCCCCGCCCGGGGCACCCCGAGGTGTGCCCAGCCGGTCCGTCCCTCGTCCTGCACCGTCGTCAGTGCCCCGGCCCGGACAACCTGGAGCCGGGGGCTCATCCGCGTACCCCTGCCGCCACGAAGCGCACCCGTGCCCCCGGGCCGAGCAGCGCCGCCGGTTCGCGGGCCGGGTCCCACAGGGCGCCCGGTTCCGGCATCCTGCCGACGATCTGCCAGCCGCCGGGCGAGGGGCGCGGGTACACCCCGGTGTACGGCCCCGCGAGGGCTAGCGCACCGGCGGGCACCCGGGTCCGCGGGGTGGCCCGGCGCGGTACGTGCAGATGCTCCGGCAGCCCCGTGAGGTACCCGAACCCGGGTGCGAATCCGCAGAAGGCCACCCGGAACTCCGTACCGGCGTGGATGAGCGGTACGTCGGCGACGGCGACGCCCCAGGCCTCGGCCACGTCGCCGAGATCCGGGCCGTCGTAGACGACGGGGATCTCGACGGCCTCCCCGGCGCCCCGGTGCAACGGCGGTATCTCCCAGGCCGGCAGCCGACCGGCCAGCGAGCGGTCCTCCACCCCGTCCAGCAGTACCGTCCGGGCGCCCGGGACGATCTCGCGCACCGCGGGCAGGGCGCCGTCCGCCCGGCGGCGCAGCAGCTCCGCGTGGAAGGCCTCCGCGGCCTCCGCGGAGGGAAGCTCGACCAGGAGGGCCCCGGGGCCGGCGGGAAGCACCCGTATCGCGCTCATGCGAACGCCCGCACGGACACGCCGGCCTCCTCCAGCGCCGCCCGGACCCGTCGGGCGAGCGCCGCCGCCCCGGGGGTGTCCCCGTGGACGCACAGGGAACGCGCACCGACCGGTATGCGGCTGCCGTCCGCGGCCGTCACGGCCCGCTCGACGGCCATGCCGACACTGCGGCGTACGACCTCGTCCGCGTCGTGCAGCACCGCGCCCTCCTCGCCACGCGGCACGAGCGTGCCCTGCGGGGTGTACGCACGGTCGGCGAAGGCCTCCTCGACGGCCGTCAGGCCGGCCGCCTCCGCACGGTCGAGCAGCCGCGATCCGGGCAGCCCGAGGACTGCCGGACGGCCGCCGGCGAGCAGCACGCCTTCGATGACGGCCGCGGCCTGCTCGTCGTCCCGGACGGTGCGGTTGTACAGGGCACCGTGCGGTTTGACGTACGAGACCGTGGAGCCCGCCGCCTCGGCGAAGACCCGGAGGGCGCCTATCTGGTACGCGATCTCGGCGGTGAGTTCGGCGGACGGAACGTCCATGGCCCGGCGCCCGAACCCGGCGAGGTCACGGTAGGAGACCTGCGCCCCGATCCGTACCCCCCGGGCCGCCGCCGTGTCGCAGACGCGCCGCATCACGGAGGCGTCGCCCGCGTGGAAGCCACAGGCCACGTTCGCGCTGGTGACACAGGTCAGGAGCGCCTCGTCCTCGGTGAGGGTCCAGCGCCCGAACCCCTCGCCGAGGTCCGCGTTGAGATCCATCAGGATGTGCGTGGGGTCCACCGGTTCCTTCACGGCCGCACGCTAACGAGAGTTCGGTGAACCGACAAGATCCGGCAGTTCTAAGGTCGTCCCATGACCGACACCGCCGACACCCTCCGCAGCCGCTGGCAGGACGCCCTCGTCGCCGCGCGGGGCGGAGCCCCCGGCCCCGACCCGCTGCCGTACGCCGACAACCTCCTGGTCCGCTGGGCCGAACCGCAGCGGCGCTACCACACCACCGCCCACCTGACCCAGGTCCTGGACCGCGTCGACACCCTCGCCGGCCACGCAGCCGACCCGGACCTGGTGCGCCTCGCCGTCTGGTTCCACGACGCCGTCTACCGCCCCGACCGCACCGAGAACGAGGAACGCAGCGCCACCCTCGCCGAGCGCGCCCTGGCCGAGGCGGGCGTCCCTCGGGCCGCCACGGCCGAGGTCGCCCGGCTGGTCCGGCTGACCGTCACCCACGATCCGGCGGACGGCGACACCAATGGCGAGGTGCTCTGCGACGCGGACCTGGCGATCCTGGCGGCGGCCCCGAAGGAGTACGGGACGTACGCGGCACAGGTCCGCGAGGAGTACGGCTTCGTGCCGGACGACGCGTTCCGTGAGGGCCGTGCCGCCGTCCTGCGGCAGCTGCTCGGACTGCCCCGGCTGTTCCGTACGCCCCACGGGGTCGCCGCCTGGGAACCGCGGGCCCGGCAGAACCTCACGACGGAGCTGGAGCTGCTCACCCACTGAGACGCGGGAATTCCCAGGTAGGGGGCACTGTTGGTGACTGTCATGCCCGACTCTGCTTCCAGCCGTCCCCGTATGCCACTGGCCGTGTACATCCTCGGCCTCTCGGTCTTCGCTCTCGGTACCAGCGAGTTCATGCTGTCCGGGCTGCTGCCACCCATCGCCGACGACATGGATGTGTCGATCCCGCAGGCCGGACTCCTCATATCCGCGTTCGCGATCGGCATGGTGGTCGGCGCCCCGCTGCTGGCCGTGGCCACGCTCCGGCTGCCACGCCGCACGACACTCATCGCCCTCATCGCGGTCTTCGGCCTGGGCCAGATCGCGGGCGCGCTGGCTCCGACGTACGAGGTGCTCTTCGTCTCCCGGGTGGTGAGCGCCTTCGCGTGCGCGGGCTTCTGGGCGGTCGGGGCGGCGGTCGCCATCGCGATGGTGCCGATGAACGCGCGGGCCAGGGCGATGGCCGTCATGATCGGCGGGCTGTCGATCGCGAACGTGCTGGGGGTGCCGCTGGGGGCGTTCCTCGGGGAGCACTTCGGCTGGCGTTCGGCGTTCTGGGCGGTGGGCGCTGCGTCCGCCGTGGCCCTGGCCGGGGTCGCCACCCGGATTCCGCGCATTCCGCTGCCGGACGAGAAGCCGCAGCTCAGGCGCGAGGTCGCGATCTACAGGGACCGCCAGGTGTGGCTCTCGATCGTGATCACGGCGCTCGCCGCGGGCGGTGTCTTCTGCGCGTTCAGCTATCTCGCACCCCTGCTGACGGACGTCGCGGGGCTGAGCTCGGGCTGGGTGCCGTGGGTGCTCGCACTGTTCGGGGTCGGTGCGGTGATCGGTACGGCGATCGGTGGCCGGGTCGCGGACGCGCACCTCTTCGGGGTGCTGCTGAGCGGCATCACGGCGTCGACGGTCTTCCTCGTGGCCCTGGCCCTGTTCGCGTCGAACCCGGTCGCCGTGGTCGTCCTGGCGTTCCTGCTGGGCCTGTCCGCGTTCTACACGGCCCCGGCGCTCAACGCCCGGATGTTCAACGTCGCGGGCGTGGCCCCGACGCTGGCCGGTGCGACGACGACCGCCGCGTTCAACCTCGGCAACACGAGCGGCCCGTGGCTGGGCGGCACGGTCATCGACGCGGACTTCGGTTTCCCGGCCACGGCCTGGGCGGGAGCCGGGATGCTGGTGCTCGGCCTGGCCGCCGTGGTGGTCTCGCTGCGGCTCGGCGGCGGCGGCAGGCCGTCGCGGCGGATCGCGGGCGGGAAGGACACGGGCGCACGTGCGGGCGCGGGTGTGCCCGCACAGGTCACTCAGGTCACTGCGGAACGGACGGGGCTGGGCGCCCCTTCGGCCGTCGGAGTCCCGCGGCAGTGATCCGGCGCACGATCTCCTTCGAGCCGACCTCCTTCGCCCCGGCGCGCACCGCGTCCGCGTAATGCGCCTCGGGTACGTCGTAGTGGTCGCGCTCGAAGGCACGCGGCGGGCAGCCGATCCCGGCGGCGAAGGCGTGCAGCTCCTCGAAGGACACGTCGCTGACCAGGTGCGACCACAGGCGTCCGTGCCCCGGCCAGGTCGGCGGGTCGATATAGACGGTCACCGGCCCAGCACCTCGGCGAGCGCCCCCACGGGCGCCACGGACACGGTCGCCTTCGTGCAGACCCAGTGCGGATCGGGGCCGAGCTCCGGCTCCACGTCGAGCGCGTGCGGCCCGTCCTCCGTGCACACCGGGCACAGCGGCCAGCGGCCGTAGCGCTCCAGCAGCGCGTCCTGGACGTCCTGCGCTATCAGGCCGGTGACGAAGGACACGCCCTCGGGCCACTGCTCGACCCACCACCGCCGGTGGGTCACCGCGTCCTCGACCAGCGAGACGATCTCGGCCTCGGCGACGTCGCCCGCGACGAGGTCGGCCATCACCAGCGCACGCGCGGTGTGCAGCTCCTGCTCCAGGGTGTTCAACTCCATAGCCCCATTGTCACCCGGGCGCCGCGGGCGCCGGCCTTGATCCTTCAGAGGTAGGGACCAAAGGGGGGTTGACGGCCTTCCGTCTTGAAAATATCTTTCAAATGTGACCAATGACGTGAAGGAAAGTTTCAGCGCCGATTCACCGCCCGCGCCGGCGGCACTCGCGGCCAAGGTGCGCACCCTCGCCCCGTCCATGACCCGCTCCATGCAGCGGGTCGCCGAAGCCGTCGCGGGTGACCCCGCCGGGTGCGCCGCCCTCACCGTCACCGGTCTCGCCGAACTCACCGGCACCAGCGAGGCCACCGTGGTCCGCACCGCCCGCCTCCTCGGCTACCCCGGCTACCGGGACCTGCGCCTGGCACTCGCGGGCCTCGCCGCCCACCAGCTGTCCGGCCGCGCACCGGCCGTCACCGCCGACATCGCGGTCGACGACCCGATCGCCGACGTCGTGACCAAGCTCGCCTACGACGAGCAGCAGACCCTCGCCGACACCGCCGCCGGTCTGGACACCGTCCAGCTCGGCGCCGCCGTCGCCGCCGCCGCGACCGCCCGCCGCATCGACATCTACGGCGTCGGCGCCTCCTCCCTCGTCGGCCAGGACCTGGCGCAGAAGCTGCTCCGCATCGGGCTGATCGCCCATGCCCACATGGACCCGCACCTCGCCGTGACCAACGCCGTGCAGCTCCGCTCCGGCGACGTGGCCATCGCGATCACGCACTCCGGTTCGACCGGTGACGTCATCGAGCCGCTCCGGGTCGCCTTCGACCGCGGCGCGACGACCATCGCGATCACCGGCCGCCCCGACGGACCGGTCTCGCAGTACGCCGACCACGTCCTCACCACGTCCACCGCCCGCGAGAGCGAGCTGCGGCCGGCCGCCATGTCGAGCCGTACGAGCCAGCTCCTCGTCGTCGACTGCCTGTTCATAGGCGTCGCCCAGCGCACGTACGAGACGGCCGCCCCTGCACTGGCCGCGTCGTACGAGGCGCTCGCCCACCGCCGTACCCCTCGCACCCGCTGAACCGAACCGGCTGAACCGCACCCGCACCCGCACCCGCTGAACCGCACATGAACGAGAAAGCAGAGCCGCTGTCCATGACCTCCACCGCCGACACCGACGCCACGACCGCCGACTCCGCCGCCGGCGGATACGGCGAGCTGCGCGCCCAGCTCGCCACGCTGACCACCGAGGCGTTCCGCCCCGAGCTCGCCGACATCGACCAGCTCCCCACGCAGGACATCGCGCGGATCATGAACGGCGAGGACGCCACCGTCCCCGCAGCGGTCGCCGACAAGCTGCCGCAGATCTCCGCCGCGATCGACGCCACCGCCGAGCGCATGGCGCGCGGCGGCCGGCTGATCTACGCGGGCGCCGGCACCGCGGGCCGCCTCGGCGTCCTCGACGCCAGCGAGTGCCCGCCCACCTTCAACACCGACCCGTCCGAGGTCGTCGGACTGATCGCGGGCGGCCCGTCCGCCATGGTCAAGGCCGTCGAAGGCGCGGAGGACAGCAAGGAGCTGGCCGCCGCGGACCTGGACGAGCTGGGCCTCACCGCGGACGACACGGTGGTCGGCATCTCCGCCTCCGGCCGTACGCCGTACGCCATCGGGGCCGTCGAGCACGCCCGTGCCAAGGGCGCACTCACCATCGGCCTCTCCTGCAACGCGGACTCCGGGCTCGCCGCAGCCGCCGAACACGGCCTGGAGATCGTCGTCGGCCCCGAGCTGCTCACCGGCTCGACCCGTCTCAAGGCGGGCACGGCCCAGAAGCTCGTCCTCAACATGCTGTCGACGATCACGATGATCCGGCTCGGCAAGACGTACGGGAATCTGATGGTCGACGTGCGCGCTTCCAACGAGAAGCTGCGCGCCCGCTCCCGCCGGATCGTCTCCCTCGCCACCGGCGCCTCCGACCAGGAGATCGAGGCGGCGCTCGCCGCCACCGACGGCGAGGTCAAGAACGCCATCCTCACGATCCTGGGCGAGGTCGACGGCCCCACCGCCGCCACGCTCCTGGCCGACTCCCACGGCCACCTCCGCGCCGCCCTCGCGGCCGTCCGCACCACCTGACCCCGCTGCACCGCCCCCACCCCCCGCACAGCAAGGCACCACGCACCATGGCTACTGAAGACAAGAACCGCGCCACCGCCGCCGCGATCCTTCCGCTCGTCGGTGGCGCAGCGAACGTCAGCTCGATCGCCCACTGCATGACCCGGCTCCGGCTGGGCCTGCACGACCGCTCGCTCGTCGACGACGACGCCCTCAAGGCCCTCCCGGCCGTCATGGGCGTGGTCGACGACGACACGTACCAGATCGTCCTCGGTCCGGGCACCGTCGCCCGGGTGACCCCGGAGTTCGAGCAGCTGGTCGAACAGGAGCGCGCCTCGGCCGCTCCCGTCGTCCACACCTCCGAGGAGCTGGCGGCGCAGGGTGCGGCCATCAAGGCGCAGCGGAAGGCGAAGAACGCCACCCCGTTCAAGCTGTTCCTGCGCAAGATCGCGAACGTCTTCGTCCCGCTGATCCCGGCCCTCATCGGCTGCGGCATCATCGCCGGCCTCAACGGCCTGCTGGTGAACCTCGGCTGGCTGACCACGGTCACGCCCGCCCTGGCCGCGATGGCCTCCGGCTTCATGGCGCTGATCGCGGTCTTCGTCGGCTACAACACGGCGAAGGAGTTCGGCGGTACGCCGATCCTGGGCGGTGCGGTCGCGGCGATCATCGTCTTCCCCGGCGTCGCGAACATCGACGCCTTCGGCCAGACCCTCTCCCCCGGCCAGGGCGGCGTCCTCGGCGCACTCGGTGCCGCGGTCCTCGCGGTGTACGTGGAGAAGTGGTGCCGCCGCTGGGTGCCCGAGGCCCTGGACGTCCTGGTCACCCCGACCCTGACGGTCCTGATCTCCGGCCTCGTCACGATCTTCGGCCTGATGTACGTGGCCGGTGAGGTCTCCTCCGCCATCGGTACGTTCGCCGACTGGCTGCTCTCCACGGGCGGTGCGGGCGCGGGCTTCCTGCTCGGCGGCTTCTTCCTCCCGCTGGTGATGCTGGGCCTGCACCAGGCCCTGATCCCGATCCACACCACGCTCATCGAGCAGCAGGGCTTCACCGTCCTGCTCCCGATCCTCGCCATGGCCGGCGCCGGCCAGGTCGGCGCGGCGGCCGCGGTCTACCTGCGCCTGCCCCGTAACGAGTCGATCCGCCGGACCATCAAGTCCGCCCTCCCCGCAGGCATCCTGGGTGTCGGCGAGCCCCTGATCTACGGCGTCTCGCTCCCCCTCGGCCGCCCGTTCATCACGGCCTGTGTCGGCGGTGCCTTCGGCGGCGGCTTCGTCGGCCTGTTCAACCAGCTCGGCGACTCGGTCGGCTCCACGGCCATCGGCCCGTCCGGCTGGGCCCTGTTCCCGCTCCTGGACGGCAACCACGGCCTCGGCTCGACGATCGCGATCTACGCGGGCGGTCTGGCGGTCGGCTACGTCGCCGGCTTCGTCGCCACGTACTTCTTCGGCTTCAGCCAGGCCCTGCTGACGGAGTTCAACGTCTCCCAGGAACCGGTCCCGTCGACGGTCGCCGCCACGGGCGGCCAGGCGACGACGGACCCGGGCACCGCCCCCGGCGCCCCGGCGAAGGAACCCGCCGGAGTCTGATCGACCCACGCACACCCGCCTGATCCGTCGGCGGTACCCGGTCCGCGGCGACCGGGTACCGCCGACGCGCGTTTTCAGGACGGCTGTACGTCGTCCGAAGGCTGCTCGGCAGCGGCACCCGGGGTCGCTTCGCGTGCCGCGTAGAGGATGTCGCGGGCCTGCTCCGCGGCGCGGGTGATGCTCTCGTTGACGAAGTCGAGGAAGCGGGCGATGTTCTCGAGGCGGACGCCTGCCGGGGTGTCGTGGCCGAGGACGCCCACACCCTCCCGTGCGGTCTCGACGAGCTGTGCGGTGGACCGGGCGCTGGCCATCATCGACTGGTACCAGACGTCGTCGTCGACGATGTAGCGCTCGCGGCGGCGTTCGTCGCGTTCCCGGCGGACGAGGCCCTGGCCCTCGAGGAACGCGATCGACTTGGAGATCGACGCCGGGCTGACCTGGAGGCGCTCCACGAGCTCGGACGCGGTGAGGCTGCCCGCGTCGGTGGTGTAGAGACAGCCCAGCACCCGGGCCATCATCTTGTTGGACAGGCCCGTCTGCATGAGGACGTCGGTGAACGTCTCCTCGTACGCGCGCACGGCTTCGGCGTCGCGTCCGTAGGGCTGCGGAGATGCCTTCGGGTCCCGGGGCGCGGCCTGCCTGCGCTGGTGGGTGCGGCGTTCGGTGGCGCGGTGGGCCAGGTCGGCGCGGTAGGCGGCGGGACCGCCGTTGCGCATCACCTCACGCGTGATCGTCGAGGTCGGACGGTCGAGCCCTCTGGCGATCTCCGCGTAGGCGAGTCCGTCGGCCAGCCCCAGCGCGATCTGCTGGCGTTCCTGCTGAGTGAGCCTGCCTCCCGGCATCGCGATCTCCTTCGTTCTTCCTTGATGCCGCCAGCATAGCGTTCACACTCATTCCATTGCAACGCAACGAGTGTCAGCCGTTGCATTAGAGGACAAGCCGTTGCAACGATTTCTCGACTCTGACCAGTACTGATGGCGATTTTGCGCAACGGGTACGTTGCCAGAACTTCGAACGCAACGTAGCGTTTCACTCATCAGAAACACAAAGTCGAAGGAGAGAACAATGCAGAAGTTCGACACCCCCAACCAGGTCTCGACCGTCCTCGACATCCCCGCAGGGCGCATCCGGTTCATCGCCGCCGACCGGGCCGACACCACGGTCGAGGTCCTGCCCGCCGACGCCTCGAACAGCCGCGACATCAAGGCGGCGGAGCACATCACCGTCGAATACGCCGACGGCGTCCTGCGGATCGCGGCCGCCCCGGCGAAGAACCGGATCCTCGGCAGCTCCGGATCCGTCGAGGTCACCGTCCAGCTGCCCGCCGGCTCCGACGTCGAGGCGAAGGCCGCCGACTCCGAGCTCCGGGGCGTCGGACGGCTCGGCAACGTCGTCTTCGAGGGCGCGCAGAGCTCGGTCAAGCTCGACGAGACGGCGAGTGCCCGCCTCGCCCTCCTGGCCGGCGACATCGAGGTCGGCCGACTGGGCGGACCCGCGGAGATCAGCACCCAGAAGGGCGACCTCCGCATCACCGAGGCCATGGGCGGCACGGTCACCCTGCGCACCGAGTCCGGCGAGATCTCGGTCGGCGCCGCCCGCGGCGTCTCCGCATCCCTGGACGCCGGTACCGCCTACGGCCGGATCAACAACGCGCTCAAGAACACCGACGGCACCGCCGGTCTGAACATCCACGCAACCACTTCCTACGGCGACATCACCGCCCGCAGCCTCTGAGGAGCACGCATCATGACCAACCTGGCCATCGCGGCGAACGGGCTGCGCAAGTCCTACGGCGACAAGCTCGTACTCGACGGCGTCGACCTGACCGTCCCCGAAGGAACGGTCTTCGCCCTGCTCGGCCCGAACGGCGCCGGCAAGACCACCGCCGTCAAGATCCTCTCCACCCTCATCACCCCCGACCCCGCCTCCGGCGAGATCCGCGTCGGCGGCCACGACCTCGCGGCCGACCCGCAGGCGGTACGTGCCGCGATCGGTGTCACCGGTCAGTTCTCCGCCGTGGACGGGCTGATCACCGGCGAGGAGAACATGCTCCTCATGGCGGACCTGCACCACCTGTCCAGGCAGGAGGGACGCCGGGTCGCCGCCGAGCTCCTGGAGCGCTTCGACCTCGTCGAGGCCGCCAAGAAGCCCGCGTCCACCTACTCCGGCGGCATGAAGCGCCGCCTCGACATCGCGATGACCCTGGTCGGCAACCCGCGGATCATCTTCCTCGACGAACCGACCACCGGCCTCGACCCCCGCTCCCGCCACAACATGTGGAAGATCATCCGCGAACTCGTCACGGGCGGCGTCACCGTCTTCCTCACCACCCAGTACCTGGAGGAGGCCGACGAACTCGCCGACCGCATCGCGGTCCTGAACGACGGCAGGATCGCCGCCGAAGGAAGTGCCGACGAGCTCAAGCGGCTCATCCCCGGCGGGCACGTCCGGCTCCGCTTCACCGACCCGGCGGCCTACCGGGCCGCCACCTCCGCCCTGACCGACATCACCCGCGACGACGAGGCACTGTCCCTGCAGATCCCCAGCGACGGCAGCCAGCGCGAACTGCGCACCATCCTCGACCGGCTGGACTCGGCCGGCATCGAGGCCGACGAACTGACCGTGCACACCCCCGACCTCGACGACGTCTTCTTCGCCCTCACCGGCGCCAGCGTGCCCACCCAGCCCAGCCAGCCCAAGGAGGCTGTCCGATGAGCTCCTTCTCCCTTGCCGTCCGCGACTCGTCCACGATGCTCCGCCGCAACCTCCTGCACGCGCGCCGCTATCCGTCCCTCACCCTGAACCTGCTGCTCACCCCGATCATGCTGCTGCTGCTCTTCGTCTACATCTTCGGCGACACCATGAGCGCCGGCATCGGCGGCGGGGACCGCTCCGCCTACATCGCGTACATCGTCCCCGGCATCCTGCTGATGACGATCGGCTCGACCGTGGTCGGCACCGCGGTGTCCGTCTCGGGCGACATGACCGAGGGCATCATCGCCCGCTTCCGCACCATGGCCATCCACCGCGGGTCCGTGCTCTTCGGACACGTCGCCGGGAGTGTGCTGCAGGCGATCATCAGCGTGGTCCTCGTCGGCGCCGTCGGCGTGGCCATGGGCTTCCGCTCCACGGATGCCACTTTCCTGGAGTGGCTGGCGGCCTTCGGGCTGCTGGCGCTGGTCTCCCTGGCGTTCACCTGGATCGCGGTCGGGATGGGCATGGGCAGCCCCAACGCGGAGGCGGCCAGTAACAACGCCATGCCGCTGATCCTCCTGCCGCTCATCTCCAGCGCCTTCACCCCGGTCGACTCCATGCCCGGCTGGTTCCAGCCGATCGCGGAGTACCAGCCCTTCACCCCCGCCATCGAAACCCTGCGCGGACTCCTCCTCGGCACCGAGATCGGCAACAACTGGTGGATCACCATCGCCTGGTGCCTGGGCCTCACCGTCCTCGGCTACCGCTGGTCGAAGGCGCAGTTCGACCGCGACCCCAAGTAGTCGACATGCCGAACGGGCCGCACCCCGCCCACCCCGACAAGGCCCGTGGCCGCCGTCTCCCGATGGCGGCCACGGGCCTTTCGCCCGCACCACCGCCGGCCGTCCCGTGGCGGTCCCGAGAAGAATCCATGGATGATCCGGGTGTAAGTAATTACTTCAAGGGCACCAGAAGCCTTGGAGGTTGATAACAATGGTTCCCCTTATCCTCGTTCTTCTGCTCGCTCTCATTCTCTTCGGTGCCGGATTCGCACTCAAGGCGCTGTGGTGGATTGCAATTATCGTCCTGGTCGTGTGGCTGATCGGCTTCGTCGTCCGCCCGACGGCGAGCGGTGGCCGACGCGGCCGGTGGTACCGCTGGTAGAACGCCTCCACCAGCACCTGACGATGCGGGTCGGCCCGGACTCCGATTCCGGGCCCACCCGCATTCTTCATTTCCCGTGGAGCGGCATGCGTGCCTTCCCTGAATGAGGGCACACGAGTCAGCGAACACGAAAAGACCGTCGCGAAAGGAGCCAATGATGAACAGCCATCTGTGGGGTTACCAGCCGACAAGTGGTCACACCTCCGGCGCCGACCTGACCGGTTACTCGGTCGAGGCGACGGACGGAAGCGTAGGAAAGGTCGACAAGCATTCCGACGAGGCGGGCTCGGCCTACCTCGTCGTCGACACCGGCGTCTGGATCTTCGGCAAGGACGTCCTGCTGCCCGCCGGCACGGTCAAGGGCATCGACACCGAACACCGCACGATCTTCGTCGACCTGACCAAGGACCAGATCAAGGACTCCCCGGAGTTCAACCGGCACAGTCACACGACCGACCCGGGCTACCACGCCCAGCTCGACAGCTATTACATGAGCTACCGCCTCATGTGAGGCCACGCGCCACCGCTGGGAGAGGCGGGGGTCCGGCCCGGACACACGGGCGGACCCCCGCCGTTCAGCTGTGGCCGGGACGGCTCCGCAGAGCGGCGTCGCACCCGGGCGCCCGCACCGCCACCCCTCCCCGTCACGGCAACCGGCCCTCCCGGTTGATCTCCGTCACCCGGGCCCGCAGCACCAGCCCCGGCGGGGCCGGCCGGACGGCTTCGGGCGGGCAGTCCCACTCCGCACCGCCGCCCGGCGGACGCAGCTGTACGTACGGTCCGACGCGCCCCATCACCCGGCCCACCCGCCCGTCGCGGCCGTCCACCGCGAATGATCCGGGCTCCGGCAGGCACGGTTCCAGTCCTTCAACTGTCATGAGCCGCCGCCGCTTCCCGCTTCTTCTCTTCCAGCTCGGCACTCAGCCGCAGGGCCGTGTCGATCGTGCAGCGACCGAGGTCGACCAGCGGCACCGGCCCGCTGCCCGCACACGACACCAGGTCGATCCGCAGCGACGGCAGCTTCACGCCGACCCCCGCCAGCCCGGCCCGCAGGCGCGCCACCGCGTCCTCAGCCGCCCGTACTCTGCCTGCCGCCTCTTTGCGCCGTTCTGTAGCCGTCATCATGATCTTCCCCATTTCCACGCTGAGTAGTTGCCATGCCTACTCAGCGTGTCCAATTCCTCGCTACCGTGGAAGAGGTGCAGTTCCAACACCCGTACGTGTGTCACAGGGAGTCGCCTTGCCCGGACCGAAGAAGCTCGATCCCTCGTCCTCGCCCCGCGCCCTCCTCGGCGCCGAGCTCCGCCACAGACGAGAGACGGCGGGCCTCTCCCAGGACGAGCTGGGCATACCCCTGTTCGTCAGCGGCTCCTTCATCGGCCAGTTGGAGGCCGGAACGCGACGGATGCAGACGGACCAGGCCCAGAAGCTGGACGAGGTGCTGAGCGCGGGCGGATTCTTCGCACGGAACTGCGTCGCGCTGAAGCAGTCGAAGTACCCGGACCACTTCGCGGAGGCGGCGGAGGCGGAGGCGGTCGCCGGGACGATCCGGGAGTACGCGCCCCAGCTGATCCCAGGGCTCATGCAGACGGAGGCCTACGCGCGAGCCGTGTTCAGAGGAGGGCTTCCGACACATCCAGAAGAAGCAATCGACGAACTGGTGGCAACGAGGTTGGAGCGTGCCAGGTTGCTCAGCGATCCAACAACACCCATGTTGTGGGCGGTTCTGGACGAGGCCGTATTACGCAGGAAGTCGGGCGGGGCAGCCGTGATGGCGGGCGCACTGCAGCACGTGGCGACGCTGGCCCACCGGCGTCGGGTGATTGTCCAGGTGCTGCCCTTCTCGGCAGGGGCGCATATGGCCCTCGAAGGCCAGCTCAAACTGATGTCGTTCCCCGACGCCCCTCCGCTCGCCTACCTCCAGGGCCTGGGCACAGGCCACTTGCAGGACGATCCAGCAACCGTCAGGCACTACGAACTGACCTACGATCTCGTTGCGGCCAGCGCATTGTCACCGGAAGCGTCCCTGGCCCTGATCGAGTCGGTGGCGGAGGATTACGCCCATGAAGATCAGCAGCTCTGACTACGACCTGTCCACGGCGACCTGGCACAAGTCCACGTACAGCGGAGCCAGCGGCGGTGACTGCCTGGAGGTCGCGACAAGCCACCCCGGCATCGTTCCCGTCCGGGACTCCAAGGTGGCCGACGGCCCGGCGCTCGTGTTCCGGACCGCCGCGTGGGCGGCCTTCGTCACCGACCTCAAGCACACGTAGGCGGGTCGGGTGAGCCTCGGTCAGCGGACGACGTCGAAGACGTTCTTCTGCAGACCGTTGGGGTACGCCTCGTGCTCGACGAGCCGCAGCTTCTGGGTGTCCTTGTCCGTGTCGCTGAACAGGCGCTTGCCCGCACCGAGCAGGAGCGGGAAGACGAGCAGGTGGTAACGGTCGATCAGACCGGCGTCCGAGAGGCTCCGGTTGAGGGCTGCGCTGCCGTGGACGATGATCGGGCCGCCGTCCGTCTCCTTCAGCGCGGCGACCTCGTCGAGCGAGCGCAGGATCGTGGTCGTGCCCCAGTCCGAGACGAGTGCGTCCTCGGTGAGCGTGGTGGAGACGACGTACTTCGGCATGACCTTGTAGTCGGCGAAGTCCTCCATGCCCGGCCAGACCGGGCTGAACGCCTCGTAGCTGGCCCGGCCCAACAGCATCGCGGCGGCTTCCTTCTGCTCCCGGCCCTTGATTTCGAACGCTTCGGGAAGGAACTCCATGTCCTTGAAGGTCCAGCCCGAGTTCCGGTAGCCGGGCTCGCCGCCCGGGGCCTCCACGACGCCGTCGAGTGAGATGAAGGCGGTGGTGATCAGGGTGCGCATCGAAGGTCTCCAGAAGTGTCGGTGTCTCTTGTGTCGATTCTCAACGGGGTTGACTGCGGATCGTGGAGAAACTCATCGACGATCACCCGCCCGCTTCTCGGCGCACCCCCTTTTGGCGCCGGCCGGCCGGAGCTCAAGCGGCGAGTCCCGAGCGCTCTTTCAGCGGAATGGGTGGAGGGATTGTTTCCCACCCGCCCTCCCTGCCTGGCGGGTTGACTTTTCGTGACCGACTTGCGACGGAGGGTTGCGACGCTCTAGCGTTCCGAATAACGAGCGACCCCCGCCCGGTGCTGGAACACCTGACAGGGGTCTGACCACCTCGATCGAAAGCGCGATCCGATGGCTGCGAGCCAGTTTAGTGTTGCCCCCTCCACCCCGTACGAGCCCCCGCACCCGATGGCCGGCCCCGGCTACGGCAAGCGCTCGGCTCCGGGCCAACGACCCCGCAGTGAGCGCGATTTCGCGCGGCTTCCGCCTCGTGAGGCGGCCGTCGCCGCGTACATCGACCGGCTGCCCGACGGCGCCGACATCTCCGTGAAGACGCTGGCCAAGTGGCTCCCGTACGGGCAGTGCGCCCTGCGTACCGCCCTCAACCGGATCCAGGCGGCCGGGTACCTGCGCCGGGGCAGTGAGTGCGTCGCGACGGACGAGGTACTGCTCTGGGTCACCCGGACGTTCTTCTCCCGGACCGCGCGCGACGACGACTGGTGGGCGGCCTTCACCCGGGGCGACGTACCGCAGGAGACTCAGCGCCCCACCCGCTCACGGGCCTTCGTCCTGCTGGCCGCCCTGGGCCGTACCGCACCCTCGCTGAGCCTGTCGGCGGCGGACTGCGTGAGCCTGGAACCACAGGTCGGCGAGTGGTTCGAGCGGGGCGCGACCGAGGCGGAAACGCTGCGCGCCCTGACCGAGGGGCTCCCCGCCGTCGTCCACCACCCCGCGTCCCTCGTCCGGCGCCGCCTCATCGACAAGCTGCCGCCCGAGCGGACCCACCCGGCCGCCCGGACCGTCCTGCGCACCCTGGAGTGCAGCGTGTGCCGTGCGCCCGGCAGCCCCGAGGCGCTGCGCGGCGGCCGGTGCGGTCCGTGCCGCGACGAACCGGTGGAGGGCCCCTCAGGTCCCCCCGGAGCGGTGCCCACCACCGGGGTGCGCGAGCGGATGACGGCGGTCCGGGCAGGCCTCGTCCCCCGCCAGGACCGGACCGTCAGGGCCAGGGAGTCCATGGCGCGCACCCGGCACTGATCGTGCCCGGGCGCGGCCCGCCTTCCGGCGGACACCGCACCCGGGCACGATCGCGGGCGGGAGATCAGCCCGAGGTGCAGGAACGGCCGTTCAACTTGAACGCGCTGGGGGCGGCCGCCGCGCCGGAAGCCCTGGTGTTGAACCCGAAGTCGACCGTGGCACCCGGCGCGATCACCCGGTTCCAGGACAGCGGCCGGGCGCTGAGCGTCCTGCCGTGCTGGTCGAACTCGGCGCTCCAGGTGTGGCTGACCGCCTGCTCGCCGGGCAGCAGCCAGGTCAGCTGCCACGGCGAAACGGGCTCCGGGCCGGTGTTCTTGAGCTTCACCGTGACGGTCGAGCCGCTGTTCCAGGGGTGCGAGGTGTAGGAGACCGCGCACGTGCGCGACGTGGTCCCCCGTCCGTCGCCCGCGTCGTCCAAGTACGAGGCGATGAAGGCGAGCGGCGCGTTCCAGTTGATGGTCACCTCGTTGGTGGCCCAGGAGCCGATGTCGTCGAGGTAGCACATCGCGGGTGCGCAGCCGCCCAGCTTCTCCGCGGCGACCGGGTCACCGGCGGCGACGGCCGTGAGGTTCGGTCCGCCCGCGATCGAGCCGGCCGGGGGGTGGGGAAGGTCCGGGTCGTTCTGGTGCGCCCAGAAGCGGTGGTGTTGATTGTCGGAGTCCCGCTCGCCGTAGCCGGTGACGTACGACTGGTTGAGGGGATTGCGGCCGAGGAGGTAGTCCGCACCGCTCAGCACCGCGTCCTGGTACGCGGCTTCGCCGGTCAGGTCATGGGCCGTGGCCAGCACGACCATGTTGTTCAGGACCTGGCTGTTCGAACCCCAGACGTAGTCCTCGTCCTTCGGGGCGTACGGGAGCCCGTACACCTGCGCACGGGACTGCGCGGCGTAGCGGTCGGCGGCCGTGGTGACGACGGAGCGGACCTCACCGAGCTGTGCCGTGGTCAGGCCGTTCGGCACGGTGGCCAGCGTGAGTACGCCCAGTCCGCCGGTGGAGGCCCACGAGATTCCGCCGCCTGCCGGGAAGACCGCGTCGGTGTCGCCGTGCAGGGCGGAGGAGAGCACGGCCTGACGGAACGCGTCCTCTCCCGTCGTGGTGAACAGCTCAGCGGCGGCCCAGTAGAACTCGTCCGAGACATCGCCGTCGCTGTAGGTGCCGCCGCCCGTGCCGTCGTTCGGGTCGGCGAGGACCTCCGGGTGCGCCTCGGCCGCGGCCCAGGCGGTCCGGGCGGCCTTCAGGCAGCGGCCGGCGAAGGCCGCGTCGAACGGGGCGTAGAGCCGGGCGCACTGGGCGGCCGCGGCGGCCAGGTTGAGCGTGGCGGCCGTCGAGGGCGGGTGGAGCTCACGCTGCTGGGGGTCGAGGTGCGGGGCCAGCGGCAGCCCGGTCCACTCGGCGTCGTGCATCTTGTGGTGGGCCATGCCGGCCAGCGGCTCACCGGCCGGGACCTGCATCCGCATCAGGAACTCCAGCTCCCAGCGCGCCTCGTCGAGGATGTCCGGTACGGCGTTCCCCCGCTCCGGCACCCGCAGCGCGCCGTCCCCGAGCTCCGCGGATTCGGCATCGGCGGCGGTCAGGGTGCGCTCGTACGTGGCCATGAGCTGGGCCACCGAGATCCCGCCGTTGACCACGTACTTCCCGTGGTCGCCGGCGTCGTACCAGCCACCCGAGGCGTCCAGCCGGTAGTCGCAGACTCCGGGCTGGCACGGGACGTCCGTGTCCCCCTTGTTGGGCGCCACGCCGATGTGTCCGGCGGGCCGCGCGTAGGCGTCGCCGACGAGGTCCGCGTCGATGGGGATGCCGCTGCGGTTGTGGTAGAAGTACGCCAGCGCGTCGGAGCGCAGGCTGTCGTACAGGTCGGCGCGCAGCGAGAACGGCTCACTGACCTGGCCGTCGACCTCGACGGTGTATCCGTCGCCCGCGGTGGTCAGGCTGCTGAAGTCGAAGGTGTGGACCCTCTGGCGGGAGCTCGGGTCCTCTCCCTGCGGAACGGTCGTACCGGTGGCGGCCGTCGAACCGTCGGCGGCCTTCACGGACCAGGGAAGCGGTGCGTCGGCGTCGGTGACCACCGTGCCCTTCTTGGGGCCGTGGGGCAGATATCCGACCTGGTTGACGCGGACCGGCGACCCGGTGTCCGGCTCGTACACGGGCGGCTCGGCTCCGCCGCGCAGCGACACGTCGTCGAGGCAGAAGGTGGTGGCGCTGTCACCGCCCCCGATCTGCAGGGCGACCTGGGCGCCCGCACGGTCGGCCGAGGCGGTGAAGACGTGGGTGACCGTCACGGCGTCCGGTCCGACGGGGTCGGCGGTGGCGAGCTCCGTGGCGTACGGAGCGGTGGCCTCCTGGACGCGCGTCTGGACGGTGAGGGGTTCGGTCGAGGAGGCCGTGTAGCTGAGCGCGTAGCTCTCGCCCGCCACGATCGGGATGTCGTTCTGGCCGATGATGACGTCCCACGGATTGACCGTGCCGGCCGGGACCGCGGCGCAGAGCCGGCCCTCGGTCACGGCGCCGGACGTGTTGGCCGTCCACCACCAGGGAGCGGTGCCGGCGGCGAAGTCGCCGTTGGCTATCTGTTCGGGGCCGGGGTCGGCCTCCTGGGCACCGGCCGTACCGGGCACCGCCAGTGCCGCTGCGAACAGTAAGGCGGCGGCTGACATTCCGAACCCGCGCCGTCCGTGCCGGGGGCGGGCGGGCGCGGGCCGCGCGGAGAGTGGTGAGGCATTCACCGGGAGGACCTTTCGTCGGCTGGGTGGGGCCGGGAACAGAGAAATGGGAGCGCTCCCACAGCATTGTGGGGGCGGATCGCCAATTCCGCCAGGGTCATGACAGAGAATGCCGCGAGGGTCCGGGCAGGCCTTGCCCCGCGGCGGGAATTCACCGCTTCGATACACATACAGAGCCTTCGTGGCCATTGGGTGCTTATATCGCTCAGGGAGCGGTCGCCGTGCCCACGTCGACAGGTCAGCGAGGTATCCAGGTGCAATCCGCCGATCGCGGAGGGGAAGCCGGGCAAGCCACGGAGGAGCCCGATCTGGACCAGCTGATGCTCTGGACCGCCGAAGGGGACCGGGACGCCTTCACCGGCGTCTACGACAGGGCCGCCGGGCCGGTGATGGGCCTGGTTCACCGGGTGCTGCGGGATCCGGCGCAGTCGGAGGAGGTGGTCCAGGACGTGCTGCTCGAAGTGTGGCGTACGTCCGGCCGGTTCAAGCCCGACCGCGGCAGTGCGATGACCTGGATCATGACCCTGGCGCACCGCAGGGCGGTGGACCGCGTACGGGCGGCCCAGGCCGGCGCGGACCGTGAGCGCAGGGCCGCGCTGCTGAACTCCGGGACGCCCTTCGACGAGGTGACCGAGCGGGTGGAGACCCGTCTGGAGTGGCAGCAGGTGCGCCGCTGCGTCCGCGCCCTCACCGACATCCAGCGCGAGTCCGTGACCCTCGCCTACTACGGAGGGCTCACCTGCAAGGAAGTGGCGCAGTCTCTGTCCGTACCGCTGGGGACGGTCAAGACCCGCCTGCGGGACGGGCTGATCCGGCTGCGCGACTGCCTGGGGGCGAAGCCGTGAGCCCCGTGGACCCGCACGAGTCGTCCGGCGCCTACGCCCTGCACGCGCTCACCGAGGACGAGCGCCTGGACTTCGAGCGGCATCTGGAGGAGTGCGAGTCCTGCCGCCGGGAGGTGGCCGAACTGCAGGCCACGGCCGCGCTGCTGGGCCGGGCCACGGCGGTGACGCCGCCTGCCGCCCTGCGGGAGGAGGTCCTCCGCAAGGTGGCCGACACACCGCAGGAGGCGCGGGAGACACCCGGACCGCACGAGGTGCCCGGGCCGCACGAGGCGCCCCGACCCCACGAGGCACCCGGGCCGCAGGAGGTGCCCGGGCCGCAGGAGGTACCCCTGCCGCAGGCCGACGGTACGGCCCGCAGCCAGGCGCGGCAGCTGCCGCGCCTGGCGCTCGCGGCCTCCGTGGCTGCCGTCCTGGCAGCCGTCGGCGTCGCCACGTGGCAGCACCGGGAAGCGGAGGACGCCAGAGCGGCGACCCAGCGGGCGCAGGAGCGGCAGGACAACGTGGCGCGGGTGCTCACGGCCCCCGACGTCCGGGTCGAGACGCAGGAGCTGCGCGGCGGCGGCACAGCCACGGTCGCCGTGTCACGCAGCGAGGACGCGGCCACGCTCGCCGTGTCCGGCCTGCCGCAACTTCCTGCGGACAAGGTCTACGAGGCCTGGTTCATCGAGGACGGAGCACCCGTGCCTGCCGGGCTGCTCAGCCGGAATCCGGGGCGTCAACTGTCCCTGCTGGAAGGACCGGTGGACGATGCCACAGCGGTGGCCCTGTCCGTCGAACCGGCCGGAGGGTCCCCGCGGCCCACCACCGTTCCGTTCGGCTCGGTCGACCTCCCTGCCTGAGACGGACGCCTGAATATTTTTCGCGATTCACCCCAAACCTTCTCCCCGGTGCCTCCGAATCCCTTGTGTAGAGCCACTCACGGCCTCGGTGCCGTATCCGGCAAGGACGGGACCCGAGTTCCCGGACTGAATACGGGAGTACGCCGCTGACGCGGGTGGCCGACCAGTGAGAGGAAGGTGAGTCCGATGACTGTTTCCGTCCGAGTCCGCCGCCTGGTGGCCGGAGCCGCGACAGCCGGCCTGCTGGCCGGTGGTGCCGCCCTGGGCGCCGCCGGGACAGCGACCGCTGCCCCCGCCCCCACGGCCGCGACCTCGTCCGTCACCGGCGACCACGACCACAACGACCGCTGCACCTGGAAGAAGGGGCACTGGGAGAAGAAGTGGGTCAAGGGCCACTGGGAGAAGAAGTGGCACAAGGAGTACCGCTCGGACCACAAGAGCTGGCACCCCGCCTACAAGGACCACCACGGCAAGTCCCACGCGGGCTACTGGCAGCACGACGGCAAGCTGCACAAGGGCCACTGGAAGAACGTCTACGTCCCCGGCCACTGGGACACGCACTGGGTCAAGGGCCACTGGAACTGCCACCACAGGTGAGCGTTCCGTATCCCCTCCGCTCAGAACGGGGTTCCCGGGCCGAGGCCCGGGAACCCCCTCGCTTACTCCGGCACCACTCCGTCCGGCGTCCCGCAAGGACGCCGCGTCCTCATCGGGACACCGTCATGACCACAACGACCGCACCCCCACCCGTCACGCCCGGCCGACTGGGCACGCAGACCATCCCCCTGCCGACCGGCCCGGAAGCCCCCTCGCACGCACGCCGGGCAGCCGTCGCCTTCCTCCACCGGATCTGGCCCTCGCTCGACCCGGGCCGCCGTGACGACGTCCTGCTGATCGTGTCCGAGCTGGTCACCAACGCGGTCCGGTACGCCCCCGGGCCCAGCACCCTGACCCTGACCACCGCCGCAGGCACCCTGGACATCGCGGTGACCGACTGCTCCTGCGCCCCACCGGCCCCCCGTGCCCCGGATCTGACCGACGGCACCGGCGGCATGGGCCTGCACATCGCGGAGGACCTGGGAGCCCGGGTGTTCACCGAGCCGCTCGCGGACGGCAAGTGCGTGCACGCGGCCTTCGACGACGCCTGAAGCGGACCGGGGACACCGGCGCCCGGGACCACCGATTGGAAGCGCTCTCAGTCTGCTGACCGGGCCCGGCGTTAGGCTGTAGGCGATCCGGCGGTGCCACGTCTGCCCGTGCCGCCGCCCAGCAACGAGGAGCGCCCGCCTTGGACGAGCAGCATCCCGGGTCCCGGCCCACCCTGGAAGCCGTCGCGGCGCTCGCGGGTGTCTCCCGGGCCACCGCGTCCCGGGTCGTCAACGGGGGCGAGGGCGTCCGCAAACCGCTGGTCGACAAGGTGCTCCGGGCCGTCGAGGAGCTCGGGTACATCCCCAACCACGCCGCCCGGACACTCGTCACCCGGCGGACCGGGGCGGTGGCCGTGGTCATCGCGGAGCCGGAGATCCGGATCTTCTCGGACCCGTTCTTCTCCCAGCAGCTCCGCGGCATCAGCAAGGAACTGGCCGCCCACGACACCCAGCTGGTGCTGCTGATCGTGGAAGGGCCCGCGGACTTCGAACGGATCGCGCGCTATCTGTCCGGCGGCCATGTCGACGGGGCCCTCGCGTTCTCGTTGCACACCGACGACCCGCTGCCCGCGATCACCCGGCGGGCCGGGATTCCGACGGTGTACGGCGGCCGGCCGAGCTGGACCGCGGCCCCGGGCGATCAGGCCGTCCCGTACGTGGACGCCGACAACCGGGGCGGGGCGCGGGTGGCCGTGCAGTACCTGCGGGACCTGGGGCGGGAGCGGATCGCGTACATCGGGGGGCCGCCCGACCAGACCTCGTCGATGGACCGCCTCGACGGCTACCGGGACATCCTGCTGGAGATGGACCCGACGCTCGTCGCCGAGGGGGCGTTCACCGTGGAGAGCGGGGCGCGGGCGATGGCGGAACTGCTGGAGCGGCGGCCCGATCTGGACGCGGTGTTCGCGGCCAACGACCTGATGGCCACGGGTGCGCTGCGGGTGCTGCGCGAACACGGGATCGCGGTGCCCGGGCAGGTGGCACTCGTCGGATTCGACGACATGGACTCGGTGGCCGAGGTCTGCGACCCTCCGCTGACCACCGTCCGCCAGGACATCGAGGGCCAGGGCCGGCTGATGGCCCGGCTGCTGCTGCGCGGTCTGCACAAGGACCGTGCGGGGGCGGGCGCCCCCGACTCGGTGATCACACCGACCACACTCGTACGGCGGGCCTCGGCCTGAAAGGCCGGGACCCGCCGCACAGGGTCACGCTCAGACGTACGGGATCTTCACGACCGCCGCGTCCGTGCCGGTCTGCACCTGGGACGTGCCGTTGCCCAGCGCGTTCCAGATCTCCAGACGGACCGTTCCGGCCGTGAGGTTGCCCAGACTTCCGGTCACCGCCGCGGTGCCCACCGCCTGGGTGTACTCCTCCCACCCCGTGACCGGGTCGGTCGCGAAGTAGCGGAAGGTCTCGACCCGGTCGAACGTGCCGTCACCGGTGAGGTCGTAGCTGACCCTGACCTGCGGGGCGAGCCCGACCTTCGTACCCGCGTCGACCCGGAGGCGGAACGCGGTGGACGCACCCGCCGCGAGGGTCCCGTCGACCTTCTTGATCTCGTAGACCGTCGGCTTGTACGGCGTACCGTCCCGGTTGACGCCGTCCGCCGAGGCCAGCGTGTCGGCTCCCGCCGCGCCGTCCGTGGCGGTGGTGAGGGTGCCGCCGGACTTCAGCCGGAAGGTGTTGCCCGTGGACGGGCCCGGCTCCTCGGGATCCGGGTCGCCGCCGGCGCCCGTGCCGGTGGCCGTGGAGCGGGCCGGCACCGAGAGGGTCTTGCCGTCGGAGAAGGTGACGGTGCGGGCGGTGGAATCGTAGTTGTGAGCGGCGTAGGTACGGACGCCGTTCCTGGCGAAGACGGCGGACGTCGGGATGTTCCCGCTGACCGTCAGATCGGGTGCGCCCAGGGTGTCGAGCGTGGTGATCCAGTGGTACGTGTGCGCCTTGGACTCACCCTGCTCCGGGGTGTAGCCCGCGTTGCCCGCGTCCCACTTGGCCTTCGCCAGGGCCGGATCGGCCAGCGACTCGAACTGCCACAGCAGGTCGCGCCACTCGACGGCCGGTCCGCCGTTCTCGCGCTCCATCTCGGCGATGTTGCGCTTGATGGCGGCCTTCTCACGGGCCAGGTGCAGCGAACCGCCGGTGACGGGCAGGACGTTGATGCCGTGGATCTCCTCCGGGTTCGCGGTCCACCAGGTGGAGTACGCGCCGCCGCTGCCCCAGACCATGCCGACCGTGTCGTGGCCGAAGGAGCCGGGGAAGACCTGCTGGTCGGCATCGAACCAGTACTGCGTGATCGCTTCCGACTCGGTGGTCAGCAGGTAGCTGCCGAGGTCGCGCAGCCCGGTGTCACCCGTCGCCGCACCCCACAGGACGAGGCCCGCGCTGAGGTTGATGGACTCCGACGAGGACTCCTGGTTGTTGCCCGCGGCGAAGCCCTGGTGGCCGGAGGCCCAGCTGTGGCCCGCGTACACGTCGAAGCCGCGCAGGAACGGGTACGCGGTGTCGGTACGGCTGGGGTTGGCGGTGTCCCGCACCAGGGTCTTGACCATGGTGCCCCAGGCGGAGTCGGCGGCCCATGCCTGGTCGTACTGGGCGACGATCGCCGCCGCGTACACGTAGTAGCTGTAGTGGAAGTGGTGGTCGTTGAGCTCGGTGTCGCTGCCGTACGAGGCCGGGTAGCCGGTCAGCGTCTTCCAGTCCTTGTCGTAGCTGAACTCGCTGGCCCCGCCTGCCGTGAACCACTCCTGGAGGCGGCCCTTCATCAGGCCGAGGAGCTTGTCCCGGATGCCCGTCTGGCCGATCTGGTCGGCGACGGGCACCAGCTGGGCGAGGCGCCCGAGCGCCTTGCCCGTCCAGTACGTGTCACTGGCCCCGGAGAACGGGTCGGAGGCGTTCGCCACCTCGTTCAGGTATCCGGTCAGCCGGGCCTTGTCGACCCCGCTGGAGGCGGGCAGGGCGGGCAGCACGCCCTGGTTCTTCTGGCTGGTGGTGAAGGAGGCGGACTCCCGCACCTTCATGGTGCCGCGCGGGGAGACGTACGTGTACGGCGTGAGCGCGTCGGAGGTGTGCAGCCACTGGTGGCGGTACAGCGCCTGGAGCGTGCCGCGTTCGGTGCCCTCCTTGGCCTCCGTGGTCAGGCTGTAGGTGGCCTTGACCGTGCCGCCGGTGGACTCCCAGGCCACCTTGGATCCGGTGACGAAGCTGAAGGCGTACTTCCGGTAGGTCGCGAGTGCGTCCGTGGACGGCAGCACGGCGAGCGAGAAGTAGTCCTTGCCGCCGAGCCCGGCGGTGATCGCCGTGCCGGAGACGTTCCAGTCGCTGCCGGTCGGGGCGAACAGCGCGTAGTGGTGGCCGGCGACCGTGATGCCGAGGACGTTGCCGTTGTCCGCGAAGACGGTGGGGGTGCCGGCCGTGGTGATGCGGGCGTCGCCGCCGGAGCCCTTGGCGTACACGAAGGGCATGCCGTGCCCGATGGTCGTGCGCAGGGTGCGGGTGCCGTCCGACCAGTAGGGGGTGACGGTCCAGTCGGACCAGTCGTCGGCCTTGGTGTCCGGGGAGTTGAGGCCGTTGAGTCCGACGGTGAGGTCGGCCTTGTGGGCGTACTCGTACTGGCGGCCGTCGCCGACGACCGCGGGTGCGGTCGGGTAGCCGACCTCCAGGCCGCCCGAGGTGGCCTGGTAGGTGAGCGGGTGGCCGTACATCGGGGTGGAGTACGGGTTGTCGCCGTAGCGCTGGTAGGCGAGGGAGGACCACCAGTCGTTGGTGGGGACCGGCTTGTCCCTCGCCGCCGCGGTGAGCTTGGGCGTGACGGGGGCGCCGGTGTTGGTGGTGGGTCCGGAGGTACCGGCAGGGCGGCTGTCGGCGTAACTGCCGGAGCCGGCGGGGATGGTGGCGGCTGCCGCCGGGGAAGCGGCGGGACCCAGAGCCACGGCGGCCAGGGCGAGGGTCAGGACCGTCGCCGCAGCAGATCTGGAGAGGTTGGCTTGCATGGGCAGCACCTCGGAGTCATGGGGGGCGGGAGCGTTTTCGAGAGCGCTCTCAAGTGCCAAGGAACGTAAAACTTCTGAAACGTAAGTGTCAATAGAACTCACACAGGCGGTAGTTGGGCGTAACGCGTAGCCGTTATGCGTTCGAGTCTTGACGGCGGGAGAACCCTGAGAGACGCTCCAGACGCAGGTTTTGAGAGCGCTCTCAAGCGCTCGGTTCATCCCGAAGCCAAGGGAGGCTTCCCATGCCCATCGCCCGAGCCGCCAAGAGAGCCACCGTCCGCCTCGGCGCGGTCGTCCTCGCCGGAACGCTCCTCGCCGCCTGTGGATCCGGCACGTCGGACTCCTCCGACAGTGCGAACGGGAAGGTCACGCTGACCGTCGACCTCTTCGGATCGTTCGGCTACAAGGAGGCCGGGCTGTACGCGGAGTACGAGAAGCTCAACCCCGGCGTCACCATCAAGCAGAGCGACACCCAGGACGAGGCCGACTACTGGAAGTCGCTGCAGACCCGGCTGGCCGGCGGCGGCGGGCTCGCCGACGTGCAGGGCGTCGAGGTGGGCCGGATCGCGTCGATCACCCAGCAGCAGTCCGACAAGTTCGTGGACCTCAAGGAGTTCGGCGCCGACAAGCTCAAGGACCAGTTCGCCGACGCCAAGTGGTCGGCGGCGACCACCAAGGACGGCAAGATCCTCGGCCTCGGCACCGACGTCGGGCCGGAGGCGATGTGCTACCGCACCGACCTGTTCAAGCAGGCCGGGCTGCCCACCGACCGCGAGGAACTCGCCCAGAAGTGGTCCACCTGGGACGGCTACCTGGAGCTCGGCAAGCAGTACAAGAAGAAGGCCCCTGCCAAGAGCGCCTGGCTGGACAGCATCGGCAGCCTCTACGGAATCATGATCGGCCAGGAGAAGGAGCGGTACTACGACGCCTCCGGTGAGCTGATCTACGAGAAGAACCCGGCGGTCAAGCAGGCCTGGGACACCTCGGTCAAGGCCTCCGACGCCGGGCTGAGCGCCAAGCTCGACCAGTGGTCGCCGCAGTGGAACCAGGCGTTCGCCGCCGGATCCTTCGCCACCATCCCGTGCCCCGCCTGGATGCTCGGCTACATCAAGGGCCAGGCCGGTGACGCGGGCAAGGGCAAGTGGGACATCGCCAAGCTGCCCGGCGGCGCGGGCAACTGGGGCGGCTCCTACCTCTCGGTCCCGCGTGCGGCCGAGCACAAGAAGGAGGCGTACGAGCTGATCAAGTGGCTCACCGCCCCCGAGCAGCAGGCCAAGCTCTTCCAGAAGCAGGGCAACTTCCCGTCCTCGACGGGCGCGATCGAGAAGGTCGCCGCCGCCAAGGACCCGTACTTCACCGACGCGCCGATCGGCCAGATCTTCGGTGACGCGGCGAAGGCGTCCCCGGTCCAGGTGCTGGGTGTGCACGACCAGAACGTGGCCCAGCAGCTGACCAACGCGCTGAGCGAGGTGGAGCGCAAGGGCACCTCGTCGGCCAAGGCGTGGGAGACGGCGAAGAAGGGCGTGGCGAACGTGATCGGCTGACGTCCCGTCACCGCGTCACGAGGGCTGCGACCCCCGTAACCGCCCCGCCGGGGCCGGTCCGCCTCCGCACCACGGCGGGCCGGCCCCCGCCCCCGTACCGCCCCGGCTTCCGATTCCTCGGCGCCCCCGACTCCCCGTCCGCATCTCCCCGAAGGGCCGCACCGTGACCCTCACCGCCACCGCGAAGGCCGCGCCCCGGGCGCCCGGACCCGGATCCGGCGACGGCCGGACCGCCTCCCTCCGGCGCACCTGGCGCACGCTCTCGCCGTACGCCTTCATCGCCCCCTTCCTCACCCTGTTCGCCGCCTTCGGTCTCTTCCCGCTGCTCTACACGGCGTTCGTCTCGCTCTACCGCGTCGAACTCCAGACGAGCGGCGACATGGAGTGGCGCGGCATCGCCAACTACACGGCGCTGTTCACCGACGAGTACTTCTGGATCTCACTGCGCAACACGTTCACCATCGGCGTGCTGTCCACCGTCCCTCAGCTCGCGATGGCCCTGGGGCTCGCGCACCTGCTCAACTACAAACTCCGCGGGCGCACCTTCATCCGGACGGCGATCCTGCTCCCGTACGCCACCTCGGTGGCCGCCGCGACGCTGGTGTTCGCCCAGCTCTTCGGCCGCGACTTCGGGCTGATCAACTACGCGCTGGGGCTGGTGGGCCTCAGCCCCGTGGACTGGCAGACCGGCACGGTCGCCTCGCAGATCGCCGTCTCCACCATCGTCGTCTGGCGCTGGACCGGATACAACGCGCTGATCTACCTGGCGGGCATGCAGTCCATCCCGGGCGAGCTGTACGAGGCCGCGGAGATGGACGGGGCGTCGCGCTGGCGGCAGTTCATCCATGTCACGCTGCCCGGTCTGCGGCCCACGATCGTCTTCACGGTGATCGTGTCGACGATCGGCGCGACCCAGCTGTTCGGGGAGCCGCTGCTCTTCGAGGGGTCCATCTCCGGCGGCATCGCGCACCAGTACCAGACCCTCGGCCTGTACATGTACGAGCAGGGCTGGGGCTTCTTCCACCTGGGCCGGGCCGCCGCCATCGCCTGGGTGATGTTCGTCCTGATCGTGGTGCTCGTCGGGGCCAACGCCCTCGTCGTGCGCCGCCGTGCCCGTAAGGAGGCCGGCCGATGACCACGCTCTCCGCACAGCCGACCGCGCCCGAGACCGTACCGACCACGACTCCGCCCGGCCGGCGCAGGAGGCCGCGGGGGCCGCGGGGCATGCAGGGCGGTTGGCTCTCCTACTTGATCCTCGGCTTCGCGCTCCTGATCTCGGCGTTCCCGTTCTACTGGACGATCGTCGCGGCCAGCCGGTCCAACGCGGACCTCGCGAAGGTCCCGCCCAGCCTGCTGCCCGGCCCGAACCTCATCAAGAACTTCGATGCGGTGCTGGAGGAGGCCGCGATCGGCAAGGCGCTGCTGAACTCGTTCATCGTGTCCGGCTCCATCACCGTCGGCACCGTGCTGTGCTGCACCCTGGCCGGATTCGCCTTCGCCAAGCTGCGCTTCAAGGGCCGCGGAGCCCTGCTCACCCTCACCATCGGCACGATGATGATCCCGCCGCAGCTCGGCGTCATCCCGCTGTTCATGCTGATCGCCGAACTCCAGTGGGTGAACCAGCTCCAGGCCGTGATCCTGCCCGGACTGGTGTCGGCCTTCGGCGTGTTCTTCATGCGCCAGTACCTGGTGCAGTCACTGCCCGACGAACTGATCGAGGCGGCCCGTGTCGACGGCGCGTCGACCGCGCGCATCTTCTGGTCGATCGTCATCCCGATCGCCCGTCCCGGCATGGCGGTGCTCGGCATGCTCACCTTCATGACCGCGTGGAACGACTTCTTCTGGCCGATCATCGCGCTGTCCTCGCAGGAGCCGACCGTGCAGGTCGCCCTGCGGCAGCTCGGCGGCGGCTACGTCCACGACCAGTCGGTGATCATGGCCGGCACCCTGCTCGGCACCCTCCCCGTGCTTCTCGTCTTCGGCCTGCTCGGCCGGCAGATCGTCGGCGGGATCATGCAGGGAGCCGTCAAGGGCTGAGCCCTCCCCCCACCACCCCACCTCACCTCCTGGAGTGCCTGTCTCATGACCGCTGTCGATGCCCGCCCCAACACCGCGGCGGGGCTGCGGTTCCCCACCGGATTCCGCTGGGGGACGGCCACCGCCGCCTATCAGATCGAGGGAGCGGCCACCGAGGACGGCCGCACCCAGTCCATCTGGGACACCTTCAGCAGAACCCCCGGCAAGGTTCGCAACGGCGACACCGGTGACATCGCCGCCGACCACCTCCACCGGATGCCGGACGACGTGGCGCTGATGAAGGAACTCGGCGTCACCGACTACCGCTTCTCGGTGTCCTGGCCCCGGGTCCAGCCGACCGGCCGCGGCCCCGCCGTCGAGCGCGGACTCGACTTCTACCGACGGCTCGTCGACGAACTGCTGGGCGCCGGCATCCGGCCCGTCGCGACGCTCTACCACTGGGACCTGCCGCAGGAGCTGGAGGACGCGGGCGGCTGGCCGGAGCGCGACACGGCGCACCGGTTCACCGAGTACACCGAGCTCCTGGCGCGGGCGCTCGGCGACCGGGTGGCCACCTGGACGACGCTCAACGAGCCCTGGTGCGCGGCCTTCCTCGGGTACGGGAACGGGGTCCACGCCCCCGGCCGCACGAGCGACCTCGCAGCCCTGCGCGCGGCCCACCACCTCAACCTGGCCCACGGCAGCGCGACCGGCGTCCTGCGGAACCTGCTGCCGTCCTCCGCCGAGGTGTCGCTGACCCTGAACCTGCACGCCCTGCGTCCGCTGACGGACACCCCGGCGGACCACGAGGCCGTGCGCCGGATCGACGCCGTCGCCAACCGGATCTTCCTGGACCCGGTCTTCCACGGGCGCCTGCCGCAGGACCTGGTGCAGGACACGGCGTCGGTCACCGACTGGTCCTTCGTCCGCGCCGGGGACCTGGAGGTCATCTCCGCGCCCCTGGACTCCCTCGGCATCAACTACTACTCCCCCAGCGTCGTCTCCGCCGGTACGTCGGAGTCCCCGTCCCCGTGGGCGGGCGCCGAGAACCATGTGGCGTTCACGCCCGCGGACGGGCCGCGCACCGCGATGGACTGGCCGGTGGACGCGAACGGGCTGCACGAACTCCTCACCCGGCTCGGCGGGGAACTGCCCGGCCTGCCGCTGATGGTCACCGAGAACGGGGCCGCGTACGACGACTACGCCGATCCCTCGGGCCAGGTCCACGACCCGGAGCGGGTGGCGTACCTGGACGCGCATCTGTCGGCCGTGCACCGGGCGATCGAGGACGGCATCGACGTGCGCGGGTACTTCCTGTGGTCGCTCCTGGACAACTTCGAGTGGGCGTACGGCTACAGCAAGCGGTTCGGCATCGTCCACGTCGACTTCGCGAGCCAGCGCCGCACCGTGAAGGACAGCGCCCGCTGGTACGCGGGCGTCATCGCACGCGGAGGTCTCGACCGCCCCTGACCACCGGCCCCACGCCTTGCGCCGCCGTCGGATCCGACGGCGGCGCGAGGCGGTGGTCCGCAGCGGTCACCAGGCTCCCGGCGCGGGCGGTGCCACGACCGGCGGGCGGTCGTCGCAGGTGATCGTGTTCGGCAGGAGCCACGGCGCGAGCCAGTCGCCCGTGGTGCCGCCGCCGTCGTTGCCGCCGAGGTCGGTCAGGGTGAACTCGGAGCCGGCCGGGGTGAAGTTGAAGGACCCGCAGTTGTTGACGCCGACCGCGCCCACGTTGCGCGCGTCCACGTTCTCGAAGGTCGCCGAGCCCGCCGCGCGGGCGCTGACCACCGACGTACCCGTGCCGTCGACCTTGATGTCCTTGAAGTGGACGCCCCGGATCCCGTACGTGTCCTTCACCGGCCAGTCCGTGACCAGCATGATCGCGTTGTAGGTGCTGTCGAGGAAGCTGTTCCCCGTGACCCGGATGTCGGCGTCGATGTCCCGGTCCAGGGCGTAGAACCAGATGGCCCCGAGCCCGATGTTCCAGTTCAGTTCGTACGTACCGGAGCGGACCGTCGTGTTGTCGGTGAGGTCCAGCCGCCCTCTGAACGCCTCAGCTCCGAAGCGGGCGCCGACGTGCAGGGCGCTGCCCTCGCGTACGGGGTCGGCGACGAGGTTGCCGGACACCGTGTTGTCCGTACCGCCGTAGATCGCGATGCCGTTGGCGAGGACCGGGCTCTGGACGGTGTTGCGGGTGAAGGTGTTGCCGGTGTCGGCGTTCTTCTCCGACCACATCGCGAGGCCGTCGTCGCCGGAGTTGCGCACGAAGGTGTGGGCGACCGTCGAGCCCGTCACCCCGCCGTGGAAGTTGATGGCGTCCGCGATCTGGTCGACGATGACGTTGTTCGTGATCCTCAGGTTCGACATCGGGCCGTCGAACCACATGCCGACCTTGGTGTGGCGGATGTGCAGCCCGTCGATGGTGGAGTCGCTCATCGCACCGCCGATGCCGTTCACCTGGTCGGTGTCGATGCGCTCGCGCACGTCGCCCTCGATGGCGAAGCCCGACAGATGGACGTTGCGGCTGCCGCCCGCGGCCGCGTCCTTGCCGTAGAAGCCGACGCCCGTGTGGACGGAGCCGTCGGCGGCCGGGGTGTCGAGGGCGATCTCGCGGCCCTTGATCTTCGTGTACCAGCTGCCGGCGCCCTTGATCGTGACGTCGTCGACGATGATGTGGCGGTTGACCTGGTACGTGCCCGGCGGGATGTACACCGGGAGGTTCTTTCGCTTGGCGTGGGCGATGGCCCGGTCGATGGCACCCGCGGAGTCCCGCCGCCCGAACGGGTCGGCCCCGAAGGCCAGCACGTTCGCGGCCCGGAGCTCGATGTGCGGGAGGCCCACGAGTTCGGAGTCGAGTACGTCGATGACGGTCCAGGCGGCCCGGCTGCCGGCCGGGACCGTGAGCCGGACGGTGTCGCCCGCGCGGTACTTCCTGCCCAGCAGCAGGCGCTGCTCGTCGTAGAAGTGGTTCGGGCGGAACGGCTTGGTGATCGTCGGGGCGGGCGTCGTCCCGCTGGGGACACAGGCGCATTCGGTGATCCACCAGTCCGGATGGAGCAGCCCGGCATCGGGGTCGTTGGTGAACGGGTACTGGTTGTAGAGCCAGGCGTACTGCGAGGTCAGCGTCATCGTGGAGCGCTTCTTGCCGTTCACGGCGACATCGAGCGGTGCGGTGATGCCGCCCCCGCCCGGCGCGTCCGGAATGCTGTAGCGCAGGGTGATCGCGTCGGCGGCGCCCGGCAGCGTGAACTCGACGTGCTCGCCCGGGACCAGCATGACCGCCTTACGGCCGGAGGCCTCGGCGGGCAGCGTGTACACGGTGCGGTCGGGTCCGATGACCGTGCCGTCCGTGGCGGCGTTCTCCGCCTCCTGCTCGGCGAAGGGGACCGCGGCACCGCGGCCGGCGACCAGCGCCGGATCGAGGGCGGCACGCGTCACCTTGGGCGCGGGGGCCCGTTCTCCCTCCGCACCCATGGCCGCGGGGGCGCCGCTCAGGGCGCCCAGTCCGACAACGGCGGCGGTCAACGCGGCGACCGTGATGTTCCGTGACATCGCATGCCCGTTTCTCTCGGAAGGTGGGGCGACAGTAGGGCGCGCCACAGCACCACCACAAGAGTTCTGCCAGAACCTTTCTGACTGATGATGAATACATGCAGAGTCACGTCATGTTTTTGCGTTCACTGTTTGTGCGCAGAGCAGCCGGTCCGGAGCTCGGGCCCCCACGACGGAGCTCGGGCCCACCACGACGGAGCTCAGGCCCCCACGGTGCCGTCGACGCCCTCGCGCAGGAAGTCGGCGTGCCCGTTGTGGCGGCCGTACTCCAGGAGCACGTGCACCATCACCATCCGCAGCGACACCTCCTTCTCCCAGCGCGGCTGGAGGCCCAGCACGTCCAGGGACCCGGCCGCCCGCTCGATACGGCGCGAGTTCTCCACCTCGGCCTCCCAGGCTCCGAACGCCTCCTTCCTGGTCGAGGCGCTCGCGTCGTACGCCGCCTGGAAGTCGATCCGGTCGGACCAGACCATCGGCGCCTCGTTGTCCTCGAACACCCGGCGGAACCAGGCCCGTTCCACCTCGGCCATGTGCCGCACCAGTCCGAGCAGCGACAGGGTGGACGGGGGCATCGACTGCTGCCGCAGCTCCTCGTCGTCCAGCCCCTCGCACTTCATGGCCAGGGTGGCCCGGTGGTAGTCGAGAAAGGCGCGCAGGGTCTCGCGCTCGTCGCCGGAACTCGGCGGTCCGGTCCGGGAGTCGGTGGTCATCCGTATGCGCTCCTCGTGGACGGTTGCAGGGGCCATCAGTATCCGGTACCGGCGTGGCGGCACAACGACGCCGGCCCCCGGGAGGAATCCCGGG